>DKQD01000020.1:72044-93646 GCA_002474345.1 Bacteriovoracaceae bacterium UBA7317
ACCTTTGACCCCAATATCTGGCAGAAAAAGTTTTTTCAAGTCATTCAAGATAAAAGGTATAATGCAAAAAACTTTAGAAAAGCCGTTAAAAAAATAAAGCTAGGAACCCTTTACAAAGAAAAGCGCTATAGGGCCCAGGAACTTCTGGATAGGGCCGCTTTCTTAAAAGAAACAGATCTTATTTTAAAGCTCGTTAAAGAGGGGCTCGTTTTTAGAAAAAGCCGGCTCGACAATATATTGGCACCTCATTACGGGTCTATGGCCCATTACCTCAATGGAGGGATGCCTGGTTCTCTTGAGGCCTTCTCAACAATGGTGGCCTTGGCCATCCCGGAAAATAGATTAAATGATAAAGCTTTTGTCAAAAGCCACTTTGGCCCTGGGCCTGCGATGGTAGATAATACCAGTGCCTGGTTACAAGATGACAGAAAACTTGCCCAATGGGATGGCATTTTAAAAAGGCCCCTCTTTAGAAATTTAGGGGCAGAAGTTGGGCTTGTTGGAGATCCAAAACTTGTTAACTATGAAAATGCCCACTACAACGTCAAATTTCTTTCGAAACTCCCATCGGCACCCTACCCCTTTTTGGTAAACTCCGAAAAGGCTAAAAGAGGTGAAGCCATTTACAAGAAGACTTGTCAAAAGTGCCACGGAGTCACAAGGTTTATTCCTCTTAAAAGAATTAAGACAGACCCCTACAGGGCCCTCAGTTTAACCCCTCAGGCCTTAAAGCTTGTCGCCAAAAATTTAAAAATTGCCTGTAAGGTTGGAAACAAACATAACTGCGACCTTCCCCAAGACGAAATTATAAAAGATAGAACTAAAAACCCAGGCTACATAGCCATGCCACTTGATGGAATTTGGGCAAGGGCGCCCTACCTTCACAACGGATCTGTCCCAAGCCTTTACCACATGCTTGTCCCAAGTGAAAGGCCAAAAAAGTTTAGGAGAGGAAATATAAACTATGATAAAAAGCTCGTTGGTTTTGAATGGAGAAAGGGAGGTAGGGCCACTTATAATACAGAACTTAAAAGTTTCTCAAATAGAGGACACGAGGATAAAAAAGTCTTTTTTGGCGGTATCGATTTTAAAGCTGAAAAAGGGAAAAGAGAAGACCTTTTGGAGTACTTAAAAACCCTCTAAAAAAATATTTAGAATTTGAAAAACAGATAGTTATGGCCCAACTCCACTAATTTTTTGGATTTGAACGCTAACCTCTTCTTCACTCTCAAAAAAATCTTTATAAAAATTCTTCACGACAAAGGTTCTTTCACGACTCTCCTCTGATTTTAAAAGTAATTTATAAGACATCATTTCGCCTAAATATTGAGCTTCTTTAATAACTCCTTTCAATGAGCTTTTCTCTAGCTTCGAACCTTTATCAACTTTCTTTAAAACAATATCGTGTGGCCTTAATATATATTCCTCTTTTTCCTCTTCTTCGAGGACAAGCTCTTTATCAAGACCTTTAAAATAAAAGGCTTCTTTTTTCGTCAAAAAATTGGCCTCGCCTAAAAATGATGCGACAAATGAATTTTTTGGGCCATTGTATAGCTCTCTTCCAAGACCTGATTGAACAAGCTGCCCCTTATTCATAATCAAAAGCCTATCGGCGAAAGAAAACGCCTCCTCCTGATCATGGGTTACGAGGATAACACTTGTCTTATTGGCCTTAAGGATTTTCTTCATGTCTTCACGTAAACGAACCCTGAGGTGAGCATCTAAACCACTAAAAGGTTCATCTAGTAAAAGAACATCAGGATTAGGAGCCAAGGCCCTGGCCAAGGCCACTCTTTGTTGTTCTCCGCCTGAAAGAGTATGAGGGAGTTTTTTTTCAAAACCTGGAAGACCTACTAGGGAAAGAAGAGAAGAAACTCTTTCCCTTATAAATTTTTTATTTTCTCCATTTCCTTTTTTCTTGCCTTTTTTGGATGAGAGACCAAAAGAAATATTATCAAAGACGTTCATATGAGGAAAAAGGGCCAAATCTTGGAAAACCATCATAATATTCCTCTTTTCAGGAGGAATATTAAGTCTACCACTAAAGACAAAGTTATTTTCAACAAGGATTTCACCTTTATCAGGTCTTTCAAAACCTGTAATCATTCGAAGCAAAGTTGATTTTCCACAGCCTGATGGACCTAAAATAGCAAGGATCTCCTCTTTCTTTAAAGAAAAAGTTAAATCACTTACAGCTTTATGCTCTCCAAATATCTTTAAAAGGTTTTTACATGATAAAACATGGCTCAACTTTCTTTCTCCTCTTCTTTTAAATTATTCCTCTTCCCCCCAAAAGGGTGGCCTAAAATAATTAAGGGTAAAAGGCCTGATAAGACTATCGCGACTCCCCAAGGGGCAGACTCCATTAATCTTTCATCACTACTCAATTCATAGAGTCTCGTAGCGAGGGTATTATAATTGAAGGGCCTTAACATTAATGTCGCCGGTAACTCCTTCATTGAATCAACAAAAACTAAAATCAAAGATGTGGCCAAAGATCTTTTTAAAAGTGGTCCATGAATTTTAGAAACTCTGTCAAAAACGCCAGCTCCAAGCTGAATAGCAGCTTCATCCATTTTAGGTGTAATACGTAAAAAGCCAGTTTGAATCGAGCCATAGGATAAAACAAAGAAACGGATCAAGTAGGCCAAAAGAATGGCCGCCACACTACCGCTGAATATAAGACCCGTCCCATTTCCAAAAAGAGAAAGAGCGATAGAGTCTATAAAGTTATCAAATTTAGCTAGGGGGATTAGAACTCCTAAGGCCAAAACAGGTCCAGGTATCGAGTAACCTAAAGTTGCAAAAGATACCATCCCCTCAACAAGCCTGTTTTTCCCTAAACTTCTTTGGATATAATTAAAAAGAAGAGAAAAGAGAAGGCAAAGCCCTCCAGCACTTAAGGCCAAAAAGATCGTGTGCCCTAAATCATTTAAAAAGCGCGAAAACTCGATTTGACCGATATGAGAAAAACTCCAAAAAAGAAGCAGAGAAAAAGGAAAGAGAAAACCAAAAAAAAGTGGAATTAAACATAGAGAAAAAGCGGCAAAACCTTTTAAACCCTTGAGCTCTTTAAGCTCCATTTGCCTGTGATTACCCTTAAGGGAATAATAACTCTTTTGGCTTCGAGACCATTTCTCTAACGTTATAAAAAGAATCATAAAGCTTAAAAGCATAGAAGCTAATTGAGCCGCTCCCCCTAAATTATTCATTTGAAGCCAAACACTATAAATCCCTGACGTTAAAGTCGGCACGCCAAAAAAGTGGACAGTACCAAAATCAGAGGCAGCTTCCATGAGAACAAGACTGAGGCCCAAAGTTAGAGAAGGTCGGCTAAGGGGAAGAATCACTGAGGTAAAACTACGAATGGGACCTTTACCCAAAGACCTAGAAACCTCGAAAAACCTTTGAGATTGCTCCATAAAAGCAGACCGAGTCGTCATAAAGACATAGGGAAAGAGGATAAAGCTTAAAACAACTGTAACGCCTCCTAAACTAGCTATTTCAGGAAACCAATATTCACTTGCTGTTTGAAAACCAAACAATTTTCTGATGAGGGATTGAAAAGGGCCACTATACTCGAAAAACTGAAGGTAAACCGTTCCAATAACAAAACCAGGTATAGCAAGGGGAAGAATTAAAAATTTTTGAAATAGCTGACGCCCTGGAAATTTAAAAAAGGAGACTAAAGTTGCCGTGACAAGACCTAAAAAGAATGAACCAATACCAACACCAATCATTAATAAAAAGGTATTTTTAATATAACCTGGTAGAACCGTTTCCCAAAGGTGCTTAAAAACTGGCTCATCAGGTGAAACGGATAAGAGTAGAGTTGAAAAGAAAGGAAGGGAAAAAAGAGCAGACAAAACGAGAAGGACCCAGACCCTTTTTAACCTTAGGACCTTTTTCATCTACAACATTCTCCCTTACTCAAAGCCAGCTTTATTTAGAAGTTTAATGGACTTAGACCTAAGCTCAGATAATTTTACTAAGGCCTTGAGGTCTCTTTTGAAATATCCATTCGTAATTCCTAGCTGGTTTGCTCCAAAGGATTTTACAATCCCCGATACCGGGACCCCTTCTTTAAGTGGGTACTCGTGATTAACTTGTCCATACATGTGCTGTGCCAGGCTTCCTGTAAGAAACTCGACAAGCTTTCTCGCCCCTTCTACATTACGACTGCTCTTGGTAATTCCAACACCCGTAATGTTTATGTGAGAGCCTGAGGTTTTCTGGTTTGGAAAAAAGATACCTGTCCGACTTGCCCACTCCCTTTGACTAGGTTTTTCTAACATTTTTCCCATGTAGTAAGTATTCCCAAGGGATATGTCACAAAGACCTTCACTAATGGCCTTAACTTGACTTCTATCATTTCCTTGGGGCTTCCTGGCCAGGTTTTCTCTCACCTTTTTTGCCCAATTGAGGGCAAACGCCTCTCCATGATGAAAGACTAAAGAGCTCAGAAGGCTTACATTGTAAGGGTGTAAACCAGAACGAGAGCATATCCTTCCCTTAAACTTTTTTGACATCAAATCTTCATAGGAGCCTAGGTTTTTTGGATTCACTCTTTTTTTAGAATAATAGATTATTCTGGCCCTAGCAGAAAGGCCCACCCAATAACCCTTTGGGTCCCTAAAATCTTTAGGGATATTTTTTTCAACTTTTTTGAGATTAAGCTTTTGAAGAAGACCTTCTTTGGACAGTAACTCTAAATTGGCTATGTCTGCCGTTAAAACTAGGTCAGCAGGAGAATTTTTCCCCTCAGCTTTGAGCCTTTGGATGATTCCCTTCTTCATAGTGACAACATTTACTTTGATCTTACTTGTACTTTCAAACGCTTTTAAAAGAGGTCTTAGTAAAAACTCTTGCCTATAAGAATATAGGTTTACTTCCTTCAAATTTTTAGAGGCATAAGATTTAGTTGAAAATAAGGACAATACAAAAAGGCAGTTCCTAAATAATTTGGCCAATGAAAACAATATTAACATCAAAAACAGTCCCTAGAGACCAGCTGTCTCTATCTCCTTATTAGTAAAGAAAATTTAATTGTGAAAAGAGCCTAGATTTTCTTTTTTATTTATTTTATTTAAGCTCTTCAACGTGGTTAATAACTTCTTTTAGCTCTTCTTCCATAGATTCTCGGTTAGACGCATTATCTTCCAAACGAGATAAAATAACAACTGTTGCGGGGTGAACCACAAGCTCTTTCGCAGTTATACAAAGGTCCTTATCTGTTTCAGGAAGAGCCGCTCCTTCATGGTATTGCCCTTCGATTTCTTCAAGTTTTAGTGTCAGCATTTTGGCTTGAGCCTCTAAGACTTTCTCTAAATAGGCCTTACAGCTTTTATCCTTTTCTTGATAACCGGAAATAACAAGACCACCTAACTTAAGTAGTTCATTACTCATAGTCCTAATTTGTCCAAACGACTTTTTCCCTTTAATATTTATAACAAGCTCATTTGCCTTTGCCTTGTAGAGGCTTATATTTTTATTTAAGTCTTTTTTATCACTTGAAAACATAGCGCAAGAGGAAATCAAGACAAGAATTAGCACTAGTAGAGAAAAAGAAGGTCTCATTTTAATATCCTTAGTTAAGATAAATAGGGAAAGGATGACGCGCAGCAAATCCCCATAAAAGTTTCCAAAATGTCCCACGACACAACTTTTTTGTCAAAGAGTTTTTTGAAGTTCTGAAAACTTTTGTTTACCTAAGCAAACAAAAGTTTGTCAAAACACAACTTAACTATTCCATATGACTTTGGATATAGTTTTCAATACCCATCTGTTGAATTAAATGGAGCTGACTTTCCAACCAGTCGATATGCTCTTCTTCACTTTTAAGAATACTTACAAATAAATCCCTTGAGACATAATCCTGGAGCTCTTCAGCTTTAGCAGCAAACTTTTTAAGATCATTAAAATTTATATGCTCACATTTAAGGTCTGCTTCAAGGACTTCCTTAACTGAAAGACCTACTTGAATGCGACCAATTTTTTGAACATTGGGAACCCCCTCTAAAAAAAGGATTCTTTTAATAACTTCATCAGCATGGCTCATTTCATCCATAGAAGCATCATATTCTAGTTTTCCTAGCTTCTTGACGCCCCAACTTTCAAGCATTCTTGAGTGAACAATAAATTGATTACCAGCTGTAATTTCATTACAAAGCAGTTGATTTAAACAGTCTAAAATTTCCGGGTGACCTTTCATAATAACCTCTCCTTACAAAAATAATGTCGTTCTTCTTTTAATAAAATTAGGAGAAATTATCAAAGGTCTTTTTTAGATACCTTTCATTCATAAAATCAACAAAAGTTAGAGGATTATTTTAAAGTTTGGGCCGGTCAACAATTCGCTTTTTGGAAAATTTTTTTGGTTAAGACCATAGGGAGTATACCGGTTTTTCAGACCTCGGGATTCCTTTTAACGGCTGGACATCCACAATAGGCCTAAATACAGGTCAGACCCCCTATGGACTTAATAACCAGGAGATCTTTGTGCAAAGGCTGCCTAGGAAAATTGTCTCTCGTCTTAGAAAAAAAATCTACCCTGAAAGTTTCTCCTTCATGAAAATTTTACAATTCTAGGATCACACTTTAAATAAATAGGAGACAGCAGACTAAAACCGACACCTGACGCACAACACCACAAAAGAAAAAAAATTAAGGAATAGTAAATGAACACAGAAAAAAACGATTACCCACTTCTTTTAAAACAAATTGACTCCTTAATCGATGTAAAAACTGGATTTCTTCCAAACTTAGGAAACATCCTTGCCATTATCAAGGAAAGTCTTCCTCTCTTGTGGGTGGGAACGTACATTGTTAAAAACGACAATTTGATCTTAGGCCCCTTTCAAGGTCCTCCGGCCTGCACACTCATTCCTAAAGGTAAGGGGGTTTGCGGTCAAAGCTGGGAAAAAGAAAAGCCTTTTCTTGTTCCTGATGTCCACAAATTTGAAGGTCATATAGCCTGTAGCCCGGACTCTAAATCTGAAATTGTTATTCCTCTGTGGGACCAAAATAAAAAAATCTTTATGGTCTTAGATATAGATAGCGATAAATTAAATGGCCTATCCACAGAAGACCTCGTTTTTTTTCAAGAGGTCTCTCTTAAAATAGAGAAAATTTACCGCAAAAGTCCTGAGGTACTAAAGACCGCCTACTTCGGGTAAAATTAAATTGTTGCATAATAAAAAATTTTGATTTCGAAGGTAATAAACTTAAAATGGCAAATTCTCTCTATATCTCGTCCAATGAGGCCAGATCTGGCAAATCTCTGGTAAGTCTTGCCCTTACTGACCTCCTTTTAAAGAGAGTCCAAAGAGTTGGTTTTTTCAAACCCATAATAGATCGAAAAGAAGGTCAACAAAAAGACTCTCATATCAAACTGGTTCTTGAATATTTTAACTTATCAATACCTTACGAAAAGACATTTGGGTTGTACTGGGATCAAGTGAATGAATATATTTCCCAAGGGCTAAAAGGAAAGGTTTTCGAACTTATTTTAGAAAAGTATAAAAACTTAGAGGATGATTGTGACTTCATACTTTGTGAAGGAACAAATTTTAAAAGCTCAAATACCTCCTTTGAAGCTGAGCTAAATATAGAAATCGCTCAAAACCTATCAACTCCTGTTCTTATAGTCGGAAATGCTAAAGACAAATATGAGAGGTCGATTACCTCTCTTATAAAAAACTCATTTCAGGGCTTTAAGTCCCAGGGAGTAAACGTCCTTGGCAGCATTATCAATAGAGTTCCTGAAGAGAATAAAGAATTTTTAAAAAAAACAATTCGAAAAAAGTTTAGAGATAGTTTTGTTATTAACGCTCTCATTCCTGAAGACCCTCTTCTTATATCCCCTACAATGAGAGAAGTCACCCAATACTTAAAAGCAGAAGTTCTTTATGGGAAAGAAAAGCTATCTCATCAAGCCTACCGCTACTCTATTGCGGCCATGCACCTCTCAAATTATTTAGAGCGCCTGACTGATCATTGCCTTGTCATTACTCCAGGGGATAGAGACGATATTATAATGGGTGTCCTTATGGCCCATAGGTCAAAAAACTTTCCGGCAATAGCAGGCATTATTCTTTCTTCTGGTGTAAGGCCCTCAAAGACGGTCCTTTCTCTTCTCGATGGACTTCCTTACTCTTTACCCATTCTATCCACTGAATACAATACTTTTGAGACAGCCTCGCTTTTAGATGACCTCCACTCTCAATTTCTTCCTGAAGAACCAGATAAGATTTATTTTGCTCTTAAAAAATTTGAAGAGTATGTAGACACTGAGCTTTTATCCAAAAAAATAGTTCAAATTAAGTCTGATGCTCTATCTCCAAAAATGTTTGAGTATATATGTACACAAAAAGCAAAAAAAAGAAGGTCCCATATTGTTCTTCCTGAGGGGTCGGACTCCAGAGTCTTAAAAGCAACTCATCATCTTCTAGAAAGGAATATCGTCGAAATAACGCTTCTAGGAGACATTGAACAAATAAAGTCAGAAGCCTCCAAACTGGGGCTAAACTTGTCTAGGGCAAACCTGGTTGACCCTACACTTTCCGATAATTTTGAAAAATACACGACTGTTCTTTACAACCTTAGAAAGCATAAAGGACTCACAATGGATGGGGCAAAAGACCTCATGAGCGACGTCTCTTACTATGGTACAATGATGGTTCACCTGGACGACGCAGACGGAATGGTTTCAGGAGCTGTTCACACAACTCAACATACGATAAGACCTGCCCTTCAATTTATAAAGACTAGGCCTGATGTCAAAGCAGTTTCATCCGTCTTTTTCATGTGTCTTTCTGACAGAGTTTTGGTTTACGGCGACTGTGCCATAAATCCAAACCCTGATAGTGAACTGCTTGCTGAAATTGCCATTGCTTCTGCAGAAACTGCCGAGTCTTTTGGTATTGAGGCCAAAGTTGCTATGCTTTCCTATTCATCTGGATCCTCTGGGAAGGGAGAGGATGTCGAAAAGGTGAAAAAGGCGACAGAAATTGTGAAGGAGAAAAAACCTGACTTAAAAATAGAAGGCCCTATTCAATATGATGCTGCCGTTGACCCTGAAGTTGGGCAAAAAAAGATTCCTGGCTCAAAGGTAGCAGGCCAAGCAACCGTACTTATTTTCCCTGACTTAAATACGGGTAATAATACCTACAAAGCTGTTCAAAGAGAAACTGGAGCTGTTGCTATTGGTCCCCTTCTTCAAGGACTCAACAAACCTGTGAACGATTTAAGTAGAGGTTGCACCGTTCCCGATATTGTTAATACAGTCATCATGACGGCCATTCAGGCGCAGGAATTACACTAATGAAAATTCTTGTCTTAAATGCAGGAAGTTCTTCCCTTAAATATAAAATCTTTGATTTAGACCATGATTTAGTTTTGGCCTCAGGCTTGGTTGAAAAAATTGGAGAAGAAAAGGCACACCTTATTTATGAAACCAAAAGTAAGAAAACCTATGAAGAGGAAGCACCCTTTAAAAATCATAAAGAAGCTTTGGAAAAAATAATCTCAATTCTTCTGGATAAAAAGCTTGGGGTTTTAAATAGCGTTTCCGAACTTCAAGGCGTTGGCCATAGAGTGGTCCATGGTGGAGAAAGTTTTAAAATCCCTTGTAAAGTGAATGAAGAGGTTTTAAAGGGAATAGAAAAAATGATTCCACTTGCCCCCCTTCACAATCCTCCAAACCTTGAAGGCCTTAAAGTTTCCATGTCCCTCTTCCCTAAGGTACCTCAAGTTGCCGTCTTTGATACTTCTTTTCATCAGACAATGCCTAAGCATGCTTTTAGATATGCCTTGCCAGAAGACCTGTATGAGAAACATGGTTTAAGGAGGTACGGGTTTCATGGTACAAGTCACCATTATGTAGCGAAAGTTGCTGCAAACTATTTAAATATTCCCATTGAAAAATTAAATGCAATCACATTTCATTTAGGTAATGGCGGATCAATGGCCGCTATAAAAGGCGGTAAGAGCATTGATACTAGCATGGGAATGACTCCCCTTGAGGGACTTGTTATGGGGACAAGGTCCGGTGATATTGACCCCGCTATTCCCTTTTTTTTAGAAAGAGAATTAAAAATGGATTTAAAATCCATAGACCTACTATTAAATAAGAAAAGTGGCTTAAAAGGCATTTGTGGAAAAAATGATATAAGAGATATTAGTAGACTTTCAAAAAATGGAGATGAAAAGGCCACATTGGCCCTTAATATTTATTGTTACCGAATAAAAAAATACCTGGGAGCCTATCTCGCTCTTTTGCCAAAATTAGATGCACTTGTTTTTACGGCGGGGATAGGAGAGAATTCAACTCTTGTTAGAGAGATGATTTTAAAAGACCTTAATCATTTAGGCATAAACCTAGATCAAGAAAAAAATAAGAATGTAAAGAGAGGCACCATACAGGCAATTCAAGCGGAGGGCAAAGATCAAACGGTAATCAAAATACTTGTCGTTCCAACTGATGAAGAAAAGGAAATAGCCTCCCAAACAAAAGGCATTCTTAATTAAAGTAGATCCCCTTTAAAGCTTCTTATTCATTAAATTTATTTTCCTTAGTTACATTTGTTTAATTTTTCTTTGTGTAGACAAAGCTAATCATTTAATTAAAAATTGAACGCACTTTTATTAATTATTTTTAGGAGTTGTATTATGTCAAATAATGACGCAATTAATGTAACAAAAGATCAAATCGAAGCCTTTAACGACAAAAATTGGGACAAGTGGCTAAGCTTAACTGCTGACAACTGTGTTTATGATGAAGTTGCTACCCAAAATAAGATTGAAGGTAGTGAAAAAATCGTAGAAATAATGAAAGCCTGGAAGGAAGCATTTCCAAATGTTAAGGGTGTTATTAATCATGCGACAACAGATGGAAAACATGCAACATTGCAAGTGACATGGATTGGAAAACACACAGGTCCTCTTCAAACACCTAATGGAAATATTCCCCCAACAGGAAAAGAAATACAAATCAGAGGCTGCTATATTGGCGAAATTGAAAATGGAAAGGTTAAAAAATGCGATAACTACTTTGATATGATGACTATGATGACTCAGCTAGGTTTAGCGAACTAATAAGTTTTTGGGCCAACCTCAAAGTTGGCCCAAACCTTAAAAGCACATATGCTTCTTACTTTATTTCAAAAAAGTCATAAATTTTTTTGACTTCTCTCAATCCAAGATAATAGTAATGTGACGCACCATCTATAGTCCAAAACTCCACTTTACCGTTTGCTTGACAACCGTGAGTCTTTTTCACATTAATTTTTCGACCTAATGTCGCCCGAAAAGAAGATCCTTGAAAACTCCCCCCGCTACATAGATTTTTTTCTTCCCAAAAGCTGACGGTCTTGTAAGCACTTGGATGCCACCTTGAACCTTCAAAGGGCCCTCCGGCCGCGGGCCCGCTTCCTTCAAATAAAATTGTCTTGTCTTTTGTGCTATGAATGTGAAGAACCTTAAGTGGTCTTATAGGTTCACATTTTTGGGACTCCATGGGCCCGGAGCCTGCAAAGCTTACGACACCACTTATTAGGTCTGATGCCTCACAGGCCATACGGTAGGCCATAAAACCACCATTAGAAAAACCAGCTACAAAAATTTTATCTTCGTTAATGGGATATTCTTTTTTTAATTTATTTATGATTGATCTCAAAAAAGAAACGTCATTTGGGACTTGATCTGCATGGCCATCACAACAGTTTAGGCCACTCCAAAATCTTTTTCCTTTTTTGTCCTTAATACCTGAAGGAACAGCTACGATAGTTTTCCTTTTGCTTGAGAGGTAATTAAGAGGAAGCACAAATCTCTGCTGCGATGGGTTACTAGAGTAGCCATGCAGTGAAATAATAAGAGACAACTTTTCACCTTTTGAAATTTTTCTAGGGGCATAAACAATCGTAGGTGCTCGCCCTTCCTCAGAGGAAACAGTTTTTTTGGCGGGGAAAATACTGGAGTGAGAATTTTCGGTAGAAAGAAAAAACGCAACCACAAATAAGAATAAAAAGCTTTTCATTTTCTTAGATACTCCTTTAAACATTGAGGACTACACAATACAGGGAGTAAATTTTTGAAGCTATAACAAATGAAAAGAATACAGATAGACAAATACTGGACAAGGCAAAATAGTGAAAGTGAAACACCCATTAAAAATGAAATCTCTCCACAAAATTAATCTAAATAATCCCAAGGGATAATGTCTCCGCTAACTTTTAAAGTTTTTAAGATAAAGTACAAACCACCTATTTTTCTATCTATAAAAAGGTTTTGATGGGGAAGATAATTTAACTTAACCCTCTTTAGGAGCTCTTTACTTCTATTTAAAGCTTGAGTTGGAATTTTTGAATTTCCCCAATCATAGTATTTTTTGGTAAATGGTTCACTAACCAATAAAAAATAATCCCAAAGAAGGCCTTCATCGGTGTGATTAAAATCGATAAAGTTATGTTTTTCTAATATATCCCACAATGCCTTTTTGTCTCTCCTAGCGATTCCTCTCATGATTCCCTGATAATCCTGAGAGATCTCTTTAGAAAGCTCTTTAGTAGCACCGAAATCCAAAAGAACCCACTTATTATCTTTAATGAGATAATTTCCAGCATGAGCGTCACTTTGTACTAAATTCCATTCAAAAATTTCTTTAAAAAAGAGTTCAAAAAAATCTTTTCCAAGTTTATTTCTGCTAGTCTGACTTAAATTAAGAACTTCATCTTGGATACTATGTCCTTTAATGAAAGCTGTACAAATAAAGGTTTTACTTGAAAATTCTTTAAAAACTTGAGGGACTATGTACTTATCTCCAACGAGAGAAGCGTACTTTAACGTTAAATTGGCTTCTTTTTCATAATCCATCTCCTGCAAAAGCATAACCTTAATTTCTTTAAAAATACTATCGAGGTTGTAATCTTTAGGAACGACTTTGGTGAAACTTAAAAGAAGCCTTAAAGCTTTCAAATCGAGGTCTATAACTCTTTGAATATTTTTATACTGTATCTTAAGAGCGTATTCTTTTTTACCTGTTTCTTTGTCAATTGCCTTATGAACTTGCCCAATAGACGCCGCTGCTATAGGACTTTTAGATATAACTAACTCTTCTAAAATTTTTGGATCGAGTTGCTTTGAAATTTGGTTCCAACTGAGAAATGATGATTGTGATTGAAGTTGCTCTAATAAATTTTCAACTTCTGGAGGAAGTAATTCCTTGCCATATAAAGAAAGGATCTGACCTGCTTTTAAAAGACTTCCCTTTAACTGACCTAGGTCTTCAGTAAGAACGCCCATCTTATTTTGGAGATAGCGGCCAAATTTATCGGAAACTTCTTTTTCGCTAGAGAAAAAAAGCTCTTTTCCAAGTTGAGTCGCTAATTTTGCAAGAATTAGATTTCTTTTAAAGAAACCAGTGTTGAGTTTGCTTAGCTCTTTCATTCAAGAAGTTCCTTGCTTCCGGTGAATTTTATCAACCTACAACCTTTATATTCTATTCCATTAAAACGGGCCACTTTTAGTTTCTTTTAAAATGAGGCTACGAGGCTTTTAGACATATCTAAGGAAAATAGTTATTTCATTGACTTATAAACTTTTTTTTTAGAGGTCATTCTCTGGGACTGAAGTAAATACACACCGAAACCCAATGTAGACGACGTGGAAATCCTTGTCTTTAAACTGGAAGCCGCTTTCTTTTGTCTTTTCCGGGCCATACCAAAAACTTGCGCCAAGAGTGATTCTTTCCTTACCTCTTTTATCTAGCCCCCACTCCCAAGCATTTCCACCCATGTCATAAAGGTCATTGATGCCTGATTTAAAACTTTTTACAGGAGACAACCCCATAAATTTGTCCTTTTCCCAGTCTAAATTCATTTCCTCTGCCCTTTCGCCTGAGGGATATGGGTAAGTGCGACCTTTTTTAAAATTTGTTGGCTTTGATTGGCTTTTTAAGATTTGAGTATAAGCAGCTCTTTTCCATTGTTTCTTAGTTGGGAGGTCTCCTCCTAAAAACTGGCAATAGGATCTCGCCTCATTCCAGGTAATATGAACTGCCGGAAGATTAAAAGACGTTTTTTTTCCAAAAGGGCTTAAGTAAGACCATTTTTTCTTTAACTCCCAACCGGCTCCCCAACGATAAGATCCTCCTGTTATTTGCGCCTTCGTCTTTTTTTTATGTTTCTTTAAATAGACATGAAAATTTGAAATCGTAACTTCACTGTCTTGGATGTAAAAATTATCAATTTTTATTAATTTACTACTAGATTCAGTTGATAGAAGAACTGCTATTATAAAAAAAAAAGGAATTACAAACCTCATAGTTTTATACTCACACCTTTAAATTAAGTAATTTTTTTTCTAAAAATATTGTTTTCCAGTATCGTTACTTCTGCCTTATGTTCTTTTCCACAATTTAAAATCTTATCTTTGAATTTTTGTATATGATGTCCATCAGATAAGGATATATAAAATTCAAGGCTCTGAAACTTATTTGGAATGATATTATCAATCCTACTTATATTGATATTATTATCAGAAAATAATTTGGAAATTTCATGAATAAAAGAAGTCGGTAATATATTTGAAGCGGTACACTTTACAATAAAATCTTCAGAGTTTTCAATAGACGGACGGTTGTCATTATCTTCTCTTAAAATATAGTCATAATTCATTTCAAGTTTCAAATTTTTAGCTTCAAAGAGAAGGTCTTTTAAAATATCGTCATGATTATAATTATTACCATTTTTTGTAAAAACAAGGCTTAAAGAAAGGAGGCCGTGCATAACGACTTGCCCCATACCTGTAAGTTTCCCCTTTCCTTTAATTATTTTTTTCACAAGTTTCGAGGTAATACCAGGCTTATCCTGTCCACTTATAGTAACGAGGATTCTTTTTGCCTCAGACACTTTAGTTCCTTATTTATGTAAAAGCTAATTTTTTACTATTATTATTTTTTTTAATTTTAATATTTTAGTTATTTTTATTAATCTGCAAATTGTTAGACTCTTTTATGAGAAAAACTAGCTAACCCCTTTTTAATAAGAAAAGAAATAACTAGCCCATATAATTTCTTTTAAAGGTTTTAAATTAGAATTTGGCTTAAAAATAATTTCGTTCTATCGTGTTGAGGATCGCTGAAAAAAGGACCGGGTTCATTTTCTTCTATAATTTTTCCATAATCCATAAAAATAACTCTATCAGCGACTTCTTTGGCAAAACCCATTTCATGAGTCACCACAATCATTGTCATTCCTTCTTTTGCTAGATCAACCATAACCTCAAGAACTTCTTTAACCATTTCAGGATCAAGCGCCGAAGTTGGTTCATCGAAAAGCATAATTTTTGGTTTCATGCAAAGACTTCTCGCTATGGCGACTCTTTGCTGTTGCCCCCCAGAAAGCTGGCCAGGAAACTTCATTGCCTGCTCCTGAATTTGCACCCTTTCAAGATAATGGTAAGCAATTTCCTCGGCATCCTTTCTATTCATCTTTCTTACCCAAATTGGGGCAAGAGTCAGATTTTCTAAAATTGTTAAATGGGGAAAGAGGTTAAAGTGCTGGAAGACCATTCCAACATCTGCTCTTACGCTATCAACATTTTTTACGTTATCCTTTAACTCTATACCATTAACGACGATCGTTCCTTTTTGATGAACTTCAAGGCGGTTTAAACACCTGACTAGAGTAGACTTACCAGAACCAGAAGGCCCACAAATAACGATTTTTTCACCCTGAGTTACCTCTAAGTTTATATTTTGAAGAACATGAAACTTTCCAAACCATTTATCTAGGCTTTTAACTGATATAACTAGAGGATTTGTCATATTCTATTTTCCTTTTTATAACTTACCTAGATTTAAGCTAGACCTGTGTCTAACTCTTTTTCCAAACGTCGGCTATACTTTCCGAGAGAAAAGCAAAAGCAAAAGTACAAAACGGCCATAAAGATATAGGCTTCAACACTAAAACCCAACCAATGCGGATCACTCATTGCACCTTTTGCTGTATACATCATATCCTGGAGAGCAATAATCATAACAAGTGACGTATCTTTAAACATTGAAATAGAGGTATTAACTGTTGGAGGAATAACAATTTTTAAAGCTTGAGGAAGAATAACAAGCCTCATTTTTTGAAAATAATTAAGGCCTAATGAATCCGATGCTTCATACTGGCCATTTGGTATTGCTTGAAGTCCACCTCTTATAACTTCTGCCATATAGGCGGAGATAAACATTATAATCGCAACTTGGGCCCTTAAAAGTTTATTAATAACAATCCCTTTGGGCAAAAATAGCGGGAACATCACTGAGGACATAAAAAGTATACTAATAAGAGGTACTCCTCTTATTAGTTCAATATATCCAATTGAGAGAAGCCTAACAACTCCCATTTTAGAACGTCTTCCTAAGGCAAGAAGAATTCCTAAAGGATAGCTCACTGTGATAGCAACAGTTGCAAGCATTAATGTTAAGGGTAAACCAGACCATTTATCCGTTTCAACGAATTCAAGTCCAAATATTCCTCCTCTCATAAGAAAAAAGGAAAAAACTCCAAAAAAGAACCATAAACCTAATAACTTCTTGCCCCAGCGACTTCTGTCTCGACTAAAAACAAGAAGAGCTAGGTAAATAAAAACATTTAAGACAGGTCTCCAATGTTCATCTTGGGGATACATTCCTAGTAAAATATACCTCGTTTTTTCTTTTAAAAAGGCAAGACAAGCCCCTTCTACTTTTCTGCACGCCTCGGCATCACCATTTAATAGACTATCAACAAAGAGCCATTGATAACTAGGAATAAGAATATTAATAATCCCATAAATGATAAGAATTGTTATGAAAGAAGATAATGGATTATAGAATAGGTTATCTTTAAGCCATTTTAATATAATTTTGATTCTACTTTTTTCTTCTTTATTCTCTTCCATTCATTACCTCTCAACCAAGGCAATATTTTTATTATACCAATTCATAAAAATAGAGGTCAGTAAACTAGTACTAAGGTAAAGTAAAATGATTAAAAAGATACACTCAACCGCCTGGCCAGTTTGGTTCAAAGTTGTATTGGATACCGACACAAAGTCTGGATAGCCTATCGCAACAGCTAAGGAGCTGTTTTTAGTTAAGTTTAAAAGCTGACTTGTTAAAGGTGGTACGATAACCCTTAAGGCCTGAGGTAAAATAACGAGTCTTAATACTTGATGAGGCTTTAGACCTAAGCTTTCAGCGGCTTCTGTTTGCCCCTTCTTAACAGATAATATCCCTGCTCTTACTACTTCAGCAATAAAAGCAGCCGTATAAAGGACAAGACCTAAAACAAGACTCATGAATTCTGGCGAAACGGTGTAACCTCCACTAAAATTAAAGCGCCCTTGCTTAGGTATATCCATTGCAGTTGGAGCTCCACCTATTAGCCAACCCAAAAGAGGAATCATAATGAAAATACATAGACTTATTTTAATGAAAGGTAGAGACCTTCCTGTTTTATCTTGATGCTTTCTTGCCATTTTCCAAAAAATTAAAATAAGAATCAAGGCCAAAAAAAATCCCCAACCGACTAATTCAAAAGCAGGATCTGACTTAGGCAAAGGTATAACAAGTCCACGGTTAGAAAGAAAAACATTTGGTAAGGGTTTGAAAGCATTTCTGACAATGGGTAATATATCTGTAATAAATGTATACCAGAAAAAAAGCTGTAATAAGAGTGGAATATTTCTAAGGCTTTCAATATAGCAAAGTGAAATTCTAGACACTAACCAATTACGAGAAAGTCTGGCAATACCTATAAGAGTCCCTAAGGTCACCGCTAAAAAGTTCCCAATTATGGCAACCTTGACCGTATTAAAAAAGCCTGCCGAGAGTGCTTTTCCATAATTATCGGCAGGTTTGTACTCAATGACACTTTCTCCAATGGGAAAACCGGCTTCTTTTGTTAAAAACCCCCAACCAGAAGCAATTTTCTGTTTCTCTAAATTAGTTACTGTATTGCTAAAAAAGAAATGACCAATATAAATGAATAAAAGAATCGTTATAAATTGATAAAATAGTGATCTATTTTTGTTATCGTCAAACCATTTTTTTACAGTATTTATCATCAATTACCTAAAAAAATCTTTTTTAAAATAAAAGGGCCTCTTGTTAATGAGGCCCTTTTTTTACTTTTTAAAAATTTCTTTACTTGATTGGCGGAGCATACATTAAGCCACCGTTAGTATAAAGAGCATTTAGACCTCTATCCAACCTTAAAGGAGTGTTTGGTCCAACATTTCTTTCATAAATTTCAGCATAGTTTCCTACTTGCTTAATAGCATTGTAGGCCCATTTTTCATTTGAAACTTCTTTCTTACCTTCTTTTAAAGTAAGACCTAAACTCTTTCCGTTGCCAACAGTATTACCAATAAGTTTTTGAACATTAGGGTCAGTACTTTTTTGAATGGCATCAGAATCAATGTTAGCAGCTGTAATTCCCATTTCTTCCGCCGCAAAAAGAGCATAAATAGTAAACTTAACAGCATCAAACCATTGGTCATCACCATGCCTAACAGCAGGTCCTAGAGGCTCTTTTGAAATTCTTTCTGGTAAAATAACGTGGTTTTGTGGATCTTTTAACTTTGTTCTCTCTGAAGCTAAGCCAGAAGCATCTGTAGTATAAACATCACATCTTTTACTAAGATAAGCTTTCAAAGTTTCGTCTCTAGATTCAAAAATAACGGCTTTCATTTTCATGCCATTTTTTCTGAAGTAATCAGAAATATTTCTTTCTGTCGTTGTTCCCTGCTGAACACAAACAGCAGCTCCATCGAGCTCTTTTCCGCTCTTGATTCCATCTTTTTTACGAACCATAAAACCTTGCCCGTCATAAAAAGTGATAGGAGCAAAATTAAGCCCTAAAGCTGTATCTCTACTTAGAGTATGAGTTGTATTTCTTGCAAGAATATCAATTTCACCAGATTGAAGTGCAGTAAATCTTTGTTGAGCACTAAGTTGAGTAAACTTAACTTTTTTGGAGTCACCTAAAACTGCGGCTGCCACAGCACGACAAGTATCTGCATCCAAGCCTTTCATAACACCTTTTGAATCTGGTGAAGAAAAACCTGGAACTTGTCCACTAACACCACACTGGATGTAACCTTTTTTCTTAATGTCATCTATCGTACCTGAAAAGGCACTTGAACATACAAATGAGCCTACGATAGCGGCAATTCTCAAAGTTTTTGAGTTAATCAAATCCTGCTCCATGTTTACGGTTTCTAAATTTAATACTATTTTCATTCTTTAAAAAAACAAAAAATACCAGGTAAAAAAGTTCATGTTATATTTTTCATATTTAAAGTTATCTTTCTTAAACCCATTAACCGAAAGCTTAGTTTGTATTTATTTTAGGAGAAGGCATTATGGGTAGTATTAATAACCAACAGTTTTTAAATAATATTCCAATGGAAATGACCACACCTATGAAAAATAAAAATGGTCAACTTATTCTTGTCTACCTCAATTGGGAGTTTAAACAAGAAACTGGAGAGAAACCGTCGCAGGTTCTCTTTAAAGTAAGGACCAATAGATTTTTGGAAGTTGAAGAAGGTGTCTGGGAGAGAGTTATAGACTTTAAAGAGAAGCTTTCTACTGAGTTTTATATTTCTATAGATTACCCTAAAAATGCGGACGAGTTTTTAAAAGAAAAAGGGTCCTCTTTGTCTATTGAAGATCTGAATCAAAAATTTGGAATAAACCTCTACTATGTTTGGCAGCGCTTTATCGACAAACCCTGCTCATGGAAAACAGAGAAACCAACTCCAACAAATGACGAAGATATTCCACCAGATTATATAGAGTAGTTCATACACTTTTTTCTTGTATTTTTTTACTAAGTAACCAAAAATGGCAAGAAGCAACTTTACAGGAGAAATTCCCAAAGGTGGTCTATTTTTTATGCTAGAAGTAAAGAATAATAAAAAATCATTTTCAAACCCAATTGAGTCATTTCCAGCACAAAAGAATGTTTTTGAGCAAACAACCAACCATTTCTTCATGGTAAAATCCCTCACTTTTAGCTCAAATAAACTATCAATAGAAGATAATTTATTTATAAAAAAAGATATAAAAATCCAAAGCCCTAAATCAAAAGCACTTCTCGAATGGACAGCTCTTTCAGATATCCTCCTCAAAGAGGATCTAACTCTCCACATTTTTGAATGCCTTGATAAAGAAACCCCTGATGCTCTTTTTCCCAATGACTGGCTTTCAACACATAGAAACCAAGATGGGACCAAGTGCCTTTGCCTCTACCCAATGTTTCTTGAAAATAGGAGAAAGGAAAAAAAAGAATCTATTATTAAACACCTTCTTGTTGGATACTCTGAAATTGTAGACTTATCGCTCTATGAAAAACGACCTGATCCATTATTTTTAGAAGGTACGGGTTCTTTAGTCCTTGATCGAGTAAACCGCAAGGCCTTCGCTGCAATTTCCAAAAGAACAAACCCTGACCTTGTTAAATATTGGGCAGAAAAGTTCAAGTACAAAGAACTCATCACTTTTAATACAAATATTGAAATGCCCATTTATCACACTAATATTATGATGTGCATAGGGACTAACTTTGCAATCGTTTGCCTTGATGCTATAGATGACCCAAAGAATCGGAAAAAGGTTCAACAAAAACTGGAATCCTCCAAGGACCTTATTGTTATTTCAAAAGAACAGATGTATTCATTCTGTGCCAATGTCATTGAAGTCAAAAATAGCTTCGACGAACCTTTTTTAATTCTTTCCACAAGGGCCTATAAGAGCTTTACTGACTTTCAGTTAAAAAGCTTATCAAACCACGTCAATAAATTTGTCCATACGCCTCTTGATACTATTGAGGACCTAGGTGGCGGTAGCGCTCGTTGCCTTCTTGCGGAACTCTTTTAAAAAACTACTTAGGAGGACCCAAATAAGTGAAGGCCTTAGGAATAACGTGAGTATAAAAGTACACATCTTCAAATTGTTCTTCACTTGCCTTTTTCAAAATTGCATTTAAAATTTCTTCAACTTTGTCAGGCGCTAAAGTTAATTGAATAATCTCTCTTTCGTTACTCAGCTTAATAGAAGTATTACCCATCGTTTTTTCTTCACCCATTTGACGACCAAAGGCAACACTAGCACCAGGTGCTCCGGCATCAAGAGCGGCCCTGATAAGAATATCACCCTCTCCACGGATGGCCACACAGGTGAGCCGGACTAAATTTTCCAAATAAGTACGATCAGCAACATTATTTGAATTGCTAATGCCTTCTCCTAGGTCTGCCTGACTTCTCCAATCCGTATTTCCCTTAATTTCATCAATCGCCTTAATAATCTGTGGTATGGAAACCCCATACAAACTATCAGAAGTAAAGCTCGTTAAACTGTTAAGACCTTTCGAGATCGGTATTGTATAAATAAAGCCTTCACCTGGAACATCAAGGCGCCCAACCTGAATCATGACTTCAAAAATTCTTTCAGCTTCAAAGCGGTTTACAACAACGCTCATAAGCTCTTTTTCGGGGCTTATGCAAACTCTTACAATACCAAGACGATCCCTTAACCCTCTTCCAAAGCCATAAGAGATAGTAGGTCC
>DKQD01000028.1:0-151 GCA_002474345.1 Bacteriovoracaceae bacterium UBA7317
GGGGATTCGAACCCCTGTTGACGCGATGAAAACGCGTAGTCCTAGACCAGGCTAGACGATAGGAGCATAACTGTAGACTTGGCTTATTATGCTGAAAGTTATTGGTGATCCCCCTGCGACTCGAACGCAGGACCCTCTCCTTAAAAGGGAG
>DKQD01000028.1:471-5735 GCA_002474345.1 Bacteriovoracaceae bacterium UBA7317
TCTCCTTAAAAGGGAGATGCTCTAACCAACTGAGCTAGGGGACCACTGAACTGCTTTCGTGGAATGAAAGATAGGTGATAGCTGTTATCTTGTCAATGTCTTTTTATATGGTAAATATAAATTTTTCGAAAGCTGGGAGCCCTGTAAAAATAGTAAACCTTGGACTCCAGGTTTTTGACAAAGTTCAGGGCCCATACTAGTTTTCGAGGTTTAAAAAGTAATAAAAGAGTTAATGAAAATGGATAAAAAGGTCGCATTACATACTTTAGGGTGCCGTCTGAACTTCTCAGAAACAGGCTCTATTGCGCAGGACTTTGTCGACCGTGGGTACAGTATAGTTCCTTTTGGTGAGAAAGCTGATGTGGTTTTTATTAATACTTGTACTGTGACAGATGGTGCTGATTCCACCTGTCGGAATATCATCCGAAAGGCCAATAAGAGTTCCCCTGATGGTAAAGTTGTTGTTGTGGGGTGTTATGCTCAAATGGAATCTGGTAAAGTTGCTGAAATGGAAGGCGTTGACCTTATTTTAGGAACTTCGGAAAAGTATAAGGTTTTTGACTATCTAAAAGAAGAATCAAAAACTCCTATTATAAAGATCAAAAAATCAAAAGAGTTCTATGGTGCTGGAACGACGACTGTTGATAAGCATACAAGAGCTTTTTTAAAAATTCAGGATGGTTGTAACTACGTTTGTTCATTTTGCATTATACCTGCTGCAAGAGGTCGATCCCGCACTATTTCTTTGGAAAACGCTGTTGCTAGGGCCAAAGACCTTGTTCACAAGGGTTTTAAAGAAATTGTTTTAACGGGCGTGAACATTGGTGAGTATGAAGCAACTTCAGGAACATCCTTAGCGAGTTTAGTAAAAGAAATTCTGAATATTGAAGGCCTTGAGAGGTTCAGACTTTCAAGCGTTGAACCTAACACTTTTACTGATGAGCTTCTAGAGGTGTTAAAAAGCTCCCCCAAAGTTTTGGACCACTTTCATGTTCCTCTTCAAAGTGGGTCCGATACAATATTGAAGTCCATGAGGCGGAAGTATGATGTCCAACAGTATAAGAGCGTTATCTTTAAGCTAAAAGAGGCTTTCCCAAGCTGTGCTATTGGAGCTGATATTATTTTGGGTCATCCTGGCGAAGATACGGAAGACTTCAATGATACCTATCAATTGCTAAAGGACTTACCTATAACTCATTTCCACGCTTTTCCCTATTCTAAAAGGCAAGGAACAACAGCTTCTAACCTGCCTGGCCATATTTCTGGGGAAATAAAAAAGGATAGGGTTTCTCTTGTGAATAATCTTGGAAACCAAAAATTGATTTCCTTTTCTGAGGCAATGGTTGGTAAGTTTAATGAAGTTCTTTTTGAAAGAAGAAATAAAGAAGGTCTTTTTGAGGGATATACTTCTAATTTTGTTAGGTTTGCTGTGGATACAGAAGAAGACCTCTCAAATCAAATCCGAAAGGTTTTTATTGAAGAAGCTTCAAATGGAGCTCTCAGTGGGAAGCTTGTCGACACATTAATATAGGTCCTAAAAATAATCTTTTAAAAATTGAATTTGATTTCTTTCAGGTCCATAGGCAAGAATTCCGACAGGAATTTCTACAAATGTTTCGATTGTTTTTATAAATGCCTTCAGTTGAGGGCTTAAATCCCCCGCATTCTCAAATTTATCTTTGAAAGGTTCCATATTTTCGTAAACAGGCTCAGCTTGATAGAGGTTAATTCCAGGGTGAGCACTCTTTATAACCTCTCCTTTATAGTTGTAGCTCGTACAAATTTTTAGCTCATCTACTTCGGTTAGAACATCAAGTTTTGTAAGAGCAAGAGAGGTTAATTTTGACGACTCAATGGAATATTTTAAAAGTGGGAGGTCAAGCCAACCGCACCTTCTTTTTCGGCCAGTTGTGGCCCCAAATTCGTGGCCTACTTTTTGAATTTTTTCTCCAACATCATCATGAAGCTCCGTTGGAAAGGGGCCTTCTCCTACTCTTGTTGTATAGGCTTTAGTAATTCCTAATACTTCTTCAACAAAATGTTGCTGAATACCAGCTCCAGAATAAATACTAGCTACCGAGGTATTAGACGAAGTGACAAAGGGATATGTTCCATAATCAATATCAAGGAGGACCCCTTGTGCCCCTTCGTAAAGAACTTTCTTATCTCTTCTTGAGGGATCTTGAAGGAAAGAAAATGTATCTGTGAGATAGGGAGCTATAAATTGGCCTAATTCAAACAGCCTTTCTGTCTCATCCTCTAGAGATGGATATTCAACGTGGTAAAGGTTTTTGAAAAGGACTTCTTTTTCTAAAAGGATACTCGTAAGCTTTTCTTTTAGTAAATTTTTATCAAGAAGGTCATGGGTTTTGATGGCCCTTCGACCAATTTTATCTTCGTAAGATGGACCAATTCCTTTACCTGTAGTTCCAATCTTAGTCGAATCTGCATGCCCTTCTCGCCCTGAATCTAAAAGTTTGTGGTAACTTGTAATGACTGGGCAGTTTATAGATATTTTTAAATTATTAGGGTTGATTTCAACTCCTGATTGCCTTACTTCCTCGAACTCACTCTTAAAAGAGAGGGGGTCAAAGACAACCCCGTGGCCTATAACCGAAACTGTGTGAGGGTGAAGGATACCAGAGGGAATCAAATGGAGGACAATTTTTTTGTCTCCTACAATAATTGTATGACCGGCGTTATTACCGCCTTGAAATCTTACGACGATATCGCACTTTTGTCCTAAGAGGTCTGTTATTTTTCCCTTTCCTTCATCTCCCCACTGAGAACCAATTATGGCCATCGTTTTCATAGGTAATTTTTCCTTTTTTAAAAATGTCTCCAAAGGAGGTCATTTTTATGCTTTTACCTCATTTAATAGCGTGTTGTGAACAAAGAACTTTTCCAGTTGGTCAAGAACCATCTCCCCTACTCTTTTTTGAGACTCCGCTGTACTCGCTCCGAGGTGGGGAGTTAGAACGAGGTTAGGAACTTTTCTTAGAGGAGATTCTTCGGGTAGAGGTTCCTCAGAAAAAACATCTAGAGCAGCACCTCTAATTTTCTTTTCTTTAAGGGCTTTGGCAAGGTCTTCTTCGTTGATAATACCACCTCTAGAAGCATTTATGAGAAGAGCATCTTTTTTCATTAATGATAAAAATTTATTATCTATAAGATTTTTCGTTTCTTCGAGGAGGGGAAGATGCATAGTGATGATGTCACAGGTTTGAAAGATTTCTTCCATTTTATCCACTTGCTTAATTTGTGGGTCTGAGATTTCTATTTTAAAAGGGTCATAAAAAGAAATCTGTGGTTCGAAGCCACTTAGTCTTTTTGCTAGAGTCTGACCAATTCGACCCATCCCCAAAATTCCAATTCTTTTTCCTGTTAGTTCAAGGCCTCCAAACTTCGATTTTTCCCAAAGGCCATTTTTCATTGAATGATGAGCTTCAGCAGTGTTTCTTAAAAGAGTAAACATAAGGGCAATGGCGTGTTCAGCCGCTGCATTTGTATTGGCCCCTGGAGTATTGGAAACCTTAACCCCTTTAAGTCCACATGATTTTTTATCAATATTGTCTGTGCCCGCCCCTGCTCTGATGACATATTTTAGATTTGGTGCGTGTTCTAATATTTCTTCAGTCACTTTTGTTGCTGATCTAATGACGAGCCCCTCGACTTTATGAAGAAGTCCCATAAGCTCTTCTTTGTTAACTTTGGATTCAGGGTGAACTTGAAAATGGTTATTTTCTTTCAGCTTTTGAAAAAGCTCTTTGTCAAAACCGTCAGAGATAAGAATGAAAGGGGTCATGAGAGTGCTCCAAAATAAAAAGGTGTACTAAAAAAACCTCGTTATTATAGGAGTAATACCATTGGATGGGAAATCTTAAATTTTTTTAGGCAAAAAAAAGCCCCGAGAAAATCGAGGCTTTTTTTATTTATTTTAATTTTTTGTTTTGCTCTTAAAGAAGTGGAGCAATAACAAGGGCAACAATGGACATAAGCTTTACGAGAATGTTCATTGCAGGACCTGAAGTATCTTTGAATGGGTCACCAACAGTATCACCTGTTACAGCAGCAGCGTGAGCTTCTGTCCCTTTCTTTTCACCTTCAACTTGTCCTTGTTCAATTGCTTTCTTAGCATTATCCCAAGCACCGCCAGCATTGGCCATGAAAAGAGCAAGAAGAACACCTGTTACAGTAGCACCAGCAAGAGTCCCACCAAGGGCTTCTTTACCGAGAAGGAACCCAACGGCGATAGGAGCTGCAACAGCAACGATACCTGGTGCAATCATTTCTTTAAGAGAAGCCTGTGTTGCAATGGCAACGCATCTCTCTGTGTCAGGAGTACCTTTTCCTTCCATGATTCCAGGGATTTCTCTGAACTGTCTTCTTACTTCCTGAACCATCATAGCAGCAGCAGAACCTACTGAGTTCATTGTATTGGCACCGACGAAGAAAGGAAGGACCCCACCAATGAAAAGACCAATAACAACTTGAGGAGTCATAATATTGATAGATTCAAGACCGACAGCTGATGCGTAAGCTGAGAACATAGCAAGTGCTGTCAGAGCAGCTGAACCGATAGCAAAGCCTTTTCCAATAGCTGCTGTTGTATTTCCAATAGAGTCAAGACCGTCTGTAATGGCCCTAACCTCTGGACCGAGTTCACTCATTTCTGCAATCCCACCAGCATTGTCTGAGATTGGTCCATAAGCATCAACTGTCATGGTTACACCAGTTGTTGCAAGCATACCAACTGCAGCAATCCCAATTCCGTAAAGACCAGCAAAGTGGTAAGCAAAATAAATTGTTAGGCAGATAATAAGGATAGGAATGATACAAGAATACATACCAACGGCAAGGCCTTGGATAATATTTGTAGCTGAACCAGTTTTACCAGCTTCAGCAATTTTCTTAACAGGACTAAAGTCTCCAGAGGTATAATATTCAGTTACAAGCCCAATAGAGAGTCCAGCAAGTGCTCCTAAAATCATTGCGTAAAATGGACCCATGGCATATGGAAAAATTGTGAAGCCCATTGCATTTACAGCATAATAAGCACCAAGAAAGAGGGCCCCTAGGCTGATAATGGGAGTTACTCTTAAGGCCATTGCTGGGTTAGAACCCTTTAGAGTGTTCATCGCTAAAATCCCAAGGACAGAAGCAAGAAGACCTATTGTTATTATAATGATTGGAAGAATGACAGCCCCGCTAGCGCCATTTGCGTTAGCTGCAGCATAAGTTGATCCGATGAACATAGTTGCGAT
>DKQD01000092.1:0-1325 GCA_002474345.1 Bacteriovoracaceae bacterium UBA7317
AATGAAGAAAATAGAATGGATTTTAAGGCCCCTGAGTTTTATTTCAAATCGCCTAGTGATATGGAAGAGCTTTTCAAGGAGACCCCAACCGCTCTTTCTAATTCATTAAAAATCGCCGAACAATGCCATGTAGAACTTAAATGGGAAGATGATGATGGTAAGCAGATTTATCATCTTCCTGACTTCCACATCGAAACGAATGAAACTCAAGATGAGTTTTTTAGGCGCATGAGTTATGAGGGATTGGAAAAAAGATTTCAAGGACCTCATTTTATAAACCTCATTAAAGAGGATAATTGGGAAACTGAACTAAGACCTCAGTATGAAGCCAGGTTGAAATCTGAGCTCGATATGATTATTGAGATGGGCTTTCCAGGTTACTTTCTTATTGTCGCTGACTTCATTCAGTGGGCGAAAGACAAAAAGATTTCGGTTGGCCCTGGAAGGGGTTCTGGGGCAGGTTCAATTGTCGCTTATGCGCTTTCAATTACAAACATTAATCCTCTCCCTTTTAACCTTCTTTTTGAAAGATTTATTAACCCTGAAAGAATTTCTATGCCTGACTTCGATGTTGACTTTTGCCAACAGAGAAGAGGTGAGGTTATTGATTATGTGACCGAAAAATATGGAAAGGAGAGGGTCGGTCAAATTGTTACTTTTGGAAAGCTTCAGGCAAAAGCAGCGATTAGAGATGTCAGCCGTGTTTTCTCTCTTCCTTACGCTGAAGCCGATATGCTTAGTAAGCTTGTTCCAGAAGAGTTAGGGATCACTCTTGATAAGGCTTTAGAGGTCGAACCTAAGTTTAAAGAGCTTATGGATTCTGACCCAAAGATTAAAAAAATTATAGAAGTTTCTCAAAAGGTTGAGGGCCTTAACCGTCACGCCTCGATTCACGCGGCGGGGGTTATTATAACAAGTGAGCCTTTGGTAGATTATTGTCCTCTTTTATTAGGGGCCAAGGGTGAACAGGTTATTCAATTTGATAAAAACTTTTCTGAACTTATTGGGCTTGTTAAGTTTGACTTCCTTGGGCTTAAAACTTTAACAGTTATTGAGTATGCCAGTGAATTTATTCGAAGAGGTTACGATTCAAGCTTTGATATTGAAGAAATCGACCTTGAAGATAAAAAAGTTTACGACTTTATTAGTAATGGGGAAACAATAGGTGTTTTCCAGCTTGAATCTTCCGGGATGATAGACCTTTGTAAGCGTATTAAGCCGGACTGTCTCGATGATATTACGGCCATTAACGCTCTTTATAGACCAGGTCCTATGGAATCTGGGATGGTCGATGATTTTGTTGATATTAAAAATGGAAAAAAAGA
>DKQD01000092.1:1727-62852 GCA_002474345.1 Bacteriovoracaceae bacterium UBA7317
TATCAAGAGCAGGTTATGAACATTGCTCGTATTGTGGCAGGTTACTCACTTGGACAAGCAGATATGCTTAGAAGGGCCATGGGTAAAAAGAAAGTGTCTGAGATGGAAAGGCATAAAGAAATCTTTAGGAAGGGGGCCGTAGAAAAAGGCTTTAATGAAAAAGCGGCCATAGAGCTTTTTGAAAAGATGGCCAACTTTGCAGCTTACGGTTTTAATAAATCCCACGCAGTCGCCTATGCTCTGATTGCTTATCAAACAGCATTTTTAAAACATTATTATCCAGCTTGTTTTTTTGCAGGACTCTTAAGTACTGAACTTAATAATACTGATAAGGTTACCAATTACATAAATGATTTGAAGACCTATGATATTAAGGTCTTCCCTCCTGACGTTAATGAATCTCTTTGGCTTTTTAATGTTGTAGATGGGCATATAAGATTTGCTATGGGAGCCGTTAAAAATGTTGGTGAAGCTGCGGTTCAGGAAATAAAGAGAGAAAGGGAAGAGGGAGGACCTTTTAAGAGCTTTATTGACTTTTGTGAAAGATGTGACCTTAGAATTGTAAATAAAAGGGCGATCGAGTCCCTAATTAAAGTTGGTGGGTTTGACCAATGTGAAGAAATGAACCGTCAAACACTTTTAAAGTGTATGGAAAAGGTAATGGCCCATGGTAATAAAATCACAGAAGAAAAAGAGCTTGGGCAGGTAAGTCTTTTCAATATAGGGAGCGCCTCAAACAGTGGTGAGGGATCAGTTGACGAAGTCTTAGATATAAAAAAAATGTTGGCGATTGAGGAATTTGAAGAATTTGATGAAAAAGAAAAACTGGGGTTCGAATTCCAACTTATGGGTATTTATGTCTCTGGACACCCTTTGGACCGTTACGCAGAGTCTCTGAAAGAGTTTTCTTCCATGCCTTTAGCTGAAGTGCAAAAATTATCTATGGATGCCTCTTCTTCTCACGGTCACTATAGTGGAGGTTCTGGGAAAGGAAGGTTTTCCAGGGAGCGTTCTCGAAAGGAATGTTATTTGGGCGGAGTTTTTAATTCGACGAGGGTTATCCTAACCAAGAAAGGTGATAAGATGTGCTTTGCGTTACTTGAGGACCTGTCTGGGAAAATAGAATGTATTGTTTTCCCTAAGGTGTTTGCTGAGTATGAGGATATCCTCAAGACAGATGAGCCAGTTTTAATGGAAGGCTATGTTAATTTAGAAGAGACGCCTAAGAAGTTTTTCCCTGAGAAAATAGAATTGCTGGAAGAGCATTCTGAAGAGCGGGTTGGCGCTGTGACAGTAGCCGTTCCTCTTGAGTCATTGACGTTAGATGACTTGGAGCGTTTTAAAAACCTTATTCTCGCTTTTAAGGGAGATATTCCTGTTAAAATTATTTTCAAGGAAGCGGTTGGTAAGGCGAGAATGGCATTGGGCAAGGATTTTAAAGTGAGACCATCTTCAAAATGGGTGGGAAAAGTCCATGACATATTTGGTGAAAATTGTGTTAAATTTATTACTAATAATAAGATGGATGAGGTCCCTTAGTTAAAGGGCTTCGATTAAGGAAAGTGAGACTATGAAAAAAGGATTTTGTTTTCGAGTAACTATTTCTGTGGCTTTTCTCCTTTTATTTTTGGGTGTAGGAAGTTCCGCTTATGCCGAAAAGAAGTTCATTAAAGGAGAAGCAAGGTTTTATTCTCAAGATGAGGATCCTCTAAATTTTGTTAAGAGCCAATTATTAGAAAAATCTTTTCGAAACGTCATTACTAAGGAAATGAATCGTCTTGGGTTTAATAGCGAAAGTTTTTGGAGGACCTTTGATGAAAAATTTGAAGAGCACTTTAAACCGATGCAGGAGAGTTTAGAGGAAAAGTTTCAAGATCCAGAAACAGAAAAAATGGAGGCTGAGGATCGGGAAAAATATCAAAAAGCTTTAAGGGTAAGAAGACTGAAGGAATTGAAAAAGTTTGGAAAACTTTCTCATGTTATCAAGTCTTACGTAATAAAAAGGATGAAAAGGTCAGTTAAATATCCAAACTCTCGCTATATGAGGCTGATGGCCGTAGTGGATCATAACCGCTTGAGATCGCTTTATTCTCGATATATTAACATCGGTGGAAAAAAAGAGTTTAATACTCTCTTCCTTGATGTTGATTTCGAACTTCAGGGGTTGACTTGGAAAGATCTTGGAGTTCAAGTCAAAACTGATTTTACAGAAGTCATTAAGACTCACTGGCTTAACTGGTTCAATTCCAAATTAGGAGATTCAGTTAAAAAATTCTCTATTATTGAAAGAAACTCCAAAGACAAAGTGGAAGCCTATCTGCATTCTTACAAGTCTGAAAACGAGCGCGATGAAATATTCCAAGATGGATTGCTTGCAAAGGTAAAATTCAAGATTAAAAAGAATAGTGAAGATGGGGTTCAAAAAATGAGAGGCTTTTCATTTAAAGGACAATACTTACTATTAGACTTGGATACTCAAGAGCCTCTCGATTATTTTGATTTTCCAAAGACGACTCACTCCTATTCGACAGTTGATGATCATTCTTTAAGCTCTCAAGTCGCAAGCTATTTGTATAGAGTCCCTATTCCGAGGTTTGAAAAATCTAAAAATAAACTAAATAGAATTATGAAAAAGAAGGGATCTTATCAGCTTGAGGTGGAGAATGTTCTTTCTATTCAGGAAGTAATGGAGTTGATGGGTCTTTTAAAAGAAAAAGGCATTGTTCAACGACTTCAACCAAAAGTGAAGCTTTTTGACCAGGGGAGGGCCCTCATCGAATTGGATTATTATAGTGATTATGAAGCATTAAAAAAAGTTATCCTTAAACTTCAAAGTAGAAACCTGCTAAATGGGCGTTCTATTTATGTAAAGAAGAATGATCATGGGTATTATGTTTTATTAGGTGGTGAAGCTATCCAATCAAAAAAGCAAGAAGCACAAAAGATTGAAAGATTGTAACCTTTAGGGAAATGGGGAGTCACTTCATGAGAGCTTCGGTAAGCATTGTATTTTTGATTATCTTTTTTGTTTCTTCTTGTTCTAAGAACGTTATTAAGAGAACAAATAAAGGGAGGCGCCCCAGAATGACGGAGCCTCTTCAAAGTTTGGATGTACGAAAAAAAGTAGCTCTTTTAAGTTTTTTCAACGAATCACCTTTTGGAGGTCGAGATTTAGGCGTGACTGCTACTGAAGAGTTGAGAGAGGAGCTGTCTCGTGGTGGGGAGTTTATTGTAGATGGAGTCGCAAATAGACTTTTTGGATCTTCCAAAGAGATCTACTCGGGAGGAGGCGTAAAACTTGTCCAAATAGCCAGAAAGGCCAAACTCTCGGGGATTAACCTTGTGATTTATGGGCGTGTTATTGATGCCAGAGTAAAGGAGAAGTCTGACGAAATTGGAATTGTAAGGAAGCTAAACTCCTTCACTTCGTCAAAAATCGAGATTAGAGTTTTCGATGTCAACTCCAATAAAGAAGTCTATAGCCAAATTCTCAAGGGCTATGCGGACGATAGTACTTACCGCTTTTTTAGAACAAATAGAGAATCAAAATTGGCGTATAGGCAAGACCTTCTTAGGTATGCTGTCAGAGTAGCTGTTAGAAGAGGGATTCAAGAACTTTTAGATGTATCCGCTAAAATGGATTGGACTGGGCGAGTGGCCAAGATTATTGGGAACAAAATCTATGTTAATGCTGGTAGAGAAAGTGGCCTTAACATAGGAGATATTCTAAAAGTCCTCACAGAAGGTAATGAAATTTATGATCCAGAATCAGGTGCTCTTATAGGTTTATCGAAGGGTGAAATTAAAGGAACGATTGAGGTAATAGACTTTTTTGGTCCTGATGGTTCAATCGCAATAATACACTCTGGGAGCTCTGTCTTGGAAGGGGACTTTGTTCAACTCTATTAGATAAAGATAAATACCCTTAACCTAAAAGGCCGAAAGTTTTGAAATTATTGTATCCACTATTTAAGAAGATTGCTTTTTCTTTTGATCCAGAAGTTATTCATGAATATTCTATTAGAGTTTTATCTGACTATCCTCTCTTAAGCGAACTTTTTGACCAGAAAGTTTCAGTTTCTGAAAATGATAAATATAAAGTTTCTCTTAATGGACCTTCTTGGTCTTTCCCTGTTGGTCTTGCAGCAGGTTTAGATAAGAATGCTTTGGCCTTGGACTTTTTTTCAAGACTTTACTTTGGTGCAATTGAGGTTGGCACCGTTACTCCTAAGCCTCAGGATGGAAACCCTAAGCCTCGTCTATTCCGTTATCCTGAGACTGAATCTCTCAGAAATAAAATGGGTTTTAATAATGGTGGGGCAGAAAAAGTTCTTTCTCACCTCTTAAGTTCTACAAAAAATAATAAAGTATTAGGAGTTAATTTAGGCAAAAATAAAATAACTCCAATTGATAAGGCTTGGGAAGATTACAATATCCTATACCGGAACTTTTCAAAGATAAGCGATTATTTGGTCATTAATGTCTCTTCGCCAAATACACCTGGCTTAAGAGGTTTACAGGAGAGTGATGCTCTCGAAGAAATTTTATCTTCTCTGGGACAAATAAGGAGTGAGGACCCTTGTCCACTCTACTTAAAAATTTCTCCTGATATTGATAAAACACATGCCTCTGCAATTATCAACCTCGCAAAAAAGTATTCTTTAACTGGAATAATTGCAACCAACACAACGATTATGAAAGAGAAAGGGGAGGGAGGAATATCCGGTAAGCTTTGCTTAGAAAAATCAAGGAATGTTAGAAAGTGGATCTTGGATGAAGCGAGAGAGTGTCCAGATTTAGACGTTATAGGTGTTGGAGGAATATCTTCCTTTAAAGATCTTTGGGACTTTTGGCTAGCTGGAGGGAAAGCAGTTCAGATATATACCGCTTTCATCTACCAAGGACCTAATATCTTAAATCAGATAAAAGATGGAATAGACGACGTCTTGACTTCTAATGGAATAAAAAGTGTTAACGAGCTTCTAGAAAACTTAGAAAAGGTCAAAAATCCTTTTAAAAAGTAAAGTCAATTTTCTTTCTTCTTCCTTTAAATAATAATTGTGTAGTACCTTATATCATTTTCATCAATGATATTTGTACCATCTTCATTAAAGGAAAAAACTCTATCCTGAGATTCTCCGCAAGTGACTATTGCACCCTCAGTGTAATCGGTACAAGCCAAGGAGTGACTACTAAAAACAAGAGTTAATAAGAGCAGAAATGCGGCTATTAGCTTTTTCACAATATGCCTCCCTAAATTAAAGTAGGAAAAATAAAGAACAAAAAAAAGACTTTTATTTGAATCTTAGTTTTTAGAAACCCCGACTCAGTTATAGTTAAGTTCTTTTCCTCTGATCTTTCCCCTTTTTCCTTTAAACCCTATCTATTAGGTTCTTTAATAAATCTACGCATAAGTGAAAACTAAAATTTCAATAAAAACATTTTAATTATACTTTTAAATTCTTTTTTTTGAGTATTTTCCAATTAAATTTATTTCTATTAACTAAAGAAATAATGATAAATTTTATGAAGATTCCTTAATAAAGTGTCAATAAGTTGATTTTATTGAGGACAATTTATTTTTTGAGTGAAAAAAAAAAACAGTTTTTTTATTTCGATAATCCAAGTTTTTACAAAAAATATTGGCCATATATGTCAGTTAGGAGTTCTATGACACAAAAAAGTGTCAAAAACTTGAAATTGTTAAGATTTTGTAATGAAAGCTATTTTTTGTTCCGATCCCTTTTTATGAGCAGGATAATAAAAATAGGAATTTTTTTAACATAGGTTACTATTATAGAATCCCCTTAGTGGTGGAATTAATTAAGAGTAAGGAGGAGGCATATGCCTTCTACTCGATATTCGGATATTCGACAAATTATTGATCTTTTTAGCAATGCTTTGAAAAGCCTTGATTATGATGTGTCTCCCGATGTAATAGAAAAATGGTCCCTCCTCGTTCATAGAGCTATGGATGGAGGTGGTAGGAGCTATCACGGCCCATATCATATCCTCCACCTGGCCCATGGAAGTAAGCCAATTGTTGCTCTATCCGCAATTTACCATGATATTGTGCAGGTTTCTGTTGATCATGGTGCTCCTCCTGAAATTTCGAATGTATTTGATAGCTTTGTAAGCATTGAAAATGGCGATTATATTCTTAAAGAAATTGATGTTACAAAAGACAGACTCTTTTATTTTTCATCATTAATTTTTGGTGTTGATAAAGATAGTAAATTGAACCCTTTTGAAGGAAGAAATGAATTTTTAAGTTCATTAGTTTGTATTGATCAACTAAGTGGTCATATTAAAGAGAAAGATATATTGAAAATATGTGTTTGTATTGAAGCAACAATACCGTTTAGAGGCATTGGAAGTGATGGAAAAGATCCACTTCAAACTGTTAGAGATAGACTATCACAATTAAATAGGAATTATGCTGTAGGTTTTTCTGAAGATGAAATAGATCAAACGATCTATAGAGCAACTGAATTAGCAAATAAGGATGTAGACAATTTTTCTGAAGTTCTAGTAGAGAACTTTATCGAGAACACTTGGAATATATTACCTGAAAGTAGCCCTGCAATGAGGTATCCGAATACCTTGAGGATCAAAGATTTTAGAAAAGCTTTACAGGGAATGGAGGGATTTCTTTCCAATTTAAAGACTGAAAGAGTATATTCTTCATATAAAGGGTATCCACCTCAGAGTGAAATGGATTCTTTACTTGAAAGAACAAACAGTAACGTTTGTGTTGCCATCCGCTATCTTAGAATAAGAATTTTTGCTATTGCCATTCTTGAGGCGATTGCTGAATTAACTGGTGGAGATACTTCCCTTTCTCTGTTTCTTGGAGATATGTCAAACCAAAGGGGCACAGTCAGCTTAGATGATTTTCTTCCTCTGGAGGATGAGTTACAAAACAAAAAGAATTTGGATCCACTAATACTTAGATTTTTATCAATGGGCCATAGAGGTCATTTAAAATATGAAATGAACTCGTGTCTTTACACATCAATTGTATACAGAGTGACTGGGGAAGATAGAATTCAAAAAGACTTCTTTTTAGTCAAAGATTATTTTCAAAATGATTTATCAGCAAAAGACTTTTTAAAAAATCAGGATAAATTTCTTATGTCTTCCCTTATTGATTCTTTATTAGAATTGGTATCAACAAGGGAAGATAAGCTTAAAGAATTAAAAAATATGGTAAATCAGGAATAAAAGAAGTCCATCGGTAAAAGATATATAATCAAATGATTTTCTTTTCAATTATTCAATTTGAGATCTGTAGAGAGTTGTTCCTCTAGCGACTTGGAAGGCTATAATTGAAGAAATTGTTGAAGAAAAGCCTATATTTGATCCAAAAATTTCAGCGCCCATAACTGCTGCTGACATAGGAACATTCATACTAGCAGAAAGAATACCGCTCATACCAGCGGCCATAAAGCTATAATAGGTGCCTGAAGATGGGGGAATATTCAATAAATGTCCAAAAGCAGCTCCTATCATGAGGCCCATAATAACGCTTGGACCTGCAAAACCAGCACTATAACCAGTTCCTACTGTTAGACAATTAGTGATTCCTTTAAGGCTTGCTAAAATGATGAGAGCAATAAAAATGAAATAGCGACCTTTTACATATTCAGGTAAATCAGGAAGTTCTCCATTGACCAGACTTTTGAACATATTAAGACTTGTACCGAGTAAACCTTCTCCAAATAAGTAGGCTATAACGATAACTATTATTGCTCCCAAAACTTTGGAGCTAAAATTAAGTTGCTTCCTTTCAGAAACTGTGGAGACCCAGTGATAAAAATTAACATAAAGGATGGAAAAGTAACCACTGAAAAAACCAATTAATATGATCCATACAAGGTTTTTTAAGGGAAAAGTTTCAGTAGTTGACTGGAAGGGAAAGATTGATGTGAGGTCTAATCCTTTTGCAACAGCTGTTGTAAAGCAAGCTGCAAGTATGGAAGGAAATAAGTCGAGGTATTTCATATTGGCCCTTTTTAATATTTCAACAGCAAAAAGGCCTGAACTTAATGGTGCATGGAAGACGGAAGCTACTATAGCTGAAGCTCCACAGATGACAAATGTTCTTTTGTCATCGTCATCAATTTTAAATTTTTTTATTAATTTTTGCCTACCTATAAATGAGGCAATACCACTATTAACTCTAACAAGAGGGGCTACGATTCCTCCACTTAGATTAGTACCTAAGGTGACAAGGGCAGCGATGAATTTGAAGAAAGTAACTTTAATAGGGAGGTATCCAAATTTATCGTTGACACTATTTAGATAGGAAAGAACACCCTCTTCAGATGATTCCGGGGAAAAATAGTAAGCTAAATATTTACAAAGGAAAGGTGCAAGAAAAGGAAGAAGTATAAAATAAGAATTAGTTTGCGTTGTAAAAAGATATATTTTATCTAACAGATAGACAAAAAGGTAAGTTATGGAAAGCCCTGTAACAGAAGCAATTGCAGAAAAAATAATCCACTTTAGAATATAGTTTGCAGAGACTTTATTCAAACAAACCTTCTTGACCGTTATTAACATATATATTTTCGGTCAAAAAAGGTTTAGTTTTATAGCTCAATAGATTTATTTACATTTTTTTTAATGGATTATAATAGGCAGGTTACCCAAAAAGATACTTTTTCCAGTCGAATTTTTTACTTTTAAAAAAATGCTCACACTATGATTATGATCCCAATTTTTAAAGAAGCCCTGCTCAAAATTAATTTTATTGTGTCCAGGTCTTAAAGTTGTTGGTACCGATAAAGGGGGCTGCTCATTTTTGAATTTTAAAGACATAATAAAAGGTTTTTCATGATTGGACTTTTTAAATGAGTCGAAGAAACGGCAATGAAATTGGATTGAAGTAGCTTCCTTTAATATTTCGGCCGAAGCCTTATGTTCTGGTTTGTCCTCATTAGTTTTTAAGTTTGAAAAGGTCTTTCCCCACTTCGTATGTAAAACCTTTTCGTCCTTATTTTTGAATGAATAAAGGCAGCCTTCTCTTTGGTAGGACCACTCTTCTGGATACAATGGTTTTATATCTATTGTGTAGTATCCTTTTTTTTCGAAATTAAAGGGAGAAGTTAGTGTTAATTCATTGTCTCCTGTAAAAGAAACATACTTTTCTTTAATAAACTCCTCTTTGGAATGTAATAAAATATCTCCCCTGATTATTTCCCTGTTTGATGAGGAAAGGAAAATTTGTTCTTTTCCTTTAATGAGAGCTTTTGAGCTTAGCTCTATTTTGATTGGTGTTATTTTAATATTTATTTTAGATGGCCTCGAAGTCCCCTTTAATCTAAAAAGACCAAGCTGGTAGTGGCCACCTTTTGTTGTTTTGAAAACAACTTGTGTATCCTCTTTAATATATTGAGATCCAGATTTTACTCCCTCAGGACCATAAAGTTTAAAGCCAACTCTTCCAGGAAAACTTTGATGCAGTTCGGACTTAAGTGTTAAGGCTTTAACCGATGGCGGAATATGAAAATGGAGCCTCTTGCCTTCTTCAGCCCTTAATTGCATATTCCACTCCATTTTATTTATTAAGGGAATATCATGAATTAAAGTTATAGGAATCACTTTCAAGATTTGTCCACTTTTCTCCTCTAAAATTTTGATTTCTCCAAAAAGCTCATAGGTTGTTATGCTTTCAGGATTTGATTTAAACTCCTTAAGAAGTTTTTCAAGATCTATGCCTATTGAAATAAATGAACTACCGGAGCTGATAAAGCTTCTTTTTGGTCCTTCAATCCATGGATGAGAATATTCGACTTTGATAGGTACTAAAAGTTCTGATTTTTTCGAGTCTAAAACACTTTTACTAGGAATACCCTTCAAGAGAATGCGGGATTCAATATATGTCGAATCAAGCTCGGATGTTTTTAAAAGAAGACCTTTTTTTAAGTATCCGTTACTCGCCCTCAAATTATGTTTAATTTCATTAAAGAGCTCCCCGCTTAAAAAACGCTTATATATCGAAATGGCTTTTTCAATTTTGGGTAAACCGTAGCCTTGAGCTAAGAAGGGCGTATTTTTTAGTGGTGTAGCGCTTAACTTTAAAGCTTCAACGACACTTTTAACTTCTACAGGGAGGTTTAATTGTTTTAGGGAGGAGATGAGAACTGCAGCAAGCCCTCCAATTGCCGGGCTGGCAGAGCTTGTCCCACTAAAGGCCCTAAATCCCCTGTCACTTGTTGAGTAGGTAAGAGACGCGAGGGGAGAGATAAGACTTGGTCCTAGTCCTCCTGATGGGCCTGGTCCTCGACTAGAGTAATAGGGGAGAAGGCCTTGCTCTGGTAAACCATCAACGCCGTGAACTCTTTCATAGAGGTCTTTTCCAGCAAACGCACCCACCACCAAAGAGTTTGGTGTGTAAAGACTTCTTCGGTTAAGACTTTTAAGGCCTGGTCCGTTGTTACCCGCTGAAAAGCATAGCACAAAATTATATTTTTCAATTAGTTTATCAAGGGCTTCTTGCATGAAAAGCTGATTTTTTTCAGATAAAAAATACAGGCTGTAACTAATATTAACGACATGGGCACCTTTTTCTCCAAGAAGATCTAAGGCATTTAAAAAAGTAGAAAATGTATAGAAAGACTCTGATTTATCATGCGATGGTTCACCTAGGTCGTAATCAATTATTTGGCTTCCCGGTGCAACTCCATCAAACTGATCGGCAATTTTATGTCCGGCCATAACCGATGCAACACCCTCTCCATGAGAATCTCCTCTACTTTCTCCTTCGTTAACCTTAAGAGTATTATTTTCAGGATTAAACTCTGCTAAGAGGGCCACTTGTTTCTTTTTATCCCAGAAACCGTAATCCCCGGTATCATTAAATGGTGAGAAACATTCATCCTCTTCTTTTTTTTGATTAACGTTGGTATCTATACAAATTTTAAAAGGCTCTTTATTTTTTTCAAAAACCCAAACTTTAATTTTATCCTTTAACTTATTTCGGTTTAGGTCCGTGAAAAGATGATGAGATAGTAGTTTCTTTTCTTCATCAATAATCCCTTTCCAATACCTAGTGACATTACTTTCATAAAGTTCTTCAGTTTCTGTATTGAAATCTGAAGGAATAAGAGCAAACTGAAGTCCTGTTGAATTTGAAAAGTGGCCTATTATTTTTCTCAGACCAGTCGTTGTTTTTTGAAAGCCTTTTGCATGTGGTGAAATCCCATCATCAATGACTCCAACAATGACTCCTCTTCCATCCATCTCTGGATTCTTTTTCCAAAAAGAAGGCAAATTAAAGTCTTTTTTAGCGAGGAAAAAAGCGTCTTTTTTATGAGAGGTAGTGCTTGTTTTAGGTTTTTCAATAAATAGAGGGAAGTCATTTCCTAAAATTGATTCATCTGTGAAGGATTTTGTTGAGTTCAGCTCTTCCCATTTTTTTTCGAAACAACCTAGGGTTTTTGTAGTGCCTTCAACAATTGTGACAAAGTTTCCTTTTAAAGACGTTTCGCAATGGGAGCTTATTTTTTTGAGGTAGGTCATAAGGTTGGAGTTAACACCGACAAAAATGCGCTTCTTTCTGAATGCTTCAGAAGAAGTGTAAGTTGTTTGACTTAGCGAGTAATTTTGAAAAAGGACAATAGATAATACTAAAAATATTTTTAAAGATAGGTTCAATTTTTTCATCAGTTCTTTCCTTAATAATTGATAGAAAAACTTAAAGCTGTTTTGTGCGTTAAAAACGCATTTTTTTCTTTTTTTTTGCTTGGTGCAAGGTGATGTGCACAAAGAGCTTTTTACGCATAGATAAAGTCTAATAAAAATTTCTTTTTTTCAAGGCACAATAAGTTGTTATTGGCTGGCCCTTTTGCGAGAATGAGCCATCTTTATGGATGTTATTTCCTGTTTTTTATTATAAAAATAGGCATTTAATTTGTGTAGTAAAGTATCCAGAGGTTTGAAGAAAATGTTGATTAAGTCCAAAGAAAAAATAACCAAAAAATATGATGTCATTATTGTAGGGAGTGGTTTAGCGGGAATGACTGCTGCTAATAAGTTAGGTCGAAATGGAAGGAAAGTTCTTCTATTAGAGTCCCACAATAAGTTAGGAGGCTTCGCTACATGGTTTAAAAGGAGAGATGGCGATCACGTATTTGACGTTTCTCTCCACGGTTTTCCAGTTGGAATGATTAAAACTTGTAAACGCTACTGGAGCAAGGAGATTGCCAGCGCTATTGTTCAATTAAAAAAGGTTCGGTTTATAAATCCAATGTATGATCTTGAGACCGAGTTTACAAAAGATGACTTCAAGAGAAAGTTAAAAGACTTTTTTAAAATCGATGAAGAGAGCATTGAAGGTTTTTTTTCTGAGCTTGAATCTATGAACTTTTATGACCCACCAAAGCTTAATAATGGGGAATTATTTGAAAAGTTTTTTCCAGGTAGGAAGGATGTTGTTAGGTTCCTTTTAGAGCCGATTACTTATGCAAATGGTTCAAATTTGGAGGATCCTGCTATCACTTACGGAATAGTTTTTTCAAACTTTATGAGTAAGGGAGTTTTTACTTTTAAAGGGGGAACTGATGTTTTAATAGGAAAAATGAAAGATGAGCTTCTCTCAAATGGTGTCGATATAAAAATGCATGCTAAGGTTAGTGATATCGTTGTTGAGGATGGAAAGGTAAAAGGCGTAAAGTTAGGTGATGACTTTATTGCCTCTAAAGCAGTTCTTTCAAACTCTAATATCATGTCAACAATTTTTAAACTTGTTGGTGAAGATCATTTTTCTGAGAACTATATAAAAGCATCGAGAAAAGTCAGACTTAATACGAGTAGTTGCCAAGTCTATATGGGGATACGTGAGGGGGAAAGTATTCCAGATGTTGGAGACCTTCTTTTTTATTCGGAGGATTCAGAGTATAAGTCTGATTGGATACTCTCTCCAAAGGTTGGAAGCCAGACTTTTTCAATTTATTACCCTGAATGCAGGCCTCATCTCAATAACAGGTACGCTGTTGTTTCTTCTTCAAATGCTCGTTACGAAGATTGGAAAGGTCTCTCCGATGAAGAGTATAAAAAACAAAAAAAATATATTGAGGAAAAGGCTTTAACCGCTATTGAGAAGCTTATTCCTGGAATAAGTCAAAAAATTGATTTCGTTGATTCTGCTACTCCTCTAACAGTAGAGAAATATACTTTGCATGATAAAGGATCTTCCTTTGGTACAAAATTTGAGGGTCTTGATATAAGCATGAACATGCATAAAGAAATTGATGGTTTATTTCATAGTGGCTCTGTTGGAATCATTATGTCTGGATGGCTTGGAGCAGCCAATTATGGTGTCATTCAATCTCATGAAGTAGAGGCATTTTTAGAAAAAGGTATGCAATAAAAATTTAAGTGATTTTAGAGATTAAAACGTTGTAGATAAGGATAAAAATTATGTTCAAATTCCAAAATCAAAGAATCATTATTACTGGAGGAACTAGGGGGATTGGAAGAGGCTTAAGTGAAGCTTTTTTAGAAGCCGGTGGAGAAGTTATAGCGACTTACACTAGTAATGATGAGGCAGCTGAAAAATTTAAGTGGGAAATGGAAAATAAATTCCCTAAATCTCATATGGCGATCAGAAAATTTGATGTAAGCCGGAATGATGAGGTTGAAAGCTTTTTTTCATGGATAGACGAAAATTATTCTTCAATAGAGGTTTTGATTAATAATTCAGGCATTCGTAAGGATAATGTTGGTGCCCTCATGAGTGAAGAAGATTGGAAAAGGGTACTAGAAATTAATCTGGATGGAACTTTTTATATGTCCAAGCAAGCGATTTTGCGGTTTATGAGAAAGCGCTATGGACGTATTATTAATCTAAGTTCTGTCGGAGGCAAGATAGGTTTGCCAGGTCAGGCTAACTATACAGCTTCTAAAGCGGCTCAAATCGCCCTGGCCAAGTCCCTTTCCAAAGAGGTTGCTAAAAAAGGGATAACTATTAATAGTATTTGTCCAGGCTTTATTGAAACAGAATTAATAAGCGATCTACCTGAAGATCAAATCTCAGCTTATAAAAAACAGGTACCTTTAAAAAGATTTGGAACAGTTGATGAAGTTGCTCACGGAGTTCTTTTTCTTGCCTCAAGAGAAGCTTCTTATATTACGGGGACCTCTCTCGATATTTCTGGAGGGTTATAATTATGATGCCTGAGATTTTAGATAGGATTCCTCAGAGGGCCCCCTTCTTATTTTTGGATAGAATTATAGAACTGGGTGAGGGCACCATTTGGGCACAAAAAGATGTAACTGGGGAAGAGGATTTTTTTAAAGGGCATTTTCCTGAAAATCCAATCATGCCAGGTGTTTTACTGCAAGAGGCAGCTTTCCAGGCCGGAGCTTTTCTTATGGGTGGGCAATCTGATGGACAAGTTGGTGTTGTTACTCGTGTTGATAAAGTTAAATTTCGTGGGCTTGTAAAGCCTGGTGAAACTCTTGATATTAAAGTTGAAAAAACAGATGCTTTATCGAATGCTGTTTTTTTCAAGGGAAAACTTTTTGTAAAAGAAAAATGCGTTCTTTCCTTGGAGTTTTCTTGTGCTTTGGTAAATACATAAGGGGGCAGGAATGAGTTTTTTAAAATTGGAAGGAAAGTCTTTTCTCATAACAGGAGTGGCCAACAAGAAAAGCGTTGCTTGTCATGTTGCCAAGACTCTTATAGAAAATGGTGCAGAAGTTTTTTTCTCTGTTCAAAACGAGCCCAATTACGAAAAAGTTAAAAAACTTTTTCCTAATAATAAAATTTTTATTTGTGATGTTGAAAATGAAGATTCCATTGAAAAATTAAGGTTAGGGTTAGGGGAAAAAACTTTATCTGGTTTTCTTCACTCTATTGCTTTTGCAAATTATTCAGAGGGAATTAAGCCTTTTCATGAAACAAATGTAAAAGATTATTTACAGGCAACAAATATCTCATGCTTTTCATTGGTATCTCTGGCCAATGGGTTAAAGAAAAACCTGGCCGAAGATGCTTCCGTGGTTACTATTTCAATTTCAAATACAAAGGCAACATCTTATGGTTATATGGGACCTATCAAAGCTTCATTAGATGCAACGGTACCTTTTTTGGCCAAAAGCTTTTCAGATTTTTCCAGAATAAGGTTTAATGCTGTTTGTGCAGGACCTCTAAAAACTTCTGCCTCAGCTGGTATTCCTGGGTATATTAATAACTATATATATTCTGAGCAATTAATGCTTAGAAAAAAGGCCCTTCATACTTCAGAAGTAGCAGACACTGCGGCTTTTCTTCTTAGTTCAAGGTCAAGTGGGATAAACGGAGAACGCATCGTTGTTGATGGTGGTATGAGTTGCAATTATTTCGATCAAAAAGTCGTTAATCTTTTGGCCGATCATATTTAAAAATTATTTTTTTTTGAAGAAGAGAGAGGATATCCCCTAATAGTCCTCTCCCTCCCTATAAACTCCGGTCCTTATTTTTTAGTAAGGGCCGTAAGTAAAACCTGGTCTGTGAATTTCACATCTTACCATTCCATAAGAAGGCATGATATTTCTACCTCTAAAACCTTGACGACATTTCCTCATGGCTTTTCTACATGCTTTCCTTCTTGCATGCCTAAAATTTTCACCTCTCGCTTTTCCCCTAAATGAGGTGATGACTTTTCTACCCATAACGAGGTCAGCTCGGCAATGGGCCTTTCTTCGTGGGTGTCTTGGGTAGTACCCACGATCATAATCGTCATCCCATCTGCCATCATAATAGTTATCATCCCAGTCATTAGAAGGATCTTGCCAACCGTCGTTACGGTCATCCCAGCCACTATCCCAGCCATCGTGATCCCAAGATCTTTCAATTTCATTGTCAATAGGTTCAAGAGAGATTGAGTCTGTTGCATTTGAAAAAGAAGACATCGAAAACATAACTAGCAGGATAAAAAAATTTTTCTTCATTACTTTCTCCTGTTTTAAAGTACCTACAAAGCGCCTTTTATAGCTTTTAAGAGGTCCAAAAGGAAGAAAATAAACCTTACATAATGTTGATAAAAGAACTTGCTTTTAGGGCCATATTGACCTGTTTACTCAAAGATTTTATCAACAACAATTAGGTATAAATTTTTAACTGTAAACAAATTTATGGAGTTATAATAAATAAGTTAGGTTTTAATTTCAAAAAGGAATAATTAAATGGCTTCTCAGAAAGTGGAAGACGGAGGAAAAATTTTAATCGTTGAGGACGAAGAGAGTGTCGCAGACGTCATGGAAATGTATATTGAAACTGAATTCGATAATGAAATTATTTTTGCCAAATCTGGAAATGAAGCTATTGAAATATTAAAAAAAGACCATGATATTGTTCTTGTTCTCTCCGACTATACTATGGAAGATGGAAATGGAAGAGTCTTATATAGATTTTTAAAGGAGTCCTCTCTAGACCCTGCTTTTATTTTAGTATGTGCCGAAGACAATATAGATCCAGCTGATATGCCGGAATTTATGGAACTTTTTGAAAATAGAAGTGAATTGCCCTTTTTGACAAAACCATTTAACAAAGAAGAATTGGTAAAAATCGTCTCTGATTTTTTAAAAACAAAAATAGAACTTTTAAGTGAGAGCTATTCTCCAATTTCAGCTGACCGCTTTTTAATCTTTAAAGAGATGCCTGTACAGGCCTTTATGAAAATGACAGGGCTTGGAAAATACCTCCCGGTTTTTAATAAAGGAGCCGAAGTTCATGAAGAAGATTTCAAAAAGTATATTGATAAAGGTATTCAGTATCTTTTTATAAAAAAAGAAGAGTACGAGGATTTTATTAAGGTTTCAAATGAACACTTAGGTTTAAAGCTAGGTGTTGAAGCTTCAGATAGTGAAGAAAACAAGAGTAAGTTAGAAGAACAGGTTTTTCTTCAATTCCACAGTATTGAAGGAATTCACAGGGCATTAAGGGATTTAGGAATAAAAGAAACGACTATAGAGCTAGCTGATCGTTTTTATAAAACTATCTTGAGTAATTTAAAGAGAAGTCCAAAGATGGCTTCCATATTAGGAAAATTGGTTACAAAAAAAAATTACCTTTACCAACTTGGAATATTAACATCCTATTTAAGTGTTGCAATCTTAGAAAAAACAGAGATAAATAATAATGAAAATAGTGAAAGGTTAGTAACGGCCTCAATTTGTCAGGACATTTCTCTTGATAATACAGAACTGGCCAAAATTGTAGATATTGAAAACCAGAGTTTTAAAGACCTTCCATTTGATACAAAAGAACAGGTTTTAACTCACCCGATTCGCTCTGCTCAGCTATTAGTTGATCAAGGTATTTTTTCTAGCGAAACTGCAAATATTATTAGAGAACATCACGAAAGGCCTGACGGTACTGGTTTCCCAAGGAATCTGGATAGTTCAAATTTGGGGGAGCTTTCCTGCATTTTTATTATTGCTCATCACTTTTCTCATAGGCTTTTAACAGAACCTTTAAGTGCAGATACTTTAGGATCCATTAATAATGAGCTTAAAGAAAAGTTTTCTCAAGGAAATTTTGAAAAACCTTATGAGGGTTTTATTCAATCTTTTAAGTCATAGTTTATGAAAGAAACAAAATATTTTACTTTAACTACTTTTTTTACTGTTTTTTCATTAAATTTATTGAAAAATTATATTCTAAGAATCAAATGAAATTTTTGAAAGATATCCTTTAAGTAAGGAGCGAAGATGGACTCTCTGGTCAAATTAGAGGAAGAGCTCAGATATATTAATAAGACAGAACTGGGAAGGCGCGCTTTCCTAGGTTCCCTTCCGATTCTATTAGCTTCTTGCGCGACATCTAGACATAGGCAGCGAGAAGGAGATAATTCCGGACAAGCGACGTCTCTTTCAGTTGAAGATGAAAAGAGAATGACTCAGCAATATATTCCAAAAATGAGAAAGGACTATCCGCCCTTAAAGAATGATAAAGTCCAGCGTTATATAGCCAGTCTTGGAAGAAAGATTGCTTCAAAAAATGGACTAGAGGGAAAGCCTTATAATTACAACTTTTCAGTTGTGGATACAAAAATGGTTAATGCTTTCGCCTTGCCAGCGGGCACGATCTATGTGACCGCACCTCTGATTGAAATGGCCGAAACGGAGTCTGAGTTGGCCGGAGTTATTGGTCATGAAATCGGTCACGTAAAGGCCAGGCATACTGCTGAAAGAATAGATAAGGCAAAAAAAGAACAGAAAAAGAGCATTTTATATGGGTTAGGTGGAGCCATCCTTGGTGGCTTAGCTGGTTATGGGCTCGGAAAGTTAGTGTGCAGCCGCCAGGATAGAGAGTGCTTGAGGAGGATGGCGAAGTATGGTTCCATGGCGGGAGCAGGGGGGGCCCTTTTAATTCAAAAGTATGCCTTCATGGCGAACTCCAGAGAAGATGAAATGGAAGCTGATAGGATTGGCTTTAGGACAAGTGTTGGAGCAGGGTACCATTCCAATCACGTAGGACTTTTTTATAAAAAATTACTAGAAATGGAAAAAAAGTATAATAAGAATACAAATTCAATTCTTGCTTCCTTTGCAGATGCTATGAGCACCCATCCTCCAAGTGAAGAAAGAGTTGTCCAGATGGATAAAATGTCGAGGAAATGGCCCTCTTCAAAGAAGGCGATTGTTTCGACAAAAGAGTTTGAAGAAGTCAAAAAAATTATAAAAAAGTCAAAAAGTTAAGGTGACTGAATATGATTGATTTAAGATCTGATACCGTGACAAAGCCAACTGAAAAAATGAAAGAATCGATGATGAAAGCAAAAGTTGGTGACGATGTTTTTGGGGAAGACCCAACCGTTAATGAGTTACAAAAGCAAATGGCGGATATGTTAGGAAAGGAGGCCGCTCTTTTTGTACCTTCAGGGACAATGGCCAACCAGCTTGGCATTGGCTCTTTAACTCAGCCAGGTGATGAATTACTTTGCCATAGCTCTTATCATGTTTATCAATGGGAAGGAGGAGGACTTGCAAGATTATGGGGTGTTACGACTAGAACCATTGAAAAGGAAGAAGGCTTTTTAGATGTAGAGGACCTTCAAAATAAAGTAAGGCCTTTAGATTCACATTACGCGAAAACATCAATTATATCTCTTGAAAATACTCTTAATAGGATGGGCGGTAGAGTTTTTCCCTTAGATAAGATAAAAAAAATAGCTTTTTGGGCCAGAAACAACGGCCTAAAGATGCATTTAGATGGGGCCAGACTTTTTAATGCGTCTATTGCTTCAGATGTCCCACTCAAAGAATGGGGAAAGTACTTTGATACAATATCAGTTTGCTTTTCAAAAGGTTTGGGAGCTCCTTTAGGGTCTATTTTAGTGGGAAATAAGGGTGAAATAGAAAAGGCCCACCGTCTAAGAAAATTTATGGGTGGTGGAATGAGACAAGCTGGGATAGCAGCAGCATCGGCACTGTACGCAATAAAAAATAATGTAGAACGTTTAAAAGTAGATCATACAAATGCGAAAGTTTTAGCTAATTCAATTGTAGAAATTGATGGTCTTGAGCTCGAGTTTTCAAAAGTTGAAACAAATATTGTGTGGATTAAGGTGGACCCAAAAAAGGCCAAAGCTCCAGAGCTTATAAATTCATTGAAGGAAAAGGGAATACTAGTCACTGGGGGGCCAGACAACTTGATAAGGGCCGTGACCCACTTAGATGTCAACGAGAATGATATCCAAAAAGTTTCAGCGGTACTTTTAGATTTAATGGGATCTTAGAGAAAAGTTGTTTTTAGAGTTAGCTTGCGATTTTGAAGTATAAATTAAAAGTTGTTCCAGAATCCTCAGTATTCTCACTTTTTACCTTACTTAGAACTTCTATTCTCCCTTCATAAAGGTCCATATAGCTTTTTACAATTGGCATCCCAAATCCTGTACCAGGTTCTCCTTCTGTCCCGGGGCGGCTTGTCTTAGCTTCATCATCAAAGAGTTTTGTTAGGATATTTTCAGGAATTCCAATACCATTGTCACTCATTGTAAGCAGGATTTGGTCATTCGACCTTTTGGCAACGATCTCTATCGATCCATTGTTATCACAAAACTTTATTGAATTTGATATAATGTTGTTAACAACATTGTTTGAAAGGGATACCTTTTCTGCAAGGATACTTTCACCATCTAGATAATTACTAAAAGTGAAATTAATATTTTTATTTTCCATCTTTGATTCGAAAGTAAAACGCGCATTCTCTATAACTTCTTCAAGAACAACTGGTCCTAGTTTAACTTTAATTTTTCCGGATTTTACAGCTTCCAATTCTTTGATTTGATTAAGGATATCAACAATATTGATGGTTGCTTTACCGATTGCAGAAATTTTCTTAATTATTTTTTCTTCATTTCCTTTGTGATCAGATTCGATGAATTTATTTGTCAATTTTATAGAGTTTCGAATAACTGTTAGAGGATTTGCAATATCGTGGAAGACAATTCTTAATAGCGTTTTATTTTTGCTCAATTCATTTTTAAGTCGAGCAATTTCTAAAGGAAGGTTTTTCTGGTCACTTTGAATCATCGAAGAGGCAGTAGATAGATCCTCAATATCCACAATCATTTTGTTAAACTGGTCAAAGATTATATTTATATCGTGAGATATTTGGTCAATTTCATCCCAGTTTTTTACCTTAGGGTTAAGGTTGAGTTTATTTTTTGTGTAGTTCTCTCTTTGTGAATAAAGGTTTTGAAGAATATAACTTAGTCTGTTTTCAAAATAGTTTTTTATTCTATTTTGAAAAAATTTGTAAGCAATAATATCTCCAATAAAAATGATAAGAAACCAAATACCGATTTTTAATGGTGTTTTAGAAGATGGGGTTAAAAAGTATTCAAGTCCTATAAGCAGTACAAGAGAGACAATAGACAAAAGAGCGAGTGCCACTGAAAATTTTTTCAAGATGCCATCGCTTAGTTTTTTTGGCGTTTCTAACTTATCCAGTTCTTCCATGAAGTTCAAGCCCATCTCAGTATCTGTAAATTCCTCCGGATTCTAGACCATTATCGCTGATACAACTAAAAAAGATCAATGGGTCAAAAAAGTATTCTCTATAAAAAAATTGGAGAGCGATAGTGTCTATTATTACTTGATATCCTTTTTCCACTGGGGGCCTTTGCCCTTTTCCAGAAGTTCCCATTCTTTAAGTATTTGATCGATGTAGTCAAAATCTTCTAAGATTTCTTCAAGTTCTTTTAAGATTTTTTCCTTGTTGGAGGTTAAGATTAAGCCTCCGGTGTAATGTTTTAAGCTTTGGTCTTCTTTTTTAGATATTATAAAAAGTGAATAGAAATTGAATTCCCCGTTTTTTAAGTCATCTAATGTATAATCACTATTAAGAGGAGCCTTTTGTTGCGGTTTAAAGTCAGGGTCTTCTCTTAATTCAACGTAGAAGGCAATGTCCTCTAATTTGAATTTAAACTCCATAAAGTTTCCTTTTTTGACAAGCTTTAGCCTCTTTTTTTGTGGTAACCTCTAACAGCAAAGTATTTTTATTAGTTTTCATATCGTGTTAAATTTTATGGCCGTAGAAAATCATTCTGATAAAGCTTCAGACTCAATCGTTTTAACAGGATCCAGCGAGGATTTAAAGGTCCTTTTGATAAAAAGAAAAAATGATCCGTATAAAGGTTTATGGGCTTTTCCTGGTGGGTTTATTGATGATGAAGAGGAGGCTTATACCGCTTCTAAACGGGAGCTTTTTGAGGAAACGGGGCTAGACCTTAAGGGATGGAAGGGAGTCCCCTTATCCAGGAGAAAGAAAAAAGGAAGAGACCCCAGAGGAGAAATTGAGTCCTTTCCTTTTTTATTTTATAGGGAAGGTCTCGAAAAGTTAAAAATTGAGGGGAGAGATGATGCTCTAGAAGCAAAATGGTTCAGTTTACGAGAAATTCGTGAGTTGGCCTTTGATCATGGTGCAATTCTTTGCGAAGCACTTGGGTATTTTTGGGGAGACTTTTTTGGAATAGGGGGAGCCGAAGATCTTAAAAGTATTGTATTACCTTCATTTTTAGAAAAAGGGCGCTCTTTATCAGGAGATTTTTCTGGTCGTGTTACATTTTTTGGGGGAAGTTTTAATCCATGGCATAAGGGGCACAGGGCTTGCTTAGAGTTGTGTCCTGAAAAAGATATCATCGTTATTCCAGATACAAACCCTTTCAAGTTGAATGAAGCAGGCTTTGAATATAAGACTTGTTTTTGGAAAATATTTAAACAAATGGCACTTGAGATGGAAGAAGCTCCTTACGGTTTTTTTCCAGGCTTTTTTGGAAAAGAAGAAGTCAATCCAACTGCTCGATGGCTCTCAAAAGTACCCTTCTCTCAGAAGGGTCTTCTTATGGGAGACGACAGCTTTGTTGAATTGGAATCATGGGCCGATTTTAGAGGTTTGCTTTCTTCTTTGAATCATATTTATGTTGCACCTAGGAATTTTTCTCAAGATGAGTTAAAAAACAATGCGCTTAAGTTGGGTAGTGCTTTTCCTGAGGTTGATATTATTATTCTACCAAACCATGACTTTCAAAGTGAATCATCAACAGCTTTAAGGAAAAATGTACAAAGCTAGCCTTAAGGCTTTTTTTTGCAAAAAAAAACCTTCGACAAGTGCGAAGGTTTTTTAGTTTTTTTAATTTTAGAAGTTCTGGAGGGACTAGATTCTCCAGAAATATTCCGTTACAAGCTGATCTTCAAAAGCAAATGGAATATCGTCTTTGATAGGATAGTCTACTAAAGAAGCCTTTACTTTATTAGCTCCGTCTTTTTCCGTATTGTAACAAGCTGGAACAGTTGGGATACGAGGGCTTTTTTGAGATTGCATGTAAAGGACTGAGTTATAGGCTTTGTCAGAAAGCGTAATAACATCACCTTTTTCAATAAGGTATCCAGAAACCGTCACTTTTTTACCGTTAACAAAAACGTGACCGTGTCTTACCATTTGAGACGCTGCAGCCATGCTGGGGGCAAAGTTCAGTCTAAAAACAGCGTTATTAAGTCTTCTTTCAAGAGTAATAAGAAGTGTCTCCATCCAAGCTCTAGATCTATCCTTCTTAGATTTACGAACGTAATTTACAAGTTGTTTTTCTCTAAGAGCATAGTGGTACTTTAGCTTTTGTTTTTCTTTGAGACGCATAGAGTAGTCAGAAATCTTTTTTCTTTCGTTACCGTGTTGTCCCGGTGGGTATGGTTTTCTTTCCAAAGCGCCTGGTTTTCCAAGACCAGGTAGTTCTATACCTAGACTTCTTTGCAGTTTGAAAGCGCTCCTCTTAAACGTACTCTTTGCCATTTGTGCTTCCTTTTCCTTTTTCTAATGTTGAAAAATGTTCTTTTTTTATTATGTTTTTATCTAAATAAATTCAATTTATACTATTGTTTAAAGGCAACTAAGGCTTTCAAAAATTGAATTTTGAGCTAATGTCTTACTACCTGTTTGGGTGGCTGTCAAACATTAACAGGTAATGGCATCGAAAAGGTTGATTAGTTATAAACCTTCAACAGTCCTTTTGACAAAATCAGAATAGAGGGAGTGTAATTTGACGGTTAATGGGCCGACTGTACCAGTTCCAATGGGAGAATTGTCAATCTGCGTCACAGGGACAATCTCTTTCATAGTACTTGTTAGGAAGCACTCATCAGCATTTATAAGCTCTTCAGCTGTGAAATTGACCTGCTCTATTTTAAGTGAATCATCGCTTTTGGCTAGCTGCAAGAGAGTTTTTCGCGTAATTCCTTCTAGAATACCGGCTTGGAGGGGTGGAGTTTTAATTGTATTGTCTTTAACAATCCAAACATTACTTGTTGTTCCTTGCGTTACATGCCCCTTGTGATTAAGCATTATTGAGTCAAAAGCTTTTTCCCGTTTTGCCTGCATAAAGGCCATAACGTTGTTAAGATAATTACCAGACTTTACATTGGGATCAACCGATTCTTTAGAAACACGGACAACATTCGTGATTACGACATGCACACCGTTTTCATACCATGAGCTTGGAAAGGGAAGGTGTTCTTGTGCGATTATGATGAGGTTATTTTTAACTCCCTCGCCTGGGTCTAAGGAAATAGGGCCTTCTCCTCTTGTTAAAATAATTCTAAAATAAGCCTCTTCTACTCCAAGCTCGGCCAAAGCTTTATTCACCTCTGCACTTACATCGTTTTGTGAGACAGTGAGGAGCATTTCAAGCCTGGAAGCAGATTTCCATAGACGGTCTAAGTGTTCTTGAAGGAGAAAGGGAATGCCCTGATATGTTTTTGCTACCTCATAGACGGAGTCACCAAAAAGGAAGCCTCTGTCAAAAACTGAAATTTTAGCATCTTCAGGCTTACAAATTTCTCCATTTATGTTGATTATTGTCTTCTTTGAATTTTCAGGGATTGGAGGTGTTTGCATGAGCAGTCCTTATTCATTCCTGGTTTGTTTTACATATATCCTATTATGACCTCTTTTGGACAAATTTTCTATGGATTTGGGTGGTTGGTAAAAATTTGTTTTTTTGTTCAAGTATTCTGCTTGAGCTTTATTTCTTGTATCCAAAAGTTTAAAATTTCTATCAAGAAAAGAGTGTGTTCTTTTCTTGAAAAAATTTTTGAAAATATTAAGTTATTTCAAAAAATAAATGCTTGGGAAGAGGGCCTCCTTTTAAAACTATGGGCAACAAAAAAATAATAAAAGACCCGTAAGGATAATGATGAAATACCTAATTTTTTTAAATTTTCTAGCGTTATTTTTTTTCGGTTTATTGCCCAAAATTGGTTATACCCAGTCAGTAACTCTTGCAAATATTACGACCCCTGTGATTGGAGGGGGACCGACTTGCTCGGATGCGGCTACGTCGAATTGTAAAGACCTTGTGACCGATGTTAATGATGGAAGTTCAGATAGTCCTCATATCGTCTATATTCCAATATATAACGAGAACTCAGATGCGGGTCCTGGAGGTAATCACTTTTATTCTTTACTTTGGGGGGGATCTGGTGATGCAACCAGTGATATGCCTTCTTATGATGATTCAAGTTCTGCCAACTCAGGCAATATTGTTACTCAGTTGACTATTAATTCAGGTAGTTCTCAAAGCTCTCAAATTTTGTACGCTGGAATTTTAAATGAGGATGGCAATAAGTTTGTCGTCTATGACAATAATTCAGCCGGGGACAATGATGGCTTTATTTCTTATGCCTCTTCTGAGTCTGTCAATGTAAACGTAACTTTGAACATAAATAAGCTTTGTTCAGACACCTTTGGAGATACTTGTACTGCTAAGTTGAGGGCATCTGTTACTCCCACCAATGATGCTGAAGTAACTATTTTGTACTTTTTTTCTGAAAATAATTATAAGTCAACAAGTACAGAGCAGGACTTATCCTCACAAAATGGTGTTTTGGTAAAATACAGGTTTAGCAATAAAGTCTATCACGAAGATGACAGGGTTACGTCATTCTCCTTAAAAAAGGGCGACCTGAGGATTACTGCAGATTACGCTTTGGATCTCATTACTGAACCATATAAATTGATAGCGCTTAGGCAGACGGGATCATTTAGTGGGGGAACTTACTCCACGGCCTCAAGTGACGTGCTATCGACAGATTTTTCACCTGGAGAAGGGGGAGAATTGGACATTTTCCCTTTAGTTAACGGCACTGATTATCATATAACTTTGGGCTATGTGGATAAGTGGCAATTTGTATCAAAATTACCAGGATCCAAGAAAGAAAAGCCAGAAAGTATCATCAACTTTCTGGAAAAAGAATCTTGTTACTTTATTTCAGCAGGCTTTAAGGAGAAGCATTACATTCTTGAGTACTTTAGGCAGTTTAGAGATCACTTTCTTTTGAAGTTTTCCTTAGGACAAGCTTTTGTAAATTTTTACTACGAAACGGCACCGTATTACGCACTTAAATATATTTACCCGAGTGAAACCTTGAGTTTTCTAGTCAAGTCATTTGCTTACATTATATATTTTTTCATGACTCGGATATGGTACTTTGTTGCAGCTTTTTTCCTTATCACGATTTACTCCGTGGCCAAAAAAAGAAGCTGGAAAAAAATGACTTCTTGGTAATTTGTTAATCTCTTCCTAAAATGGAATGAGCGTTTGTGCATTTTTTTTCGGAGGAATAATCCTATGCCAAAAAAAGAGGATATTACGGTTCTTCTTGCTGACGATGAACCAGATATATTGGAGCTTGTTGAAGAAGAGTTTAGCTTCGAAGGCTACAAAACTCTAACGGCAACATGTGGAAATGATGGAGCTGAGTTAGTAAAAGAGAATCAAATTGATGTTGTCATTTCGGACTATAAAATGCCAAATGGCGATGGTATGACGATTCTTCAGGAAGTGAATAAAATAGAAGAAGGTAAAAGACCTCTATTTTTCTTTGTTTCTGGGCAATCTGATGTGAGCCCTGAACAATGTCTTGCTTCTGGTGCCAAGAAGTTTTACACAAAGCCCTTTGACATCGAGGAATTGGTGGGAGAAATAGCTAGGCACCTCGGTGTAGAGGAGTAAATTTTTTAAAAAAGAATTTCTCTGAGTAGCTATTTTTGAAAAACTTTTCTTTAAGCATCATAATTCCTATTGGTCCAGGCGATCAGTCATGGCATCCTCTTTTGGAGGATCTAAAGACTATTTTTCGCAATAAGTTGATCCCATTTCAAGCGGATATTATTCTTTGTTATTGTAAGGAAGATGAAGAGGTATTTCTTAAAGAATTAAATTCTTTTAAAAGGGAAGAAACTCTTACGATCAAGCTAGTTGCTTCTCATAGAGGGCGTTCAATTCAGCAGAATAAAGGTGCAGAGAATGCAGAAGGGGACTTTCTGTGGTTTCTCCATGCCGACTCTAAAATAGAGGCATCAACTCTTATAAAGCTTTATCAAAGCATTATAGATGAACCCAATGCACTTCATTATTTTAACTTGGCTTTTTTAGCAGATGGACCTTTTTTAATCTTTCTGAATGAGTGGGGCGCCAGGCTGCGCTCAGAAGTTTTTAAAATGCCTTTTGGAGATCAGGGGTTCTGTATTAAAAGAGAAACTTTTTGGCTTCTGGGAGGGTTTTTGGTTGGAGGAGAAAAAAAAGGTGGAGAGGATCACCTCTTTGTTTGGGAAATAAGAAAAAAGGGATTCAGGTTAAGGAATACTGGTGGTCAGTTGGTGACCAGCGCAAGAAAATATAGTAAAAATGGTTGGTTAAAGACTACAGCTTACCATATCTATCTTACCTATAAGGTAGCTTTTCGAAAGTACTTTGGCTTTTCAGAGCTTTAAAATCAGATGTTAATTACTGGCATTTTTTGTTAGGATCCAGTTTCCTTTAACGGTGTAGAGCGTGCTTAAAAAGCTTTTTTTAGAAAGCATAGTTTTTATTTTTAATTGGAGGGGATAATGGCCGGTCATAGTAAATTTGCTAATATTAAGCATAGAAAAGGGGCCCAGGACCTGAAAAGAGGAAAGATTTTTACGAAGCTTCAAAAAGAAATTACTGTTGCGGTTAAAACTGGTGGAGGAGGTGATCCTACGATGAATCCTCGTTTGAGGCTTGCTCTTGCCAACGCAAGAGGCGCAAACATGCCAAAGGACAATATCGACCGTGCTATAAAAAAAGCAGAGGGTGGCTCAGGTGAGAATATAGTTGAGGTGACTTTTGAGGGTTATGGGCCAGATGGAACGGCTATCTATGTTGAGTGTGCAACCGACAATAATACAAGAACTGTCTCTAATATAAGGTCTTATTTTAATAAGTATGGTGGCAGCCTTGGCAAAGATGGATGCCTGGAGTTTATTTTTAGTAGGAAAGGAATCTTCCTTCTTCAAAGCGAAGGTTTGGAAGAAGAAGAATTTACTATGGAGATGATTGATTTTGGAGCAGAAGATGTCGAATTTGAAGGTGATACTGTTTTTATAATTTGTGAAATGGAAGACTTTGGGAATATTTCGAAAAGACTTCAAGAGATGGAATTAGAACCTAAGGAAGCCGGTCTCAAAAGAATACCCATTACAACAAAGGAAATTAATCAAAAGGATTACCCAAAATTTGAAAAACTTATCGATGTTATTGAAGATGATGATGATGTTCAGAAAGTTTATCATAATGTAGTAATGAAGGAAGATTAAGATTCCTTCATTACTGTTTATTATTGGAAGAGTCTACTCTGGCATAAGCTCTTTAAGCATCTTAAGAAGTTCACCAGTTTCATAAAGCTCCATAATAATATCATTGCCGCCAACAAATTGCCCTTTTATGTAAAGTTGAGGAATTGTAGGCCAGTTTGAGTATTCTTTAATTCCCTGTCTCATGTCCATGTCTGAAAGAACATTAAAGGTCTTATAGGGAACCCCAAAAGAGTTAAGAACTGCACAAGTATTAGCCGAGAAACCACATTGAGGAGCTTCAGGAGAACCTTTCATGAATAAAAATAAATCTGAAGAATCAATGAGACTTTTGATTCTTTCGCTGATTTCAGCAGATTGGTTTTCTTCTTTCTGTTCTTGTCCTGATGTTGGAGGATGGCTTTGATCTCCTAATATATTAAATGGATTACTCATTGATGACTCCTTTTTTTAACTTAAAGATTGATACTTTTTATATTTTTTATTCTCTATGATCTAGTTTTTAACTATTGTTTTTATTTTGACAGCATGCAGGTCTTCTTTGAGGTCATCCTTAAGGATGTCCATAACCATTCTATGTTGTTCAATAAGCATTTTTCCTTTAAAATGCTGGCTTGATATTACAAGACCTAAGTGATCCCGTGTTCCCGTAAGATCAGTTACTTCTACGTCAGCATCGTCTATTTGGCTTTTTATAAGTTCCTTAATTTTTTCAAAATCCATTCAGTGGCCTCTTTTTAATTTGGTTTTTAAATATTTTGTTTAGGTTTTATTATTTTTTTAGTCAGCAACTGCAAAAAAACTTGTAATAAAGGTTAGCGTTCTCATGAGAAGGGTTAAAAGCCCGAGCTTCTTGTGTAACCCCAGTATATCACGGTTACCTTTGAGTACCTTTTTTCCTGTCAATATCATAAGGACGTAAAGAACAACGGCTGATACTGCCAAGGAAACATGTATATTTAGAATATTCGTGTTGGATGTAACCTTGGACGCTTTTTCAATAGCTCCCCTACTCAATTCAATTTGAAGAACAAGAATAATGTCCCAAACAATTGCAAGAAGCATTGTTTTCACATGAAGATCTCTATTCTTCTTTTTTAAAATGACCCACGTGCCAAAAAAAAGTAGGGAGAGGATGATAAACGATTGTGTTTGAAATATTAAAGAACTCTTCATAATATCCCCGAAAAAGCCTATATAAGAGGCGCTAGATTAAACTATGTTGCTTTGGTTTTCAATATGGTTCTGAGCGAAAATTGAAATGTGGAAGAAATGATCAAGAACTGGGTATGTTTATCATAAGTTCTTGATTTAATTAGTGAATTATTTTTTTTATATAGAGTTGATTTTTAAAAGAGGACAAAACTTATGGAAAGTTGGGGGAAAAAGCTTGGAAAGTGGGCCCTTATCGATATTGAGACTTCAGGCGTCAACTCTGAGGAGGACTCGATTATAGATGTAGGGTATCTTCAATTTGAGGGGACAAAGCTTGTTAAGAAGTTTTCTTCTCTCGTCAGGTTTCCTCCAGAGGATGGTTTCTATGAATCTCCTCCAAAGTTGTCGCATTTTATTCAGAAACTCACGGGAATTAAGGAAAAAGACTTAAGACGGGCTCCTCTTTGGCAAGATGTCCGCCTTGAAGTTCAAGACTTGTATGGACATCACTTGGTGGCCCATAACGCATCTTTCGAAAAAAGTTTCTTGGGTCCGGACTTTGAAGATATCGATGATGGTTCGAAAAGAGAGGTCTACGAAGATAGCCTTCTCTATTTGTCATTTTTATTTCCTCAGCGTTCTACGTTGAAATTAGAGGAGTTTATTTGTGATTGGAAGCTTGCAGACAAGGAGACCCACCGTGGGTTTGAGGATTCTGTAGATCTTCTTAAAGTGCTTCTATTGGGAACTTATGCCTTAAGAAAAAAAGCGCCACTTTTTACGCATTATCAAATGCTTCTCAACCAATATGAAATGAAGGATTGGTGGTATAGCACCTTTTTCCAACTTGAATTAGATGAACTATTGACCTTGAGTGGAGCGATAGACTTTGATCTCCAGGGAGCTTTTGACAATCTAACGGATGAGGACTTTTTTTCTGACAGTTCTGCCATAGAGCTTTCGGGTTTAGAGGGTCAATCTTCTAGAGAAAAGCTGTTTCCGTTGGAGTTTTCGGGACAAAATATAGAAGGCCTTCTTAAAGGTGAGGAAAATATTAGAAAAAAAGTTCCCAATTATAAATTTAGGGACTCCCAATTGCGCTTGGCCCTCAAAACTGGGCAAGCTTTTAAAAATGATGTTCATGCTATTGTTCAGGCACCTACAGGAACGGGAAAGACGCTAGGCTATCTTTTGCCTTCAACTCTTTATTCTCATTCAGAAGGTGAACAAATTCTTGTCGCTACGGGAACAAAAACGTTGCAGCACCAAGCGATGACTAAAGATGTTCCCCAATTAAGGCACCTTTTGGGCCTAGATGACCATGAATTTAAAGTTCGTTATTTAGTCGGTTCCCAAAATCATTTATGTGAACTCCTCTTTAGGCAAGATGGACAAGAGGGTCATTCACTTGATTTTGGTAGTGAGGATTTTTCAGAGAAGTTCACAAAACTTTTTTTTGAGGTAGTTTTTCTTTACAACTCACTTGGTGAAGAAGTTTTAGGAAGGAAAAATCCTATTTTACGGGGCGGGTTGCCTTACGTTTTGAAGAGGAAAATAGAGACTTTTGCTAAAAAAGAAAAAGAAGTTGCTGTCGACTTTCGTTCTTGCACTGGAAGTCGTTGCCCCTTTAAGGGGAACTGTACTTATATCCAAGGCCTAAGAGAGGCGAAGGAAGCCAATGTAATTATTGGAAATCATGCTTTAATGTTTTCCTGGCCAAGGGGTCTCCCAAGGCCTTCTCGAATTGTGGTTGATGAGGCCCACAAAATTGAAGATGAGGCAACGAAAGCCTTTTCTGTTGAGGTCGGTCAAGAGCAGTTAGAAGGTTTTCAAAATCAAATTCATCATATGCAGGGGATGGGGTCATTATTTTATTTGTTGGCCCAGACAGAGTCGTCGACTGGGGAGAGTAGCCCTGTTATAAAAAAGCTAAAAACGAAAGCTGAGGATTTAGGTGAGGTTTTAGGAGACCACCTTCCTCTCCTATCCGAAAAGGTTGAGCGTTACTTTAAAAAAATGCCAAGGTACACTGATATTTATTGGAACGAGTTCCCTATGATTAAGAAAGAGGGGGTATCCGATCCTCTTTCTGTTTCCATCTTAAATCATTTAGAGTCTCTTCACTTTGCTCTTGGCCTTCTTCTTAAAGACTTATCTCATTACCCCTCTCTTTTTGAAGAAATGAATTTAAAAGAGGATGCGATGGTAACAGCTTTAACAAGGTTTAAGACCTTCTTGGGAATACTTGAAGACCTATTTAGTGGTCTTGCTGGTGTTCTTGAGTTGAAGGAAGGGATGAGCCACTCTATGAAATACCATCATGATAAAGGCTACCTCTTTCTTTCCGCACCAATTGATATTGGTAAGTTTCTTCACGAAGGTTTGTTAAAAGACTCCTCTTCTGTTGTTTTCACGTCAGCAACTCTTGCTAATGCAAGCGGTGATAAGGGGGCCCGAGGAATTGAATGGGCGACAGGATATTCCTACCTTGAACCTAAAAAAAGGTTTCAAAAAGGTTTTTTCCTGCCTGCTGTTTTTGACTATAAATCAAATACTAAGGTTTTTCTATGTGATGACACTCTTCCTTTTTTTCACGTTGATTTTGTTAAAGACACGATAGAGCGGTTGTATGGTCTTCTTTCAGATATTGAAGGAGGAGCACTTTTTCTTTTTTCTTCCAGAAGAAGGTTTGAAGTTGCCAGTGAAATTCTTCTTGAAAAATTTGAAGGCGAGTTGCCTGTTTTTATTCAAGGGATGGGTAATCAGGTTGTCGATGAATTCAAAAAAGAAGTGAGGAAATACAATAAGGGAATTCTCATTGGAATGGAAAGTTTTGGAGAAGGAATTGATATTCCTGGTAAGGACCTTCAATTTATTTTTATTGATAAAATTCCTGATGTAAGAATGGACCATGTCATTAAAGAGAGGAGAGATTTTTACGACAAACATATCGGCAACGAATTCACAGACTATTACCTTTCTCATAGAACCCGGTCCTTACACCAAAAACTTGGTCGTTTGCTGCGGACTGAAAGTGATCGAGGAGGAGTTATTATCGTTGATTCACGAGTTAAAAAGTGGAAAGGACCAACAATGGATAAAGTGAAAAAGTTGATGGAGCCTTACGAATTAGAAAGAGTTTCGTTAAAAGAAGCCTGTGAAGATGTGAAGTCTTTTCTTACTCAGAGTCCGAAAGGTTGTTGAGGTATTTGACTTTGTAGAAAAGACCACTACCTGTATCAACGATATAAGGGATTGCCATGTATTTACTTAAATAAATTTTAAGTGTGGGTGGGGCATCGTCCTTTTTTTTCTTTTTCTTATTGAAGTTATAATTAGTTTTTTCTTGCCAAAGTTTATAGTGGATGGCCTCCACTGTTGCTCCACCTATTGGTATCATTTCTGTTGTTGAACTAATCTTTTGAAGCATTGCGTTTTTGACAGATGGAGGCTCAACATAGTCCCAGTGATTTTCGCAAGATATAATATTATAAAAATTTGTTGCTGTTGAATTGAACTTTTTGGATAAGATAAAAAGAATACTGGAAGATATGCATGGAGTCGAAATATGGAAAGTATGCTTTGTATGCATGTTATGTGTTTGAGACCCCTCTTTAGTTATAAAGTGGTAGGTAAGTAGGTTCTCATTCAAGTCATAATCGTAACGCTCTTGGACTCTATCATTACCCATGGCCTTATCGATAATTGCGGAAATAGGGACAAATTTAAAATTAATGATGTATTCTATATTGATAATAAGAAACTCGCCCGTGACAACACGGCTGTTAATCTCTGAAACAAAGTGAAATACCTCGCGCTTGTTATTTCTGAAGACTTCGAACTCTTCTTCTCCGAAGATTGTGTCTCCCTGAAAATATTGATAGGCACCGCGGTATATCTTGTCGCCTTTTTTTCTTCCTTTTCTGGCCATAGGCTTCTTATTTTATGACTCTTTTGGATAAAATCCAAGGCTCCTAAGAGTCGGTATGGACATTTTTACTTTTTCGGGTTAGCCCTTATATCAGGGTTAAAGGAGTTTTTATGTTTTCTTATCAAGTTTATAAACTTATTCATCTTGCTTCCGTGTTTATGTTTTTATCAACGATGGGTGCCAGCTTTTTTCTCAATGAGAAGGCAAAATTGATAAAAGTACTTGCAGGTATTTCAAGTTTTCTTATCCTAGTCGGTGGAATGGGACTGTTGGCGAGACTCGGGGTTTCCCATGGTGAGCCATTTCCTTTTTGGGTTGCTTCTAAAATTGGAATTTGGCTGGGGTTAGCTATCTTGGCACCTGTTTTGGCCAAGAGGCTTAAAACCATGAGACACTTGGCATTTGTTGGGCTTTGGTTCTTAGCTGCAGTGGCAGCCTACTTTGCAATTTATAAGCCTGGCTTCTAAAAATGTGATGGGAAGGAAATGTTTTGAAAATGGGAGAGAAAGAGTCAGGCGAAGATTTAACTCTTAAAGGGCTTCTTCTCTTCTCACTTCCTTCTATAGCTTCTTCGGTTCTTGAGCCTCTGGCTTCCGTTGTTGATACAGCGATGGTAGGTCACATAGAGACACCACTCGTTGGAATTCTCGCAATTGCTACAACCATTCTGAGTTCTTTTACTTGGATGTTTAATTTTCTTGTCCATGCTTCTACGAAAAATGTTTCTCATTACTATGCTAAGAAAGAAGACAAGGCCTTAGCCGCTACAATAAGATCTGGTCTAAAAACGGCTTTTCTGATTGGTTTATTAAGTGCGTTATGTCTCTATTTACTTAGGTACCCTTTGTACGAGCTTGCTTCTATGCCGGAAGAGCTTTCAAAGGGAGTAGACAAATATTTCTCTATCCGTTTGATTGGACATCCTTTTTTGATTCTTTCTGTCACACTTCTCTCTATACTTAGAGGATTTGGTCAGGTTAATTTATCTTTTTATATTGTTTTGGGGACAACTGCTCTCAATATTCTTGTGACAGGTCTTCTCCTTTTTGTTTTTAACTGGGGTATTGAAGGAGCAAGTTACGGCACAGTTTGTTCTCAGGTTATAGGCTTTGTTTTTTCAGCATACTATGTTTTTCGTGATAAAAAGTTAAGGACTTTAGTATTTGGGGGCGGCTTAAGCTCATCCGAAGTAAAAATAGAGTTTGGTAAGGACTCTTTGGCCCTTTTTGGAAGAAGCTTTGTTCTTACTTCCGTTTTCTTTTTGAGTACTCGTTTAGCAGCTAATTTGGGTGTTAATGCTCTTGCTTGCCATCAAATTCTTCTTCAAATTTGGCTTTTTGTTTCTTTTTTTGTGGACGGGATTGCCATGACCGCCAATATACTGGGAGCAAAGTTCTACGCCAAAAAGGAAATTGCTAAGTTGAAAGAGATGTTTGCTAACCTTCTCTGGCTTGGTGGTATCATTGGAGGGCTCTTCCTCATTTTATACTTACTTCTACCATCTCTGGTCTGGTCACTTTTTACTTTTGATAAACAGGTCATTGAACTTCTCTCAAAAATTTGGCCACTCATTGTTTGGTCTCAAGTAATTAATTGCCTCTCCTTTGTTTATGATGGACTTCTTTTTGGTTTAGGAGAGTTTAGGTTTTTACGCCGTCATATGTTTTTGGGCTCAGTTTTAACTTTTCTTCCCTTGGGTTTATGGAGTTATAGCAGCAAAAGTTTAGCGGCCATTTGGTTAGGACTGATCTCGCTCAACGTTTATCGATACGCTTCAGGTTATTTCCGAACGAAGAGAATAGTGAATGCTGCGGAACTGTAAAGAAGATTAGGCGAGTTCTTTATTGCCGTATTTTTCAAAAAGTGATAAGGGTTTTTCTCGGCTTTGTTTTTTAGTGGCTTTTAAAGAATTTAAAATAAGTTTAACCTGAACCGATTACGGAGAGATTTGGTCTTTATGGAAACCTGCCCTTGTCAGTCTGGCTTGTATTACGAAGAATGCTGCGGTTCTATACATAAAGATTTTAAGAAAGCTACAGGCCCTGAAAGTTTAATGAGGGCCCGTTATTCTGCCTATGTTAAAAATGATATTAACTTCATAATAAAAACCCATCATCCCGAAAAAGTTGACGGTTTTGATCAAACCGAAGCCGAGGATTGGGCTAGTGAGTCAGAGTGGCTAGGCTTAAGAATTTTAGAGTCATCTGAGCAAAAAAATGAAGGTGAAGTTCTCTTTGAGTGTACTTATGAATTGGATGATAAGACCCACCTTCATAGAGAAAGAAGTACCTTTAAGAAATGGAAAGGGGATTGGTATTTTTTTGATGGTAGGCTCGAATCTACTTCTAAGAAAAGAGGCGGCCCTAAGATTGGAAGAAACGACCCATGCCCATGTGGGAGTGGAAAAAAGTTTAAAAAGTGTTGCCATTAGGAAACAATTTTTAGACGGCTTTATTTATAGGGCAGAAAAATTTAGAGCATAGAGAAAAAATATTAAAACTAGACTAGACTAGAATAGAATAGAAAAAAATAATAAAAAATTTCAACAGGGTTTGAAAGTATTATGACAAAAATTAGAAAAGGGTTAACCCTTCCTATTAAGGGGCAGCCTAAACCTGAGGTAGATAGAAATAAAAGCATAAAGTCTGTTGCCATTCTGGGTTCTGATTACCAAGGCATGAAGCCAACTATGTTGGTCAAAGAGGGTGATGAGGTTAAGGTAGGACAAACTTTGTTCGAATGTAAAAGGCAAGTTGGAGTCAAGTATACTGCTCCCGCAGCTGGAAAGGTTGTGTCCATTAACCGTGGTCCTAAGAGGGTATTTGAATCTTTGGTAATCCAAGTCGCTTCAAGTGAGGAGCAAGTTGAGTTTACCCATTATAAAAAAAGTGACCTGGATAAGATAGATTTTGAAAAGGTGAAAAACCTTCTGCAAGAGTCTGGCTTGTGGACTGCAATAAGAATGAGACCTTTTTCAAAAAATCCAGCTCCAGAATCAAGGCCGAAGGCTTTTTTTATAACGGCCATGGATACGAATCCTCTTTCTGGAAATCCAGCTTCTGTAATCAATAACTACAAAGAGGACTTTAAAAATGGTGTTAAAGTTCTCTCTAAGTTAACTGAAGGAAAAACTTATGTTTGCCATGCCAAGGGCGAAAGTCTTCCGGCTGATTCTTCCGGTAATGTAGTCCTTCACGGCTTTGAAGGACCCCATCCAGCTGGAAATGTTGGAACCCATATTCACTTTCTTGACCCGGCTCATACAGACAAACCAGTCTGGTATATTGGTTATCAGGACGTTATTGCTGTAGGAAAACTTTTCTCCACAGGAAAGCTTTGGACTGAAAGGGTTGTAGCACTTGGTGGACCCCAAGCAAGAAACCCAAGACATTTAGTTGCAAGAATTGGAGCAAGTTTAGACGACCTTTTAAAGAATGAGCTTGAAGGAAAAGATATTAGAGTTATTTCAGGTTCTGTTTTTAATGGGCACCACGCTAAGAATACTTTTAATTACTTAGGAAGGTACCACAACCAAATAAGTCTTCTAAAAGAGGGTAAAGAACGAGAGCTTCTAGGGTGGGGCGGACCTGGCTTGGAAAAGTTTTCAGTTAAACCTTCTTTTCTTTCAAAATTGTTACCTGCAAAATTGTTTGATATTACAACTTCAACCCATGGAAGTCCTAGAGCGATGGTCCCAACGGGTAACTATGAAGACGTTATGCCAATGGATATATTGGCGACTCAGCTCTTGAGGTCTCTCATAACGAAGCAAACTGACCTTGCTCAGAAATTGGGTTGTATGGAGCTTGATGAAGAAGACTTGGCCCTTTGTACCTTTGTCGACCATGGCAAAGTCGATTATGGAACAATATTAAGAGACAATTTAACTATTATTGAGAAGGAATGATAATGAAAGCACTTAGAGATTTCCTTGATCAGATTCATCCAACTTTTTCTAAGGGCGGTAAATTAGAAAAGCTTTACCCTCTCTATGAAGCCTTGGATACCTTTGCTTATACTCCTGGAGAGGTTACCGAAGGGAAAACCCATGTAAGAGATGGGATGGACCTAAAGCGGTTGATGGTGACAGTTGTGATAGCTCTTATACCCGTGACTTTGATGGCCATGTGGAACACTGGTTATCAGGCAAACCTCGTCTTAGCTTCAAAGGGACTTACTACAGTTGAAGATTGGAGAGGAGCCGCAATGGCAGCAATGGGGTTAGCTTTTGATCCCAACAGCTTTTTGAGCAACTTTGTTTATGGAGCTTTGTTTTTTCTACCAGTCTACATAGTGACGATGACTGCGGGAGGAATAGTTGAAGGCATCTTTGCTACGGTAAGAAAACACGAGATCAACGAAGGGTTTTTAGTTAGTGGGCTCCTTTATCCACTAACTCTTCCTGCAACCATTCCCTTGTGGCAAGTGGCCCTGGGAATTATTTTCGGTGTTATTTTCGCGAAAGAAGTGTTTGGAGGAACCGGAAAAAACTTCTTAAACGTTGCTCTGTGTTCAAGAGCTTTTCTTTATTTTGCCTACCCCGCTGAGATTTCAGGTGATGCTGTTTGGGTAGCGGTTGATGGTTATACCGCCGCAACTTCTTTAGGTTTAGCCGCTGCCGAAGGAGTAAGCGCCATTCCCTTTACTTTAAATCAGGCATTCATGGGAAATATTACAGGCTCAATGGGGGAGACTTCTGTTTTAGCTTCTCTGATAGGAGCCGTTATTTTGATCGTGACCAAAACTGGTTCTTGGCGGATTATGTTAGGTGTGGTGGTCTCAGCAGTCCTAACGGCACTTCTTTTTAATCAGATAGGCTCGACGACAAACCCTATGTTTGGAGTGGGTCCTCTCTGGCATCTCTGTTTGGGTGGTTTTGCTTTCGGTACAGTTTTTATGGCAACAGACCCAGTGAGTGCCTCTATGACGTCTACTGGTAAATATTTTTATGGAGCGCTTATCGGCGTGATGACAATACTAGTAAGAGTTGTGAACCCTGCGTACCCTGAAGGGATTATGCTAGCGATTCTTTTTGCCAATTTGTTTGCACCTCTCATCGATTACTTCGTTGTTGAGGCCAATATCAAAAGGAGGGCCCTAAGACATGAACATTAATTCTTGGAAGGGGACAGTTGCTGTTGCAGCAATTCTATGTGGTGTTTGCTCAGTGGTCGTTTCACTCTCGGCCATTAGCTTAAGACCCATGCAGGAAGAAAATAAAATTCTTGATGTTAAGAAAAACCTTCTTCTCTCAGCTGGGCTTTTAAAGAACGCAAAAGCATCTAAAGAAGAAATTTTAAAGATTTTTGAAAATATTGAAACAAAGTTAGTTGACCTAAAAACTGGGCAATTTGTAACTGATATTAAACCAGAGTCCTATGACTCTCGGGCCGCCGCTAAAGACCCCAAAAGGAATATTCAAATTCCGTCTAATTTGGATCTAGGCAAAAATAAGATGAGAGCAAAATACGGCAAAGTTTATTTTGTGAAAAAGGATGGAAAGGTTACATCCCTTGTTCTGCCAGTTCATGGAAAAGGTCTCTGGTCGACTCTTTACGGCTTTTTGGCTTTGGACAAAGATACGAGAACAGTGAAAGGCTTTGGGTTTTATGAGCATGCTGAAACTCCAGGTTTAGGGGGAGAAGTTGATAACCCAAATTGGAAAGCGCAATGGATAGGAAAGATTGTCTCTGATAAAAATTTTAAGCCTTTTGTTCAAGTTAAGAAAAATGTTGATCCGAAGAGTGAAGAAGGAAAGAGAACAGTTGATGGAATTTCCGGTTCTACTATTACGGGCCGAGGTGTACAAAACCTTCTTAACTACTGGCTTGGTAACCACGGTTACGGGCCATTTTTGGCTCAGTTTAGAAAGGGAGGAGCTTAAAAATGAGCAGTATAAAAGAAACCCTTTTTGATCCTGTATTTAAAAATAATCCCATTGCCCTTCAAATTCTGGGTATCTGTTCTGCCTTAGCAGTTACGACCAAAATGGAAGCCGTAATTGTTATGTCTTTGGCGGTTATCTTTGTTATGGGCTTCTCCAGCTTGATTGTCAGCTTGATTAGAAATTATGTCCCTTCAAGTATTAGGATCATTGTTCAAATGACTGTTATTGCTTCGATGGTTATTTTAGCGGATCAAATCTTGAAAGCTTTTGTCTACGATATTTCTAAGGGTATTTCAGTATACGTGGGTTTGATTATAACCAACTGTATTGTTATGGGTCGTGCTGAGGGTTATGCTATGAAGAATGGCCCGTTTATGAGTGTTCTTGATGGCATTGGAAATGGCTTCGGTTACAGCCTTGTTTTAATCTTTGTTGGAGTCCTAAGAGAGGTCTTTGGGAGCGGCAAGTTTTTTGGTTACTCTGTTTTACCTCTTACGAGTGAAGGTGGATGGTATCAGGGTAACGGCTTAATGCTACTTGCTCCAAGTGCTTTTTTCTTAATAGGAGTTTTCATCTGGATTTTAAGAACTTTTAAACCAGATCAAGTTGAAAAGGATTAATCTATGTTGGAACAATATATTAGCATATTTATAAAAGCCGTCTTTGTTGAAAACATGGCCCTCGGATTTTTCCTAGGGATGTGTACATTTTTGGCCGTTTCAAAACAGGTGAAAACCTCTATTGGTTTGGGGATTGCAGTTATTGTTGTTCAAACAATTACAGTTCCGGCCAATAACCTTATTTACGTTTACCTTTTGAAGCCTGGGGCTTTAGCGTGGACCGGTAACCCGGACCTTGCCTCAATGGACCTCAGCTTTTTGGGGTTGATTAGTTATATTGGCGTTATTGCAGCAATGGTTCAAATTCTAGAAATGACATTGGATAAGTTTTTTCCTGCCCTCTACGGAGCTCTAGGAATCTTTCTTCCTCTTATCACCGTAAACTGTGCCATTTTAGGTGGCTCTCTTTTTATGGTTGAAAGGGATTACAACTTTTCTGAAAGTGTTGTTTTTGGTTTAGGAACAGGAGTTGGATGGGCACTTGCTATTATGGCCCTTGCAGGAATTAGAGAAAAGTTAACTTATAGTGATATTCCGGAAGGCTTAAGAGGCCTTGGGATTACATTTATAACAGTAGGGTTAATGTCCCTTGGGTTTTTAGCTTTTTCTGGGATTCAACTATAAAAAAGAGAAGTTTAAGTTTAATGATTTAATGAAATCATAAAAGAGAGCTTGTTATGGAAATTCTCATTGCATCATCTGTTTTTGTGGCCATAGTTTTAGCTTTGGTCGCAATTATTTTATTTGCTAAATCTAAGCTTGTTAACTCCGGCGATGTTGTCATCAACATCAATGGTCAAAAGGATGTCACGGTTTCAGCCGGTGGAAAACTTTTAAATGTTCTTGCCGATGAGAAGCTCTATGTTTCCTCAGCCTGTGGAGGTGGTGGAACCTGCGGGCAGTGTAAAGTAGACGTTCTTGATGGCGGTGGAGAAATCTTGACGACAGAACTATCCCATATGACTAAGAAAGAAGTTAAGGAAGGATGCCGTCTTTCGTGCCAAGTTGCTGTTAAGTCAAACATGAAGGTCAATGTGCCAGAAGAGGTTTTTGGAGTTAAGAAGTGGAAGTGTAAAGTGCGTTCAAATGACAACGTGGCCACTTTTATTAAGAACCTCATCCTAGAAATTCCTGACGGAGAGTCTGTACCTTTTAGAGCAGGTGGATATATTCAAATAGAGCGTCCTCCTGGAATTACAGTAGATTATAAAAACTTCGATATTCCTGAGCTTTATAGAGGAACCTGGGACCATTTTAAAATTTGGGATAACGTTTCTCATACTGATGAAACGGTTATAAGGGCCTATTCAATGGCCAATTACCCTGAAGAACATGGAATTATAATGCTAAATGTAAGGGTAGCAAGTCCACCCCCGGGTGCTCCTAAACATATTCCTCCAGGGAAAATGTCTTCTTGGATCTTTGGACTTAAACCAGGCGATGATGTCACTATTTCGGGACCTTTCGGTGAGTTTTATGCCAGAGAAACAAAGAAAGAAATGGTTTTTGTTGGTGGAGGGGCCGGTATGGCGCCCATGAGGTCTCATATTTTTGATCAACTTAGAAGAATTAAAACTGATAGAAAAATGACTTTTTGGTATGGTGCAAGATCAAAGGCCGAAATGTTTTTTGTTGAGGACTTTGATGAACTTCAAGCTGAGAATGAAAACTTTGAGTGGCACTGTGCCCTTTCAGATGCTCTTCCAGAAGACGACTGGAAAGGTTACACAGGCTTCATTCATAATGTCTTGCATGATGAATACTTAAAGGATCACCCCGCTCCTGAAGATTGTGAGTACTACCTTTGTGGGCCTCCCATTATGAATAAGTGTGTCATTGACATGCTCCTTGACTTAGGAGTTGAGCGAGACGATATTATGCTCGACGACTTTGGGGGCTAGGTTATCTAGAAATGAATCATCTAAACAGAGTAATACTAGAAAGCCTAAGGAAATCCTTAGGCTTTTTTTTTATACGTATTTTAATCCTTTCTTTAGTGCTCTCTTTTTTAGGGTGTAAAAAAGAGGCGCAAAAGCCTCTAGGCCTTTTTGGTAAAACAATGGGCACAACCTACACAATTAGGTATTTTCCCGAAGATTTAAAGGGAGGAAAAGGGCCACAGGAAGTCAAAGTTCTCATTGATGATCTTTTGAAAAAGATTAACGAAGAGATGTCTACCTATATACCGAACTCCGAGCTATCTCTTATTAACTCCTCCAACAAATTTGAAACCTGGCACAACCTTTCTCCACGTTTATTTAAAGTCCTAAAAGAGGCAAAAGGTATTTACCAAATGACTGATGGTGCTTTTGATGTGACCGTTGGTCCCCTTGTCAACCTATGGGGGTTTGGCCCTAAGGGAGAAAGAAAAGTCCCTTCCAAGCAAGCCTTAAAAAAGGTTCGGAAAAGTGTTGGTTACCACCATGTGCAAATGAAGGATTCTGAAAAAACTCTGAAGAGTAAGGAAGGAGTTTATATAGACCTTTCAGCGATAGCCAAAGGTTTTGCCGTTGATGAAGTGAGTTCTCTTCTTACTAGGTTAGGTTTCAAAGATCATATGGTTGAAATTGGAGGGGAAATAAAGACGAGTGGAAATAAAAGAGGACAGCTCTGGCGCCTTGCTATAAGCAACCCCTCAGCCATTGGCCAGTCCATTCATAAGGTTATTGGGGTTAAGTCTCTTTCAATGGCGACCTCTGGGAATTATAGGAACTATTTTACTTCCAAAGGAAAGTTTTTTTCCCATACTATAGACCCAAAAACAGGTTATCCAGTTAAACACCGTTTGGTTTCAGTCACGGTCTTTGATAGCTTTTCTTGTATGAAAGCAGATGCCTTAGCAACTGCACTTATGGTGATGGGCCATAAAAAAGGGGTCCAATTTGCTGAAAAACATGGTCTTTTGGCCTATTTTATTGCTGCTCCTGAGAATGAGACTGATAATGGGAAGAGAGGAGCTCTTGTTAAGAAGGCTTCCACCCAATTAAAATTATTGCTAAGTGATTACTTTAACTAATTGCTTTAAAAGAGATACAATGAGTGTTTTTTAAAGCTTTATCTTGTGGGGTATAATATCGATATGAAGCTTTTCTTGATTACTTTAGGAGTGATGTTATTGACCATCGTTGGAATGGCAGTAGGGGTTATATTTAGCAATAAAAAGCTAAAGGGAAGTTGTGGAGGGCTTAATAATGTTTTGGGTGAAGACTGTATGTTCTGTGAAAAGAAAGATCAGTGCAGTGATGAAAAAAAAGCAAAATGTGAAGGCCCGACACCAGACCTCTTAAAGTTTTAATGCCTCTTGCTTTAAGACGCCTTCTTATGTAATTCATTTTTCAATTCTTGTACCTCATGAGAGAGGTTATTAATAATTCCATTGGCGGACTTGAGCCTTTGAGTCACCATTCTGGTCACATTTAAAACCATAAGGGCAAAAACTTTTGGATTATCTTTGTAAAATGAGTAAAAGTTTTCATAACTTATAATGAGGATATTAGTTTCTTCTTTGGCTACAATATCAGCGGTCCTTTTCGTTTCATTTATTAAGACAAGTTCTCCAAATAGGTCCCCTTTTACAAGTTGGGTTATAACTTTCATTTTTCCAAATTGGTCTTTAATAATGACGTCAGCACAGCCATCTAAAATGATAGCTATATCAGAGCTTTCCTCACCCTGATGAATAATATGCTCACCTCTTTTAAAGGTAGCGACTTCACAGGCCTGAATAACTTCTTCCACCTCTTCATCATAGATCTCTAAAAAGAGGGGGCAACCTTTTACTAGATTGGCAAGAAAGCTCATATCAAAACCCCTATTTTTTATTTAACTATTTATCAATTTCAAGATGCTTTATTTTGGTCTTCTATGTAACTATTGATTCTTTTAACTTCATTTAAAAGGCCTGGTAAGGACTCCTGTAAAGAAGCTTCAATAGACTTAGAGCCGTGGATAGCATTCCAAATTTCTTCAAAGCTTGTCGATAGTTTCTTGAACGTTTTTTCTCTCAGGCCTCCCACAGGGGCCATTGTGTTTAAAACTGTCGTAATAAGTGAAAAAAGAATACCTGCGATGGAGGTTTTCATCGCAAAAGCAATATTAAGAACGAATTCTTGAAGGATAGTTCCAGAAGCTTCAATATTTGAAAAGTCAATGGCAGCAATTTTAGGGAGTGCCATGCTGATCCCAATAAACGTTCCAAAAATTCCAAATACAACGAAAAGTCCGGGGAGGATATCATTAAGCCTTGAAATAGGTGCTACTGGGAAAAAATTAAGAAGTTTATTCCAATTAGGGTCTTTTTCAAGAATTCTATCTGTTAAGTCATCAAAGTTTGGTGGATACTTTGATTTGAAAATACTTGATTCACCTTTGATTGAATGAAAAAGACTTTTTTCACCATGAACAAAGTCTCTAAGAGAGACGGTCTTTCTATGGCGAGCTATAGATTTTGCTGCTGACTTGTTTATCTTGTCTTTATCTCTCTCTTCTTTTTTTCTGCTAAAATTCCCGTAACGAACACTTCTTGTAGGGAGTTTGTCAGAGACTTGTTTTAAGATAGTGTCAAGAAATTGATCGACATCCTCCACTTCCTCTTTATCGTTAGTCGAAGCTGAAAGAGCTTTTTCAACTTCGCTAATAAAAGAAGAAAAATAAGCATCTTCTCTCTTACTTAATTTATAAGAAGCGGCCCTAAAAATGAGACCTAGAACAAGAAGAACTCCCATCACCTCAATGAGGTAACTGGAGAAAAAATTTAGGGCAATGCCAACTAAGTCATTCATTATTTAATCCTTGTGGAGAAAATTTAGTTTTTTATAAAACCTCGGATTATCTTTCATTGTAAATTTAATTTCGACTCTTCTTGAAAGTTTACAGTTGTAAACTCCACAAGTCGGATCTTTTTTAGAGCCAGGCTTTAGCTTAATTGGTTCAGAAAAGCTTTTTCCCATGACTGATATTTTTTCTCTTAAAACATTCTTATATTTAAATCCGCCAAATTGTTGGCTGAAAATGAACTTTACAATTTCTTTGGCCCTAGCAGTACTTAAGTCTAAATTGTAATTGTAAGCTACAGTGTTTTTGCCAAGAGGGTCCGTAAATTTTCTTTTATAGCGAGGACTAGCATGACCGATAATATTGACTTGGTCGATATTATCTCTGATCTTTTTGGATTTAAAAATTTCGGATGTATAGATCGGTATTATTTTTCTCAGAGTTGATTTGGCAACATTAGTTAAGACTGATTGATTTCTTTTAAAAAGAAAAGCTCCATCCAGTCTAAGAGTGATATTACCTGTCTTCTTATCCATTTCAGTTTGAACATTATATCTTGCCATTTTTTGTGCAATATTATTTCCTAAATCTTTTCTAAAATCATCTTGTGCTTTGAATGGGTTCCTTTTTGTCAGCTTGTCGTAATCTTTCCTTAAATTATCAATTTTTGCCAGAAGAACATCATTTTTTTGTTTGAGGTCGAGAACTTTCTTCTTACTTTCATTATCTTTATTGTTAGATTCAGTTTTTAAGTTAGCGATCTCTCTTTTAAAATCATCACCAGAGTCCTCAAGTGAAGCAATCTTATTTTTAAGTTTATTATTTTCTTTTTTAATTTTATCGATTTCTTTTAGAGCAGTTTTATTATTTTCTTTAAGATTCTGATACTTATCATTCAGCTGTCTGTTTGTATTCTTGATTTTGTTGTTATTTTCATTTTCGAATTGAATTTGACGGTTTTTATCTACGATCAATTTATCTTTTTTATGACTATCAACCTCACACTTTTTAATGCTGGAACTTAATGCTGCAATATTTTTTTGTTGCATTCCATTGCTTTTATTAAGTCCAGATATTTTATTTTTGAAACCCTCTATCGTCCCTTTCATACTATTAATAGTACCTCTCAACTTATCATTTTTCCCTTTGGAATTGGCAAGCTGGCCCATTGCTGAAGCAAGACTTGATTGCAAATCAGATTGCGCACTTTTGGAAGATGAGACTTGACTTTCCAGGCCCTTAATAACGGAATTAAGACTTCCTATTTTTGATTGAGCATTTTCAAGATCGCTATTTTTCGAAGCGAGTTGTTGGTTAAAAGATTGTTTTCCCTTTAACATTTGATCATTGAGGCTCTTCATTCTATCTTCAAAGTCTTTGATTTTACCTTTTAGTTTATCATTAGACTTTGTGGATGCTAAGAACCTTCCTTGTACTTTCACCGTTTTACTTTTTTGTGTACTGAGGTCTTTTTTAAGAGAACTAAGGTTTGTTGTTATCTTTTTGAGGTTACTTGTCAGTAGCTTAATCTTAGACTTTAAAGATTCCTCTCTCTTTTGACTTTTTAGAAGATTATTTTGGGTTCTTTCCATATTATTTTGTGACTTTTTGGATAATGCTTTTGCCATTTCCATATTAACTTTAATAGAGTCAATTTCTTTTTTCTTTTTCTGAACTTCTTTTTCGAATAAACTAACGGACTTTTTAAGATCAATTATTTTTGAAGATTTCTCTTGGTTTTTAAGTTTAAGAAATTTTACCGACTTTTGGTAGCTCAAAAGGCTTTTCTTTTCTTTGTTAATCTGCTGTTTTAATTTAGAAACTTCTTTTGTATTTTCATTTTTTATTTTTTCGATGGTCTTTTTTATATCGGCGATTCTTTTTTGTTTATCTTTCACATCTCTTTTTAAATTTTTATTTTCTTTATTTATATTCTTAATATTTTGAATTTTTCTATTTAGGTCGACTGTTTTCTTATCTAAGATTTTATCAAGGTTAACCAAGTTTTCATTAAGCTTCTTTATCTCTTCATTTTTTTTGTTTACCTTTGTATTCATAAATTTAAGAGATTCATCTTTTATAGTTTGATCTTTAAGTAATTTTTCAATATCGACTTTATGACTTGCCATTTTTTTACTGAATTTATTTAACTCTTTCATTTTCTTTGAAATAACATCATCAAAATCTTTCATTTCATTAACAGCAAGCTTTAATCGACTTTTCCTTTCCTCATTTTCTTTTCGAGTCTTTTCTGAAACTTTACCTTCGTAATACTCTTTTTGCTCTTTAGTTTCCTTTATGGCCTTTAAGCTCATCACACTTGTTCTTAAGAGAGCAAAAACAAACATTACAAGGAAGATTATTGCGACAGCAGTAAAAAGATCACTATAAGAAGTCCAAATTGAACCCTTGTCGTCGTTTTTAACTTTGATCCGTTTTTTTCTTTCTACAGTCACTTCTTTTTCCCTCAAAAGGATTAGGCGTCATGCTTTGTCGGGTATTTAAAGAAATACCTTAATGAAAAAATCAACCTTTTTTTAAGTAACTGAAATTATGGTAAAAACTGATTTGGTCTCAAGAAGCATTTATTGAGCTTAATTTGGCGGTTTAAATAAAATATTTTTTTAGGATGTTAGATCAAACAAACGTTCTTTTTTTCCAAGAATACTATCGAACTCCTGGATTCTCTTCTTTTTTATTTTTCTAAGATAGGACTCGCTTTTTTCAAAAGATTTTTCCAAAAGATCCCAATCTTTGAGGAAGCCTTTCCACTCTTCCTTAAACATTAGAAAGAGTTTTAAAGACTCATCATGACCTTCTGACATTTGAACTGATGTGATTGTATTTTTAATAACGCTTAAAAGAGGAAAAAGGAGGACAGGACTGCAAAAAAGAATTCTATGTGAAAGAGCTTCTTGAAAAAGTTCAGACCCTTCTTGTTGAATGAAGCTAAAAATACTGTCACTCGGGAGGAGTAGACAAATAAAATCTAAACTTTCCAGTTCAGAGTCATAAGCTTTTTTCCTCATTTCTCTCATATGATTTCTTATATCTTTAATGAATTGTTTGTAAACAATAGAGTTTTTATTTTGTTTCTCTTCCCATATTTTTTGGTAATTGCTGAAAGGGAATTTGCAATCGACAATAAGCTTTTTTTCTTTTGGTAAATAGAATATGAAGTCAGGCCTTTTTCCACTTTTAAGTGAAAATTGTCTTTCAAAGTGAATGCCTTCAATAAACCCTATTCCTGTAATCATTTTTAATATAACTTCTTCACCAAAAAGACCTCTTTGGTGATTATTATAAAAAAGACCTTGCCATTTTTGTGTTTGATTAAAGAGGTTTTCAGTTGTTTTAAATGTTTCTTGAAGAAGGTGGTAAACTTCGCCATGCCGTTTTACCGATTCATTATTGAGAGTGGCCATAATTTTTTCTAAATTATCTCTAGTAGAGTTACTGATTCCAGTTTGAATTGTTTCTTTTAGAATAGGCATATCTTGCTCTCTTAATTGAGAGATTTGGAGGTTTTTTTCTTTTAATAGCCTTTGAAAAAAAAAGAAGCAAAGAAAGAGACCTAAAATGAGGCCTAATATAAAAGTTAAGACTTGAGGGTGCATAAAACTAGTTCCTTAAGTAAAAGCGATATCTAAAGGATAGATCTTTGTGCTTTGCATTGTAAGCTGTGAGTGTTTTTTCCTTGTTAAATTGATCAAGTATTGAGGGGCTTAAATGGCATTTTATAACTTTTTTTTTGTTGCGCCGCTTGAAAGGTATAATAAAAACGAAAAATAGTTTTTAAAAAGTCATCGTGGAGGAAAAATGGAAGGTTTTTTGTTTTTGAATAATAGGATGGTTAAGCAGTTCACTTTATTTTTTTCCGTTTTTATTCCATGTGTTTTTCCTCAATATAGTTTGGCAAATCAATTGGTTCTTTTACACACAAATGATCATCATGGTCACTATATTCAAGACCCCAAGCAGAGAATTTTTGGGATGGCCGCTCGAAAAACACTTATAGATAAATTAAGAGCAACTGCAAAAGTTAAGGGAAAGAGTATTTTATTATTATCAGGAGGAGATATAAATACAGGAACTCCAGAATCTGATTTTTTTGATGCAGAACCTGACTTTCGTGCAATGAATATGATGGGATACGATGCTATGAGTATTGGTAATCATGAATTTGATAACCCTTTTAAGACTCTTCTTAAGCAGCAAAGTTGGAGTAAGTTTCCATTTTTAGCAGCAAATATATATTACTCAAAGGGAAAGAAAAAGTTTAACCCTTCTACTCATGGTGATAAGGATCGGCCCTTTAAGCCTTACATTGTTAAAATAGTTGGAGATAAAAAAGTTCTCATTGTTGGTTTTACAACTGAAGAAACTGCTAAATTTACTAAAGTTAAGGAAGTACTTTTTAGACCTGCTTTAGAAGAAGCAAAAAGAATCTTACCAAAGCTTAATCGTGAAATTAAGCCAGACTTAACAATCGCTTTAACTCATTTAGGATATTTTGTTGCAGGAATGCATCGGGGATTTCCTGCAGATTATTCTCTTGCTAAAGAGCTTGGTAAAAAACACTTAGATATTATTGTCGGCGGTCATACTCAAAAGGCACTTGTTGAGCCCCATATTGTAAATGGAGTAGCTATTGTGCAAGCAGGTGAGTGGGGGAAATACCTGGGAAAAATGGAAGTTGAAATTTTAGGAAAGAGAAAATATAAAATTCGTTCTTATGATCTTCTCGGAGTAAATTACAAAGCTGTAAGTACTGATTTTGCAAGAAGAGAGGATGTTAAAAATATTGGGAAAGTAAAAAAATTGATTGTGAAAGAGGACCGGACAGTAAGTACTTATTTACGAGATTTTTATAAGAGGTACCCCGCTAAGTTAGATGAGGCATTTGCTACTATTGATTCAAATTTCGATGGAAGGGGGAGAGGTCGCGGAAAGGAAACTAATTTAGGAAGGCTTATATCACACTCTATTTGTTATATTACTCACGGTGATATTTGTTTTTTCAATAATGGTGGATTAAGGATAGACCTTGATAAAGGCACAATCACCAGGCGTGATATACTCGCACTCATGCCTTTTAATAATGAACTTTGCCACGTTAAGATTAAGACAAAAGAACTCGTAGATTATTTAGAAAAAATTTATAAGGCAACAAAGTATAGGTCGACTCATTTTAGTGGAGTCCGCTTTACGGTCGAAGGTTATAAGATTAAAGACCTTTATGTGAACATAGAAAAAGGAAACCCATCACTTATTCCGAATAACTCACTAAAAAAAGTTTATTCAAATGGAAAGGTTCTTAAAGACAAAGTGTTTGATGTTGCTTCGACATGCTTTTTAACGAGAGGGAGAGATGGTTACCCCAATATGGAAAAAGTTAAAACTCATGAAAAATATGGGATTAACGAAGGGATAGAGTATAAAGACTCCTTAGTTTTTATTGATTTTCTCAAACAGAAAAAAAAGGTTACAGGAAAGGAGTATTCCGTAGAAACAGTTCAATCCAAATAGTCATAAAGATTAAAATGATTAATCAAGGCTTTACCTAAAAGAAATTAGTCTTCAAGGTCCTTTAAAAGTGCAGCTTTTTGTTCTTCTTTTAGAGGGCTCTCAATATTTAAGTCTTCGTGGTCACAACCAATCTTTACTGGGCTTTGAGCATCACAATTAAATTTTAGGTATTGGACGGATGAGAGACGGTTTTCTCCAACCTGTCTGGAGTCAAATTCAGCATAGGTTCTTTTTCCATTTTCTAAAATAAGGTAAATGTGCTTTGGAAGAGAAAGCCATTTTTTAAGTAATAAATCTCTTTGTTCACTATCACTTATCTCAATAAGGAGTGTACAGCCAAGACCTCCTTTCTCTCCAAGAAGTTCGTTATATGTTTTTATTTCATGGAGTATGTCAGACTCTCGAACAATCCTCTCCGTTCTAACCATTTCTTGAATTTGATATTTAATGGTATCTGTATTTTCAAATAAAAAAGTGAGGTGCTCTCCAAGATGAATCCTTCGATCTTTTTTTATTGAAAGTGCATTCTTTCTCACATCATTTCGAGTGTCTTCGTAAGTCATAAAATCTAGAATATCTTCTCTTTGTACTCTTTTCATATTTAGTCCGTTTTTTAAATACATAATGAAATCCTATTTAAACCTTTTTCTCTTTATTTATCATCATCTTTTTTAATTTTTGTTTGAAAGCCATTTTCTCGGTAAGCTTTTGCCAAAATACTCATGGGATGCAAGGGTTTAACTCCTGCGTGTTGGGAAAATTGAAGTGCTGCTAAAGGGCATTCTGTGGACCACACTTCACTTTCGGCTTCTTTCATACCCTCAAATGACTTTTTACCTACTTTTATACTGGCCTCAAAAGTTTCTTTTTTCATCGCAAATGTCCCATCATGACCGCAGCATTCCATAACGCTTTTTGGGGTGACACCAGGTATTTTTCTAAGGAGGTCACGCCCCTTAAAGCCGACAGCTTGTGCTCTCAAGTGGCAAGGTGAATGGTAGGCCACAGAGTTTCCTGGTGTTGATTTAAATTCCGTGTTAAATCTTTCTTCTTTTCGAATAGACCATAAAAACTCACTCGTCTCCATAACTGCTTCAGCACATTTCTTGGCCTGTTCTCGGTCTTCTTTGGCGACAAGTCCGGGGTATTCATTACGGAGCATCATGGTGCAGGTGGGGTTAATTCCAATAATTTTTGCACCTTTTTCCACATAAGGAGTTAATTTATCCAAGTTTATTTTGGCATTTTTTCTTAGCGTCTCAAGGTCTCCATGTTCCCACGAAGGCATCCCACAACAGGCGAGGCCTTCAACGCAAGCAATATTGACTTTATTTTTTTCAAAAACATCTAAAGTATCTCTTCCTATCTGAGGCTCATTATTTTGAACGTAGCATGTTTGAAAGAGCACCACTTCAATTTCAGGGTCAGGTTTTTTTATTTTATTTAATTTTTTAGCAAGCTTTTCAAAAGTTGTTTTTGCGAACTCGGGGAGCAATTTATCTCTGTGAATACCCATTAACTTCTCAAGAAAAATTCTGTGTACTTTGACCCTATTCATAACGTTGGCCATTCCAAGGCTCAGTCTGGAAAATAAGCCCGCCTGATCAGCGTTAGAAATTATTCTATCTTTGAAAGGAACACCTTCTTTTTTCGTTTTAATGGCCCTATAACGGTGAACTAATTTTGGAAAATCCAATAGGAATTCGTGTTTATCTCTGGGTGTGTAAGGGCATTGAACTTCGCAAAGTTTGCATTGAAAACAATTATCCATAACATTTTGGGTTTCTAAAACTGATAGTTCAGTTACATCTCCATCATGATTTTCGTCGATGAATTTAAAAAGATTGGGGAAAGAGTCGCAGTACTTGAAACACATGCGGCAGCCATGACAAATCTCGAAGGCCCTGGTGATTTCTTTTTGGAGGGCTTCTTCACTCCAATACTTTTCATCTTCAGGATCATAAGTAAGGCCATCGGTTGGCAAATAAGAAATGGGTCCCTTTTTACTCATTACCTTACTCCTAGATTTTCACTTTGTCTGTAGCAGATCAACGTAGAAACTAAAAGAAGCAAACCCATCGATATTCTCTTAAAGTATTAGATAGATTTGCTTCCGTTAAAGGTATTAAATAAAACTAGTTCAAAATCTTGAGAAACAAACTAATTAATCTATTGTTTCTAGCATCTTTTGGAATCTGCCTGCATGTGACTTTTCAGCTTTTGCCAGCGTTTCAAACCAGTCAGCAATTTCTTCAAAACCTTCGTCTCTAGCAGTTTTGGCCATTCCCGGATACATATCAGTATATTCGTGAGTTTCACCTTCAACTGCAGCTTTTAAGTTAAGAGTAGAGTCTCCAATTGGTAACCCTGTTGCTGGATCACCAACTTTTTTGAGATAATCCAGATGTCCGTGAGCGTGACCTGTTTCACCCTCAGCCGTGTCTCTGAAGTTTGCCGCAATTTCTGGATAACCTTCAACGTCTGCAACCTTAGCAAAGTAGAGGTAGCGTCTGTTTGCTTGAGATTCTCCAGCAAAGGCATCCTTTAAATTTTGATGGGTCTTAGTACCCTTCAATTCAGCCATGTTTTGCCCCCTTTTTTGTTTAAACTATTTTTAATAGTTTATTTTCCCATAATACCGCTAAAGCTAATATCGATAAATTCGATATTAATGATACAATCATAGACAAAATCTAATATAGGAATGAAGCCTATGACCCTAACTCAGCTAGAATATGTAATTGCTATCAATAAACATAGAAACTTCAAAAAGGCTGCGGAGTCCTGTCATATTACTCAGCCTACTCTAAGTATGCAGGTTCAAAGGCTAGAAGAAGAACTTGGGCTCATTATTTTTGACCGCGGTAAAGTTCCCTTAAAGATTACATTAAAGGGAAAATTGTTCATAGATCAAGCTAAAGTTGTTTTGGGTGAAGCAAGTAAGCTTAAAGACATTGCATCTAAAACCCTCAACCCTCTCAAGGGTGAGCTAAAAGTTGGAGTTATACCAACATTGGCGCCTTATTTAATTCCTCTTTTTTTGGATTCTTTTCTAAATGAATATCCTTCTATTGACCTTATCATTAATGAGCATCAAACTCATGAAATTATTGACCTTCTTGAAAATGACAAATTGGATCTAGGACTTCTTGTTACGCCATTGGAGAAAAATCAATTCTTTGAAAGGGTTCTTTTTTATGAGCCTTTTTTGGCTTACTTATCCTCAACAAACCCGCTTTTAAAAAGGAAAAAAATAGATCAGGATGATTTAAGCGGACAGACCCTTTGGGTTTTAACTGAAGGGCATTGCTTTAGAGATCAGACACTTAACATCTGCTCTCCTGATTCAAAAAAAGGAAAGAAGGAAGAAAGAGGAAAAAATATTACTTTTGAAGGTGGACAATTAGAGACCCTGAAGAACCTTGTTAAAAGAAATGAAGGACTTACCCTCGTTCCTTTTCTGTCTACCCTTTATGATAAATCAAAGCAGGAGAAGTCTTTAACTAGGTCTTTTTCCGGTCAAGTACCAACACGAGAGGTTTCTATCGTCCTCAGTCGTTTTTTTCATAAGGAGGAGATGGTAGATGCCTTAGAGGAAGAAATTTTAAAGGCTTTACCAGAAGGAATAATTTCCAAAAAATCAAAAAAAATAAAAGTCATAGAATTTTAATTCAAAAAATAGCACAAAATGTAGGCATGTTTGTTTACCCCATAGAAATTTTTTTAGGTTCAAATTTTTTTTAGATACCTTGGTAAAAATGTTTGATAAAACCTACAAATTTTTGATTAGGGGTACGAATTACTTTAATTTAAAGATAGTTTGGTCTTTTATGATAAGGTAGCGGGTCTTCAACGTTTGCTAATTGAAAAGCTTTCAATCTTAAAGCACATGAGTCGCAGACGCCGCAGGCTTTATCTTCGCTGGAGTAGCAAGACCATGTTAACTCTAAGGGTGCTTTTAATGAAAGGGCTTTTTTAACGATATCTGATTTTTTCAATTCTATAACAGGCGTGACAACCTCAATATCACCATCTTTTGTTCCTTCTTTAACAAGAGCATTAAGTGCTTTGTAATATGAAGGTCGGCAATCGGGGTAACCAGATGAGTCTTCTGCAACAGCACCGATATAGATTTTTTTTGCGCCAATAACTTCGGCCCAACTCACGGCCATGGCAACAATATGGGTGTTTCTAAAAGGTACATAGCTAGTAGGAATCTCTTCGCTATCACCCTGATAGGAAGTAACATCCATTTTATTATCCGTTAAAGAACTTCCTCCAATTTGGCTAAGAAAGGTAACATCTATGACTTTTCTCTTTTCTTCTGGAACTTTGTAAAAATCGGCAATATTTCTAAAGCTTTTAAGTTCTCTTTCTTCCGTTTTCTGACCGTAATTAAGGTGTAAAAAGGCCAGCTGATTATGGTTTTCATTCGCCATGGCCGCTGAGACAAGTGAATCCATTCCACCGCTTACTAGAGCAATTGCCAATTCATTTGATTTTTCGTTTGATTTTTTCTGAATCATTCTCAGGGAACCTCAATTTTAATTGTCACTTTATCTTTATTTTAATTATAAATGACAGTTTTTTTTTAAGCGAGCTCTGCTTGGTTTTTAATGAACTCAAGTATTTTTTCTATTCTATTTTCGGCGGACTTTTTCTTTTCTTCAAGCGTACCCATGTTTTCACTAATCATGATATAAAATTTAATCTTCGGCTCTGTTCCCGAGGGTCTTATGCAAATTCTGGCCTTAGAATTGAGGTTATAACAGAGAACATTGCTGGAAGGAAAATCAAATTTCTGAGAAGACCTCGTTTTAAAGTTGTACAGTTCGCCTTTTTCATAATCTTCTATGGACTCGATGGGCTCATCTTGAAATTTTTCTTTTATTGTTTCACGAAACCTTTCCATAATTCGGTTAATTTTTTCAGCTCCTTCTTTTCCATAATAATTGAGGCAAAGAAGGTTTTCTTTCGAATATCCAAATTTTTCATAGATCTCATCGAGAGCATCAATTAGGTTCATTCCTTTTGATTTATACCAAAGGGCAATTTCGGCCATTAGGGCGACAGATGCAACACCGTCTTTATCTCTAACGTGGCTATGGTTCATATAACCGAAGGATTCCTCCGTAGAAAAGACAAAATTTCTATGAGGTTCAGTTTCTTCAATTTGTTTTATTTTCGAACAAATCCATTTAAAGCCCGTTAGTGTGCACTCAGTGTCTACACCATATTTTTCAGCAATAACTTTTTGAAGAGGAGTTGTGACAATTGTATTGATGAAATAAGGATTTTCAGGCAGCTCATTTTTTTCCTTTTTAGTCTCGAGGATGTAGTTGAGCATGAGAAGGCCAATCTGGTTGCCATTTGGATAAACGATCTCGCCTTTGTAGGGAAGGGCTATGCCTAATCTATCAGTATCAGGGTCTGTTCCAAAAACTATATCGGCATTTTCCTTTTCCATAAGGGAAACGGCTTTTTCAAGGGCCTCAGGGTTTTCTGGATTTGGGCTTTTAACAGTGGGGAAGTTTTCGTCAGGTTCAGCTTGGTCCGGCACAACCATAAAGTTTGTTAACCCCATATTATTTAAAACCCGAGAGCAAGGGATAAGACCCGTCCCATGGATAGGTGTAAAAATAATTTTGAGCTCTTTTCCCTTTTCTTTACAAAACTCAGGACGCAGGCAATTAGTTTCGGTGATTTTAAAATAGGCATCTTCAACATCTTGTCCTACCCAATGAATGAGTCCCTCTTCAAGGCCTCTTTCAAAGTCAATATGACTAATTGTAGAGAAGTCTTTTATGTCATAGTAGTTTTTGATAATGTTTTGGTCATTCGGTGGCGTTACCTGAGCTCCATCGCTCCAATAAACTTTATAACCATTATATTCAGGAGGGTTGTGGCTTGCAGTAACCATAACACCTGCATGAGCTTCATGATACCTAACGGAAAAGGAGAGAAGAGGGACGGGGTTAAGCCTTTCATAAATATAAGAATGAATGCCGTTAGCCGCGAAGACTCCAGCAGCTTCTTTTGCAAAATCAAAAGAAAAGCGTCGATTATCGTAAGAAATGGCCACTTTGTATTTTCCATCAATAGGATCTTGGTTTTTAATCGTTTCTGCGAGAGCTTGCGTAGCTTTTCTAACAGTATATTTATTAATCCTATTGAGTCCCTGACCGATAATGCTTCTTATACCCCCAGTTCCAAAAGAGAGGTCTTTGTAAAACCTTTCTGTAAGTTCTTTTTCATCCTTGGAGTCAATAAGGTCTTGAATTTCTTTCTTTGATGCTGAGTCAAAATAATCGTTTTTTACCCAGGCTTTCGCTTTTTCCATTATACTTTGTTTCATTTTTTTATCCTTCAAACCAGCTCTAGTGGCAAAGTCATCTAAACGGGGATGAGCAAACTAATACTAAACTTACTTTTGGACAGAAAACATCGTATTCTGACAAATTGGCACTAAAAAAGCAACTTTGGGACCCTTGTTTAAGGGGCTCAATAATAAGACTTTCCAAACAAGCTAAGTAAATTAAGCAAAGTATAAATAGCTTTTATCGGTATGGCTTAAGGATTATTTTTGAAAAACCTGACCTTAATGATATTATAAGGATGCTAAAGGGGTTGAATTCCTGGGGGAAAATCTTTATAAAAAGAATGTTTTTTAAACTACTGAAAGGGTTTCGGTCGTGACGTGTGGCAGCTATAGACCATCTTAGACCCAAGGCATATAACATTTTTAAAGGAGCATAAAGTGGCCAATCCAAATATGAAACACTCCCAAAATATACCAGGTCCTTGGTATTGTACTGACCCAGATGATGACGATGGGGAAGGATGCATTGCCTGTAACGTTTGTTATACCGGAGCTCCAGATTTTTTCGCAGAAGATGATGATGGAAATGCTTACGTTAAAAAGCAGCCAGAATCGGAAGAAGATATAGAGCTTTGCCAAGAACAATTAGATGCTTGCCCGGTCGCTTCTATTGGAACTGACGGCTGATCCTCAGTTACTTAATTACTAAATCAAAAATTTCTTAGATGAAAAAGCTTCCTAAATTGGAAGCTTTTCTTTTTCTTTTTCTTTTTCTTTTTCTTTTTCTTTTTCCTGGGCTTGTTTTTTTAATCCTTTCTAATAAAAGGGGATAATTTTCCTAAGTTTCAATATATTTTATTTATGATAATTTTGGTCTATAAGGACACCTTTGTTCAAAATTAAGTTTTAGTTGAGCATTTTAGGTTTAACTTTAAAAAAGGCTGGTTTTATGAATGTTAACCCGAGCACTTTGGAGATAACGGCGACCGTAATTTTCGCATTAGCTGTTATTCACACTTTTATTGCCTCTAAGTTTCAGCAAATGGCCCATCATTATCCGACTGGATCAATCATGGAAAACCTTTTTCACTTCTTAGGTGAAGTAGAAGCCGTTTTTGGAATGTGGGCAGCTGTCTTTTTAGTTTCTTACGCATTTATTGATCCAGATGGTTGGAGAACTTATAAGATGCTCGAGGATGGAAGCTATTTTTTAAATGCTGATGGGGCTCACGTTGTGGCCGGTGGAGCACTAAAATATTTAATGAGTGTTAACTTCACTGAACCGGCTTTTGTTTTTGTCATCATGGCCATCGCTGGGTCAAGGCCTATAATTGTCATGGCAGAAAAAATGATAATCGCTTTTACTAAAGTCATTTTCCTCCCTAAAAAATATGAAAGGGCAACATTTTATATTTCAGCTCTTATTTTGGGACCTCTTCTTGGCTCTTTTATAACAGAGCCTGCTGCAATGACTGTGACAGGTCTTATTATGCTGGATTATTTTTTCAGTGGAAAGATGTCGAACAAATTTAAATATGCGACATTAGGCCTTCTTTTTGTGAACGTTTCAATTGGTGGAACGCTAACTCACTTTGCGGCCCCTCCAGTCCTTATGGTTGCAGGAAAATGGGGTTGGGGCTTTGGCCACATGATAGGTTATTTTGGTTGGAAGTCTGCGCTTGCTGTTGTTATTAACACAAACTTGATTGCTTGGTATTTTAAAGATGAGCTTCAAGGAGAGCTTGAAATAAAGGCCAAGCATGATAATTGGATGGAGCCTACCTGGTGGATAATTCTCGTTTCTCTTTTATTCATGGGTGCCGTTGTCTATAGCGCTCACGACATGGTTGCTTTTATGGGTCTTTTCCTTTTCTATCTTGGGTTTGCGAAAGTTACAGAAGAGTATCAAGACAAGCCAAAAATTGTTGAGGCCCTCATGGTCGGGTTCTTTTTAGCGGGACTTGTTACCCTTGGAAAAATGCAGGCTTGGTGGATCCAGCCTCTTTTAGAGAGGCTAGGTGATATGACCTTATTTATTGGTTCAACATTCCTAACGGCCATTACGGATAATGCAGCCCTTACTTACCTTGGTAGCCAGTCGAAAACAATTACAGAAACTCAAAAGTACTTTCTTGTAGCTGGTGCTGTCACTGGTGGAGGGCTTACCGTTATTGCTAATGCCCCTAACCCAGCTGGTTTTGGAATCTTAAAAGCCTCTTTCGGAAAGGACGGGATTAAACCATTAGGGCTATTTATTGGTTCATTGGTTCCAACTTTTATTGCTTTTATGTGCCTCTGGCTTCTTCCTCCTTTTGCTAAAAACCCAGAGAAAAAAGCAGCAACTGATAAGCCGCTTGTTCAAAAAACAAGTTTTTACAACCCAAGCTCAAAGCGTTAAGAAAAAAATTTCGATAAGTTAATTAAAAAGCCCTCTTTTTGAGGGCTTTTTTTTTATTCATTCTTTTCTGCTTCTTCTTCTTCAGGAGGTAACTTGGCCATATCTTTTCCCAAGTTCTCTCCCATATTGCGGAACGCTCTGGTGATACCCTTGTTAATTAGACCTTGGTACTTTTTAACATTTTTTTCTCGAAGTTTTTCAGCTAGCTCTTGTAGTTCTTCATTAGGAAGGTCTTTATAGGCAAATGCTTGAGTTTTTTGCATTGAAACCGCCATCATTTCTTTGATTTGAGGCCTTATTTCTTTCATGGCCTCGTCAATTTCTTCTGGAGGTATTTTTTCAGATTGAGGGAGTTCTGCATTTTGTCCGACTTGGGCGCCTTTCATCATGGCCATGACCATACTGACAGTGTTTTCGGTAGAGCCAGAGAGCTGGTCTATGCTTTTAATTAACTTCTCCCTTTCGGCATTAGGAGGCTGGTTGTCGTAGTCACTCGAAAATTCTTCAAATTGCTCCTGAGCTTCACTAGCAGTAGCAAGCTCCTCCAGTTTAGAAACTTTTTTCATAAGAGGGTCATTGAAGGATTCAACCATGCTTTTTAACTCATCAGGGGGAATATTTTTGAATTCTTTTCTGATCTCTGCCAATATGAACTTACTTTTAAAGTGTTTGGCCATTATTTTAGTCCAAGCTGGGCCATCTTGTGACCCCATGTCAAAATCAAGCTGCTTTTTAAGAAGTTCATCGAAATTCTTTATTTGTTTTTCTACCCCAGATAAATCGAGAAGCTCTTCAAAATTTCTATCCCAAGCTAATGGGTTACTTTTACCATCTTTTTGAGCTTCTGAAGGTTTTCCAGCTTCTATGTTCGACGCTAAAGGTGTTTCTGTATCTTTAAGACCTTGATTTTTTTCCAAGGGATCACTTTTCTCTTTTTCATTTCCTATTTGAGCATTCTGAGTACCTTGCTCGGTTTCAGGGTCCTGTTTGGGCATTGCGAAGTAAAGAATGACCGCTCCTATGATCAGCACTGGTCCAAGAAGAGTAATTAATTTATTTTTCAAACTTAATTCCTTTTTTTCTATTTTTCCTTACGGACAGATGCATTTTAGCCGAAAGGAATAAAAAATGAAGTGAAATACTTGAACATTTTTGTGGGAATTCCAATTTTTTATGGTTGGTCTCAAAAAGTGAGGTAGATAATTGAAAACTAAACACCTTCTTATATCTTTGGGACTACTGTCCTCTTTACTTTTCCTCTACCAGGGCTGTGGTGGAGGCGATGGCGAGGCTCCAAAAGGTTCTTACCCTTACAAACCTCCAGGAAGTTCGATTCCAGGTAGTGGTCAAACAGTTACTTACCACAGCAATATGGAGCTCTTTCTTAGATTTAAGGAGAAGGTCAAAAATAGTGAGTTTAGTAATAAATATCTTGGAAATTACTTCTACAGATCCCTTCCCAAAAAGAGTTGTAAAACTGTTTTAAAAATCTTTACTGCTTGTTACAACTCTTACAGTGATTGGGGGGGGGCCAATATGAGTACTTACCTAGTTGAAGCTGACAGTGTTGAGAACCACCCTTGGGGAACCCTTCCCGCTATCAATACGAGATTGAATGAGATTCTTGGGAGAGTCCTGAATCGAATTCCTAATGACGGACGTGGAGTTAATTTATCTAATTATTTCATCGGTGTAGGGGATCGTGAGTTTGACGTCAAGGATAATGACGGTACAGTCTATCGAATTTCGAGGGGTCTACCCTTAGGTGCTAATCCTATAATGAGGTTGAACCTAGATGGAGGTGGATACATTTTAACTCATTGGTCTATACCCCTTACTTGGTAAACCTATCTATTGTTTAGATGTGTCAAAAAAAGTTTACCCATTTTAAATCGATGAAGATTTCTCTAGAGGGTTAACGTTTCTCTTTTATTAAGGTAAAAACCTTTCGTTTGTAAAAAATTTTGCTTTTTTTGTCATCTATATGGGACTTTTCCCTTGGAAGGATGAAGAAGCGTGAAAAGAAAAAAGAAAGGAAACATCATGGCCCAAGCTGAAAAGAAAACTTTGACCTTACCTCCAAGACCTCTTTTGAAAAAAGCAAAATTGGCCTTTCAAAAAGGATTAAAGCTAGACCAGAAGGGAAGTACTGTCTTAGTTTCTCAGTCTTCTCTTAAAGATGTTAAGAAGCTTTTAAATGATCACCTCTTCTCTTGGCAATTAGATCTTTTAAAAGACGGTAGTTCAAAACCTTTTCATTTTCAAACAGAGACAGGCTCATTGGACGTCATTTTGTTGGAAAAGAATTCTAAAAAAGAGTCTAAAAGTCATCACGGTTTGCTTCAAGAATCTCTTTATACAAAGGCGAGGGATGCTGTCGGAAACTTTTTGACAAAGAGAGATCAAAA
>DKQD01000092.1:63257-83453 GCA_002474345.1 Bacteriovoracaceae bacterium UBA7317
CTTGAAATGGGGGCCTATGATTACGTTGAGAATTTTGCTCTTCCCAACTTGAGTTTAATTTATCAAGGAAATAAACTGAAAAAAGAAGAAGTTAAAGCGATTCATAAAGAAGCTCATTTATTGGGTGAGGGGATAAATCTTGCTAGGGAGCTAGTCAATACCCCTTCGGGTTTTAAAACTCCAGGAGCTTACTCCAAGGCCCTCACCAAACTTTTCAAAAACATTCCAAACGTTAAAATTAACGTTTGGAATGAGGCCAGGCTGAAGAAAGAAAAAATGGGTCTTATCCTAGGTGTTGGTGGAGGTGCTTCAGAGAAGCCTTGCATGGTTCATATTCAATATAGACCAAAAAAGTTAGTTAAAAGCAAAGAACTAAAAGGCCCTATTGCCTTAGTTGGAAAAGGGATAACTTTTGATTCTGGCGGTCTCGATATAAAACCTTCTGGGGCCATGAGGAATATGAAAAAAGATATGGGTGGTTCGGCTTGCATGGTAGGGACCGCTTATTATCTTACTCAATCGCAGGCGGGAGTTCCTTGTGACTTTTATTTGCCTTTAGCAGAAAATGCCATCGATGCGCTTTCTTTTAGACCAGGTGACATCCTTCATGCCAGGAATGGAAAGACTGTTGAAATTCATAATACAGATGCCGAAGGAAGGCTTGTTTTAGGTGATGCTCTCGATGTTGCCGTAACTCAAAAAGGAAAAGACAAGCCTTGTATGGTAGTTGATGCAGCTACTTTGACAGGAGCTATAAAAGTAGGGCTAGGTTCTTCAATTGGGGGGCTTTTTTCAAATGACGATAAGTTAGCCGCTTCACTTGAAAAAGCAGCACAGGGAGCAGGAGACCCTCTCTGGAGGATGCCGCTGGATCAGTCCCTTCGTGCAAAAATGAAAAGTCATGTTGCGGATATGACCAATGCAGTTGACGGTTTTGGTGGTGCGATCACAGCTGCTCTCTTTCTTGAGAGTTTTGTTGGGGAAACCCCTTGGGCCCATATGGACCTCTATGCATGGGTAGATGGGCCTAAAGGACCTTATTCGAGGGCAGGAGCAAATGGACAAGGAGTGCAAACTCTTGCTCATTTTCTAAACCAATTTTAATAATAGTTAGTAAGGAAGTGCTTTTTAGAGTGGTCTCAATTTGATTTTAAGGATTCGCTTTATTTTTTCCCTCTGCATAGCCAAACTCGAGAGTCATATCACCGTAAGAGCTATTTAAGGGAACAGCTACTATAGTGGACCCTAGAGGGTAATGCACTCGGTGTTTACTGCCATGAATAACTGAAGGGATGGAGAGGTTTGCTGTAAAGCCTTCTTTCTCTAGTTTGGGTTTTGCATTCCCGACAATAACATTACAGATCTCACCACCAACATCTGAAATCTCATATTGGTACTTTGTATATTTTTCTTTAAGCATGAGGTTGGATGCTTCTATATAAGCTTCAAGTGGCCAGGTAAGAACAAAAATTGCTTTATAATCTGCTGATCCTCCTCCACTTTCTTTAGAAATTTGCCTAACTCCAGTTAAGCCTAAAATAGAGGCTACATCACCTTTTATTTCCTTACCTTCTTTAAAGCCGGGTTCACCAAAAGTCAGGGGTGTTTTGACTAGCTTTTCAAAAACTTCTTTCGTCGTTTCAGCTAGAATTGTTGCCACTGAAAGAAACTGTCTTTCTTGAACCATCTCTTAAGAGCTCCTTGAGGTTAAACTTTTTTTTATTGTGTCACCAAAATTTGGTTAGAGAAATTTTTTTTTCACAAAACCTTGAAAAAGTTCACATATTTTAGACATTTAGGACTTTTAGACATAATTTTTTTAATGCTGAGCGTAAATAGGGGATAATAGAAATTATAAAGGGAGGCTTCATGCATCATCCTAATTCAGTACTTGAAACACATTCAAAAGACCATGGTTTTAAAGTGCGATCTTGCAGCACTGAGGAAAGGAAGAAAATAGCACAAAGAAACCTAAGCATTATAAATAAGAGCGAGGAGATGAGGAACCACTTTACCTCTCAAAACGTCTTCCTAAAGTCTCTTGATGTGATAACTAATCTAATTCTCATACTTATTTTTGCTGTTAAGGAAATTATTCTTTTAGTTTTCGATAACCTTGTTCTTTGTCCTATTGCCTTAGCTTCCTCATGTCGTAATTGCCCGGCATTTAAAATTTGCCCAGGGAAGAGGATGCTAGGAGACTATCGTCCCTAGCTTTAAGTGCCAAAAATTTTTGCTCTCAATATCTTCTGCAATCCTGCTGCAACCCCATTAATCCTAATTTATCAAACCTCTGTTTGACTGCTTTTAATTTTAGTTTTGGTTGTCAAACAAATATTCGGTATTTCTTACTATAAAAATGAACCGGAGGTGAAATTATTTGGTTAATTTGAAAAAGAATATTCACTCAGTTTTGAAAATTACCTCTTCCAATAAAGTAAATTTAAGGAACCAGGTCTATCTTATAATACCAAACCCTCGACATTTTGAGGGGGCTTCAATTTAAAATTAATGATAAGAATTAAATCATGCAAATTAAAAACACGACCTGAGCTTGGTATATAAAGAGAAGGTCACTTAATAAAAGCTAAAATCTTTTCTCTATCAAAAGATAGTTCTTTTGCAAGAAGAGTTCTTGTTCTGTTTTTATTCTTTTTTAAAAGCACCCAAGAAGGAACCGCTTGAATTTTAAAATATTTTTGCCACTCTTTTTTGGGGTCTCTTAGAACCGGAATTTTAATTTTTTTCTTTTTGATATAAAAAAGAGCTTTTTTGGAATCTTTATCTATATTGATTGAATAAACTGCCAGCTTTTTGCTTTCAAGTTTTGGAAGGTCAACTCTAAGTTTTCTCTCGCAACTCCTACACCATGTAGCCCAAAAGTAATAAAGTTCGATATCTTTCTTTTCATTTTTAATATTTATAGAAGAATTGATATTTTTTAGGTCATTTAGTGAAAAAGCGGAAAAAGAATTTGAGCAACAAAGAAAAAACAGTAGAGAAATAGGAGTATATATTTTAAGAAAATTCACTACCATTCTCCTACATAACTCTGTATTAATTCAATAGAAACCTTTCCTATTTTTCTAAAAACTATTCCGTAATCAGGGTTTGATATAATAGTACAGGGCGTTTTTAGTTCCGGGCAATACTTTTTAAAAAGGGAGAGGTCTTCATCTTCTCCAACTATCCAAGGAACTTTATTATCTTTTTTCCAATAATGTGCTTCCTCGAGATCTTCTCCCACTATAAGGGAAAGAAAATAAATATTTTTTGGTTTTCTTGAGTTTGTAAAAGAGCTTTTTATAAGCCTTGTTTTTTTAGTACATTCAATGCAAAAACTATCAGCAAACATTAGAATAAGTTGTTTATTAGAAAAATCTTTAATATTTTTAGTTAGTTTTTGGGTAGTTTTGAACTCCCCTTCTAGAATCTTTATCTTGGCTTTTACGCTTGAATTTTTTTCTTTTACTTTATGTTTTAGATTTTCTCCACATGAAATAATACAAGTTAAAATTAAGATGATTGACAGGTGAGATTTCAGATTATAGTCCATTGAAGCTTTCCTTGAATTGAAAAAGATTTATCATCCATATTTCCTCTGATGTGAGATAACTGCCAGGCTTGGCTTATATTATGTTCGGTCCAATTATGTTTGAAGCCAATTAAATATTCGTCGCTAGCTTGTTGGGTAACTTCGATAGTTTCACGCATTTCTCTTATTAATGTGTAATTCCCAAAAATAGTCCATTCAAAATTAAGATCATAACTAATTTGATTCGAAATTATGTCAAGTTCAAAAAAACCGTTATTATCGAGAGGCTCTTTCTTTTTAATGCTGGTTATTCTTTTAAATCTAATTAATGTAGAGAGATTGTCTTTAAGTGCAAAAGCAAGTGAGAATGATCCTCCTTGTGAAGACCTAATGAGCTCTGGTTTCCAAGAGCCTAAAAAGGATATTTTTGTCTTTAATTTTTCAGTCCAAATATTTTCCCAAAAAAGATCAATTCGCTCTCGGGTTTCTTTGGTGGGGAAAGAAATCTTTTTAAAATTGATTCGGTTTGTAAAGAAATTTTCAGGGTTTTCTAAGTAGGACTTTTGAAGCCTAATGCCTAACCTATTAATTCCGTGGTTAAAACCGTATTGGGAAGAAAAATATAGACTTTGATAGGGAAAAAGCGTTTTAGAAAGAGTCGATCCTAAGCCTATAGACATTTTAAAAGGAGATTTTGAATAGAAAACCGATCCGGAAAATGAAGTTTCATTTTCACTTTCAGGGTGTATGTTTGCTATATTCTGCTCAACACCTTTTTTATTTTTTATAAAAGTATTAGAGAAATCTCTTTTAGTTTGTTTTATATTCAAACTTGAGCCCCAATAGCTTTTGATTTCATCGATTGTATAGTTCAGTGATATATTTTGGCTTGGCACTGAATTATAAGCTACTTCTAGGGAAGGTAATTTTACTTTTTCGTAAGAGAAGGATGCGCCTATAGTGTAAATTTTTGCCTTAATTGTAGGCGTTTTCACGAATAAGAGGAGAAGAAAAATTACTTTGCGCAAGTGGAACAACCGCCTGTGAGAGTTTGACTTACTTGACTACCCAAAAAGTATTTTGAAAAACTTTGTGGTATTGAAAGGGCATTATCAAAATCCATTCCAGATCCGTTAACTAAACTGAGATCAAGAATTTTTTTTGAGGAACAACTTTGAAAAATTAAAAAAAAACAAAAAAAAAAGATCTAATCACTTTTAACTCCTAAAAAATAATTCGAGTTTTTTTATGACCTCTACATTCATTTTTCCTTTATGACGAAAAACTAAGCCAACTCCATTTTGAAGAAGAATTAGTGTGGGAACCAACCGGATATTAAATTGTTTTTTAGCACTTCTACTTGGATCAAAGTAGACTGGATAAGGAAGAAGGTCTTGGTATTCATCAATGTAATCTTCTATCATTTCTTTTTTTGGATTTAGAGAAACTTGTTTAATCGAAACTTCATTTTGCCACATTTGATAAAGATTACTTAGCATTGGAAGATTTTCCTTACATGTCGAGCAGGTCGTTGTAAAAAAAGTTATAAGTGTGTATTTTTGATGAAGTTTTTCAGGGGATTCTAAACATATCCTCTGAGGAATCTTAACCTCTCTATTAATGTTCTCAAGATTAAGGCAAGCTGTTTGACCAAGAGGTAAGTTATATACAAAAAGTATTACAAAGAAAAAAAAAGATCTTAGATTTAACATTTAAAGAACCTTTTTCAGTTTTTAAGAAAATTCTGAGTTTGAGTATTGTATTGATAAATTCTAAAGCATGTGAGGGCGGCAGTTTCTATAACATCACTTTTATATATCAATTTTGTTGCACCGGTTTTTCCATCCCAATCACTGAGTATTTCCTTTGGCTCTTTCAACGTTTCAAAAGATTTTGGAGGATTTTGAAGGAGGGAGTTTAATCTAAGATAGTCTTCTTTATTAAAGTATTCATAATCATTTCCTTTAAAAAGTTCCTCACCTTCTTTAACTATATATTGCCGATAAGTTCCATCTACATTATAAGCAATTGTAAAAAAAAGAGGTGCACATTCACCACCACAACCAGTATCAGTAAATATTTCCCTAATATGGCCAAGCATTTTTTTATTGGCATCAAAAATTTGCTTAACTTCATTATTAGGAGAGTTTATTGTAAATGGGTCGTCAATTTTTAACACTTTTTGAAACTTTGCTGCTTCAAACGCCAATTTATAATACTTAAGGTCCCAAGATCGAATTCTTTTATAAGAAGCTTCTGCGAAAAAAGAAAAAAGAAAAAAAGATAAAAAGGTTATTTTAATTATTTTATTCATTGGGAATTTCCACCAATTTCATCGTAAAAAAATTTTAAATTTTCATAAACTACTTTTGAAAAAGTAGTTGTTTTAGATTGCTCTCTTGCTAGGTCTAGAGCTGTCTTCTTCTGGGCATTTTTTATAAAAGGGTCTTCCATTTCCTCTAACAAAATCTCTATCATTTCTAAGAGAGAATCTTTTTCATCCTCTTTGCTTTTATCATCATAATACTTAGATTGGTGGACAGCATAATGAAGGGGAGTGTCTCCATTAATATTTTTGAAATCTGGATCAGCACCATTTTTTAATAAAATAGCAAAAGTAGAAGGAAAATTTTTAAAGATTGTGAGATGAAGAGCGCTTATTCCAAAGTTGTCAAAGGTATGCGCATAAGCTCCTTCTCTTAACATGTAGAGAATAAGTTGATCTCTTTTAGGTGAGTTCTTATCAATGACCATCAAGATAGGGGAAAAACCATCTCTATTTTTAGCATTAAGATTCTCAGTCCTATCAATAATATCAATGAGCCATTTATAGGGGTATTGATATTCAATGGCTTCGATAAGCTCATCGTCATAGCCGCCACCCGGAGATGTTGCCCCTGTTAAAGCATCATATTCAATAGATTGAGATTCAAAATTAAAATTAGGTAGTAATAAAAATAAAACTAAGAAATAGGAAAGACATTTCATTAGATTAATATAGTTACGTTAGTTTTGTCAGTCAAACAAAAATTAGGTATGTCTAATTAAATTAGAATTCTAGCTTGATACTTTTATGAATTAATTAAATAGATACTCCAAAAACTGAACGCTTATAAATAATTACTTAGTTTAATTAGCATTCCTTACTATAAGTTTTCCATTTCTCCTAAGTTAAATTGCTACTCCCTCTTTATCCTTTAAAACAAGTGCACTGTAGGGAGCCGCATTCGTAAAAAAAATCTTTAACTTCCTTTCCTTGTCTTAATCTTTCCGAATTTGTTCATAGGAGTGTTCAACTTTCAAGCGGTGAACTGCTTTGATTCTACCCTCGGCTTCCTTAAACCTTTGGCCTCATAACAAACCCAGAGAATTTTCAGTAAAGGATGAGAGTATGAAAGTAATCAGAGTAAAAAAAGAACAATGGTGCTGCGTGCTAACCATTTTCTTTTTATTTAGTTCGTTAATTTATATAACAAATTCTTTTACCAACTAAGTTCTCAATTTAATAAAATTTACATTATATTTAATCAATAAGTTACTTCATTGGAGATTCCTTTGGGGATTGAATCGATAAGCTTTCTTGTATAATCCATTTTTGGATTTTTGTATATTTCGCTTGGAGAAGACATTTCTACGATTTTTCCTTCTTTCATGACGGCTATCTGGTCAGAGAAATACTTTACGACATTTAAGTCGTGAGAGATAAAAATATAGGTAAGATCAAATTCTTCTTGAAGATCTTGTAAAAGGTTAAGAACTTGAGCTTGAATGGAAACATCTAGAGCTGAAACGGACTCATCACAAATAATAAACTCAGGTTTAACTGTCAAAGTCCTAGCGATGCAGATTCTTTGTCTTTGGCCACCTGAAAACTCATGAGGATACCTGGAGTAATGCTCAGGGAGTAGTCCAACTTTTTTCAAAAGTTCACAGGCAATTTCTTTTCTCTCTTTTTTGTCTTTTCCTATATGATGAATATTGAGTGGCTCTGTTATAATTTCTCCAACTGTCATCCTTGGGTTTAAAGAGGAGTAGGGGTCTTGGAAAATAATTTGAAGCTTCTGTCTTAAAGGCCTCATTTCCTTCGCACTCAAATGTGATAGGTCTTGTCCTCTATAAATAATCTGACCACTTGTAGGCTCTGTAAGATGAAGAATTGTTCTTCCTAAAGTTGTTTTTCCAGAGCCACTTTCTCCAACAAGCCCTAAAGTCATACCTTTTTTTAAAGTAAAGCTCACATCATCAACGGCTTTGAAATGATCAACCGTTCTTCCAAAGAGTCCCCCTTTAATTTCAAAATACTTTTTGACATTTTTAACTTCAAGAAGGACAGGATTATTATTTTTACTTATGTCTTTTTCGACTTTTATTTCAACTTTTTCCTTTGGAAGAGAGAAATTAGCATCATCCTTAGAAAGAAAGTCTTGGACAGTCGGAAGCCTCTTAGGGTTATCTCCTAAGGACGGGCGGCATGCCAATAAACCTTTTGTATAAGGATGTTTAGGGTTTAAAAAAAGGTCTTCAGTTGTTCCCTGCTCAACAATAACCCCCTGGTTCATGACTGCGACATGATCAGCAATTTCTGCAACAACAGAGAGGTCATGGCTAATAAAAAGAATACTCATCTTATGGTGCTTTTTTAGGTTAACAAGGAGTTCTAAGACCTGCTTTTGAATTGTCACATCGAGGGCCGTTGTAGGTTCATCACAGATCATAAGGTCAGGTTCACATGCCAGAGCAATTGCGATCATGACTCTTTGTCTTTGGCCTCCTGAGAGTTGGTGAGGGTAATCATCAAATTTTCTTGCTGGGTCAGGTATACCTACTTCATCAAGGAGTTGGATGGCCCTTTCTTTGGCTTCGGCTTTTGAAGCTTCCTGGTGAAGAAGGATAGTTTCAGTAATTTGATTTCCAATTTTAAAGACAGGGTTAAGGCTTGTCATTGGCTCTTGAAAAATCATGGTAATTTTATTACCTCTGATTTGAGTCATTTCTTTTTTAGAGAAATTTAATATATTTTTTCCTTTATAGAGGATTTCTCCACTCGAGATTTTTGCTTGTGGCTTAGGAAGAAGACCCATGATTGCCAGGGAAGTCACACTTTTACCGGAGCCGGATTCTCCAACAAGCCCAAATGTTTCACCTTCTTTTATAGTTAAAGAAGAGTTTTTGACTGCGTGAACTGGTTTACCATCAACAGTAAAATCAACACTTAAATTTTTAATTTCTATTACGCTCATATTTTTCTCACCTAAAGTTAAAGCCATCTTCAAATATTTTTCGTTGGGGAAATGAAACTTTATTTTCCGTATTGGATATTTTTTTTACATAAATATCAAACTTTAGCTTTGCTCCTGCCAAAGGGTGGTTTGTATCTAAGTAAATATGATTATCATCTTTAAAAATCACTTTGCCTATCTTGTTTCTTCCATCATTCATTTCCAGACTAAACTTGTGTCCTATCTTCGGGTCAAAAGCACCATTTTCTATATTTCTGTCTACCGTAAAAACAAGGTCATTATCATAATCTCCGTAAGCTTCATGAGGCTCAAGGTTAACAATGACTCTTTCATGAACATGGGCTCCTACTAAGGCTTTCTGTACTTTTTTAAAGAAGTGAATAGAGGGGTGGAAGTAGTTAAAGTTGCTTTTAGTATAGACTCTGACATCTGAGTTTTCGGTAAAGATGAAGACTTTAAAACTTAAATCAACAAACTTTCCTTCGCCTACCGTCATTTCGATACCTTTTTCAAAAGTCATCGAAAATGTAGACAATTTCAAATAGTTTGACAAGTCAAAAAAAAGTTTCATAACATAAACTATTATAATGGCTCTCGATGAATCAAAAATCAAAAATTAAGAACTTAGAAGTATGAATTATTAATTATCAAAGGAAAAGTTATGAAAAAAATTTTATCTCTCGCTTTAGTTTGTGTTTTAGGTTGGTCGCTTACATTATCAGCCTTTGAAGATCGTTTGGGTGAGGAAACAAATTTTGTACTTATCAAAGACAAAGCAAGAACCAACTACATGGTTCAATCCGGGAAAAGTAAATTTCAAATAATGGAATTAAAAGAGGTCGACGGGCAGTCAGAGTACCTTGTTCACTGGAAATATGATGTTATGGTCAAGTGGGCTGGAAGAAGGGCTGGAACAATCCGTCTTATGATGCCAAATGAAGTTTTTGATGATTATTTTTGGGCGAGCTTAGAAAATAGTGCCATTAAAACTTCTAATTTAAAAATGACCTTTCTTGGTAAAAAAGATTCTGTCTCTTTAAATAATCAGACTTTTAAAGATTGCAATGTCATAAAGATTAATGAGGTGAAAAACTCAAACCTTCGCGTTTTAGAAAAAATGTTAATACTAAAGGCTCTTGATATGGGAGTTATTAGTGAGCATTCTCTTAGGGAGGAAACGGTTGAAAATATTGAAATTGAAGCAGTTACTCATCAGGATGCTAAAGGATTAGGAATTCTTCAATGGACGATTCAAGGAGATGTTAGAGGTTACTCAATAAAAATGGGATTTGATCTTATTTAAAAATCAGTTCGGAGGATAAAAAATGAAAAAAATATCTATTAGCATTTTTGCGCTCCTTTTAAACATAAGTGCATTTGCTCACAATAATTATAACAAGGACGTTGAATCTATCAAAAAGATGGCAGGTTGTTATAGGGTTACTTTTAGAAATGCTGAAACATTTTCTATGAGTAAGAACTATGAATATCGAGGGAGGTTTCAATCAGGTCCTGTTTTAGAGTTGGTTTTACTTGACTCTGAAAAGCAAGGAAAGATTTCTCTTCAACATCTTTTGGTCAATGGTCCCTACATTATTAAGCACTGGAGGCAGGAATGGGTTCATGAAGAAACATCACTTTATGAATATCAAGGAGGCTATAAATGGACTCCAAAAGAGCTAGACTCTTTAAAAGTTCAGGGAACGTGGACTCAGAAGGTTTATCAGGTAGACGATAGTCCACGGTATGAATGTTCAGCTCCTTGGTTCCACTATAATCAGAAAAGTTTCTGGGAATGCACGACAAATGCACCTCTTCCTAGACGAGAGTATTCTAAGAGGAGTGACTATAATATTCTTCAAAGGACTAACCGCCACGAGTTAATTTCTGCGGGTCATGTTCATGACCAAGATAATGTGAAGATTTTAAAAACCAAAGATTTTGAAAAACCTCTAGTTATGGAAAAGGGTTTAAATACTTATATGAAGGTATCTGATTCACTTTGTAATAAAGCAAAAGACTGGTGGAAAGATCATAAAACTTACTGGTTTCAGGTTAGAGAAGTTTGGGATGAGGTCTATGGAATGAAAGCCCCACTAAGTTTCAAGAAAAAATCTGATGGCAGTACTCTTTGGCAAAAACTGTTTGAGTTAGATGATCAGTTTCAAGAAAATCCTGAAAAGGCTGAAGTAGTAAAAAAAGAAGTTAAGAAAACAATTGAGGAATTCCTTTATTAAGGGAGATTAAAAATGAGTTCTTGTAACAATAAAAAAAGTATTAAAATTGGACTCTGCGGAAAGTGTGACACAGTCACACTTTTCTTGGGGGATGTCTCTTTGAAACTAGATACTGAAAGCTTTTTAAAGCATGCTGAAGTTGTAAAAATGGCCGAAAACAGAATCTTAGCAATGAGGGAAAAAGCCGAAAAAGAAGAAGAACAAAGAAGAAGAGAAAAGAAATTGAGAGAAAATAATTTTCTAAGTTTGCTTAAAGCTTAAGAATGACCTCTCATTTCCTTTTTGAAGAACAATTAATTAGGGTGTCTTATGGCCGATATTTTAAACTTTAACAGAAAAAAGATAAAGAGTGATTTAACAAATGACTCTCATTTTAATACATTAATGTTACAAAAGATAATGAACCACATTTACTTACAAGCAAAAAATAATATTGATAAAGGTTTTAAAGGTGAGCTTTATGATCTTGTTAACGTTTTTTGTAAAACAAACAAAGTAGATCATAGTTTGAATAAAAGGTTTCAAAAAGAAATTTCCGATGAAAACCAATCCTTCTTATAAAGAAGGATTGGCTCTTTCTAATTATTTTTTAATTAATTAAATCCGGCTTTCTGCATAATCCTTATAGCTTTCTCTCTAAGTGAACCAAGCTTTGGAAGTGAAGTTAGGTCTTGTTTAAAAGATCCTTTATCTATTCCATCTTGCATTTTCCCAAAAGATTGAACGATGAGAGAAAGGTTAACGCCTTTTTTCAAAGGGTATTCGTGGTTTACATGAGCATACATATGTTGAGCTAAGTCTCCAGAAAGAAATTCAATGAGCTTGATTGCATTTTCCTTATTCTTAGCATGTTTGGTAATACCAGCTCCGCTTAAGTTAACATGAGTTCCAACTCCTTTTTGATCAGGAAAGAAGATTCCAGTAGAAGCGGCCCATCCTCTTTGCTTCGGGTTTTCAAGCATTTTTCCCATGTAGTATGTATTGCCCAATGCAAGGTCACATAGGCCTTCTGAGATGGCCTTTACCTGTGCTCTGTCATTCCCTTGAGGTTTTCTTGCGAGGTTCTCCTTAAGTGTTTTTGCCCACTTTAGTGAGTATTCTTCTCCGTGGTGGTGAATCATCGAAGAAAGAAGGGCCAAATTATAGTTATGAAGTCCCGAACGGCTACAGATTTTTCCTTTAAACTTTTTATTGGTTAAATCCTTATAGGATTTGAGGTCTTTTAGATCAATTCTATCTTTTGAGTAGTATATGATTCTTGCTCTTGCTGAAAGACCAACCCAAAGATTGTTCTCATGTCGAAACTTTTTAGGAATATTTTTTGAAATAATTTTTGAGTCAAAAGTTTGAAAAAGCCCTAGGTTTGCTATTGTGGAAAGGTTACCTATATCAACGGTGAGAACAGCGTCTGCAGGAGTGTTTTTTCCTTCACTTTTTAGCCTTTCGATAAGGCCTTTTTTGGTGAAAAATACGTTGACTTTGATTCCTGTTTTTTCTTCAAAGACTTTTAAAAAAGGTCTGAGAAGAAACTCTTGTCTGTAAGAGTAGAGGTTGACTTCATTTTTTTCTTTCGAATGTACATTAAAGCTTAAAAAAGCCACAAGGCTTACAAGAAATATAACTATTGTTTTCATTCTTTTTCCTCTGCTAAATTATGTGACGTAAATGTCAAGACGAATTCTATCACAGGAGGTTTGAGTCATCAAACAATAATAGTCCAGGACAAACTTCAGTTGTTGATATTTAATAATATACTAAATAACGATTAGGTAAATATATTTTGTTTAAAAATAAGGTGAATTTTGAGTCACAAAGAAAACTGGATTCAATTTAAAACTACATTTGGCTTTGCATATAGTTTTGCTCACCAAGTCTTTCAATAAGTTCTAGTTGCGTTTCAAGCCAGTCTATATGGTCTTCCTCGCATTTATAGATTTCCATAAAAAGCTCTCTTGATCCGTAATCTTCAAGTTCCTCAGCCTTTTTAATGAATCCCTTGAGATCATCAAGAGCTTTTATTTCATGCTTGAGGTCTGCTTTAATAATATCTTTAATTTTAAGACCTATGCTAATGCGGTCAATCTTTTGTACATTGGGAACTCCTTCAAGGAAGAGGATTCTTTGAATAACTTTATCAGCATGCACCATCTCTTCCATTGAAGCATCGTATTCTTTTTTACCGAGAGATTCGAGACCCCAGTTTTTTATCATTCTTGAGTGAAGAATGAATTGATTGCCTGCAGTGATTTCATTGGTGAGTAGTTGATTTAAAATTGCAATCATATCCGGATGTCCTTTCATAAACCCTCCTGAAAAGTTTTGATGATTAATATTAGCATCTAAAATAGCTTGATAGGGCTTTAAACAGCGGTTTCTGCAATGTTTGTTTTAAATACTTTTGTGGGAAAGAAAGACAAATGTAGGTGTGAAATTAAAAAGTTTGAAAGTTGATATGCTCCTAAACTTTCGTTTGCCATGGTTTAAAGTTAAGTGATTGAAAAAAAAGTTTGATTATTTAAACTTTTATTTTAATATCTAAACTCATTGAGCTCAAAAGTAGGAAGAGCTTAATCAATGGAGGAAAACTCATGGAAGCTGGAATTTTTTTTGGAAGCCAGACTGGAAATTGCGAAACTTTGTGCCAGACAATTCACAAGCATCTAGGTGAAGGTGTTGTACATAACGTTTCCGATATTTCTAGTGACGATTTTGAAAAGTTCGACCTCATTATTCTTGCAACTTCAACCTGGGGTAGTGGTGACCTTCAGGATGATTGGGACCTTCAGCTTTCCGAAATCGAAAGTGCTAACCTTGAAAATAAATTTGTAGCATTTGTAGGAGTCGGAGACCAAGAGGGTTACGGTGAAACCTTTTGTGATGGAGTTGGAACTATTTACGATGCGATTAAGGATAAAAAATTTAATCATATAGGTTTATGGCCTAAAGAGGGTTACGAGTTTGAAGAATCAACTGCCCTTAGAGACGGTAAGTTTCTGGGACTTATTCTAGATGTGGAAAATCAAGATGATTTATCTGAAGGGAGAATAAAAAAATGGATCGCTCAGCTTAGGGAAGAAATGACCAGAATATCTAAAATCGAAATAGAGGAAGTAAGAGCTGAGGTATGAGAAAAGTAAAAAAGGTATATTTGTGCATTCCCTTTCTTTTTTTATCTTTATTAACAAGTACCAATAGTCAAGAAAGAGAGGTTTCTGAAAGGCAATTAGATGAAGAATTAAAAATTTTTATTTCACGTTTTAGGTATGCTCCTACGAGAGTTCCGTCGAAAAAAAGTGTCCATCTTTATAATTTAGGTAAATCTCTTTTTTCGGATAAAAAAATTTCAATGGCAGGTGATACTGCATGCATTACTTGCCACCAACCTAACCTAGGAACTGGCGATGGTCTCCCTTTATCTATTGGAACAGGTGGAAAAGGAGATGGTTTAGAGAGAAAGCAAGGTTCAGGCATGACCACATTAAGAAATGCCCCACCTCTTTACAATAAAACTCATCCTGGCTTTAGTAGGCTATTTTGGGATGGAAGAGTTCAATTTAAATTAAAGCCCAAGGCTTTTAAAACCCCAAATCCCAATCTAAACGGAGAGAAGCCTTTTTTTGAAGATATTGTTGATCAATTGGAAAATGCATCGGCAGTACAAAGCCTTTTCCCTTTAATCAATGAAATTGAGATGCGAGGCCATCAATTTTCGGATCTTTCTGATAGAGAAGTTTGGGATGAAATTCTTAGACGAGTTTTGAATCGGAAAAGTTACCAAAAAATGTTCCAAAAAGCTTTCCCAGATGAAAATTGGAATATTGGTCATGTTGGAAAAGCTTTGGCCCATTTTCAGGATGTGGAATTTACAACTAGGGAAACCGGTTGGGACAGTTATTTGAGAGGGGATACCAAAGCTTTAAGCTTACCAGAGAAAAGAGGAGCTTTAATTTTTACTAGCAAAGGAAGATGTTTTATGTGCCATAATGGAAAACATCTTACAAACTTTGGGTTTGAAAATATTATTGTTCCTCACCTTTCGTTAAATAAAAAATTTATGGATGATGGAAGAAGGAAAATAAATAAAAGAAAAGGGTCTGCGTTCCAGTTTTTGGTTCCCCCATTAAGAAATGTTGGTCTTACAGCTCCCTATTTTCATAACGGATCTATGACCTCTTTAGAGGATGTTATTACTCACTATAACGAGCCAATCGAATCAATTAACAGTTATTCTGCTGATAAAATAAATGAGCTTTTTGGTAAAAATTACCATTTTTCTTTTATTTCTCAATATGATGAAGAGGCGAATAAATTGCTTTTTAGAAATGCCTCCCGCCGTCTTCCTCTTCACTTAAACTTAAGTCAAAAAGAGCAAAGAAACCTTGCCCTTTTTTTAAGAAAGTCTCTCACTGAAAAAAGGTTTCTACATATGGTTCAATGAATTTAATCAAAAATCCATCGCATATCCGAGCCCTAAACCATTTTCTATTTTTATAGGATAGAATACAGAAGATGGTGGAATTTTATTTTGTGATTGATAGTAAAGTGCAAGCCCATAAGTAATGCCTATTGTTGAACCAAAGACAACGTCGTGGAGGTAATGAGCATTATCATTCATGCGGCTAATTGCTACAATTGCTGCCATTGTGTAAGCTCCAACGCCCCAATACCACTCATGCTCCATTCCGATAATAGAAGCAAAGCTAAAGGCACAAGTTGCGTGACCAGAAGGAAAAGACGATGTGCTTTTACCCTTATTTGGTCTTCTTTGATCTACAATTTGCTTGAGAACATGTGTTGTTAGACCAGAATAAGAACTACTTTTAAGCATAAGGAGAGCACGGTCAAAAGATTTTCTATTTTTTGTAAACTTATAATGACCATACATAAATCCCATATAGAGAGCATTTGGAACCATATTACCCATAGTATAACCAAATTTAGCGAGGTTATCACCAAGTGGTTTTTTATCAGAGATATTTTTTTGAAAGGGTTCAACTATTTGATCACGGAAACCTACAAGCAATGTAGTTATGCTTGCTCCAGTAAAAAGATAGGGAGTAACTTTTTTCTCAGTAAAAGGGGCGCCCCATTCTTTAAAGAAGTCAGAAAACTGCCATTCTCCTTTTGACGATTGTGGAAGAATCAAAAGGATGATGAAAGTAGAAAATATGAAAGACCTAAGTTCTTGTCCTCTCATTTAGTCTTTATTCCTTCTTAATATTAGAGAGTGTCTTCGTATTCCATTAAGTAATGCTTAGTTAATTCAAAAGGTAATATTAAAAAGAATATATTTTTTAACCCATTAACTTCGATACTAAAAGATGCGTTTAAAAGAGGTGTAAAGTAGTTATCTGAAAGAGTTAGGTTAAAGATGTCTTTGGGGAAGTGAGAAAAAACTTGTCCAAAAACGAGGTCTTTATTTATAAATTGGTGAAAGTCTTGTCCTACTTCATAAATAATGTCTTGGATGTCGAGTTCATGGGAGATACTATTTTTTTCAAAAATGCCCATCGATAGACAAAATTTATGAAATTGGTATTTATAAGAGAACTCCCTCATTAATGATTTAGGTCCGGAAAAATGGTTTTCATAAGTTTCAGAAATAAGCAGAGGCCCCTCAACCTGGTCTGTAAGCTCTAGCGTTTGAAATGAAGTAATAGCAGAGTCAGTAAACTTTTGATTTACTCTTCTTTGGAGAAACTCATTTAAAGGATTCACAAGCCTTCTTTTAATGAGATGCCAATTCTCCATTAAGAACAGAGTTTCTTGACGAGCTTTTTCTTTAAGTTTTTTTTCCCTCTCACCCAGCTTTTCTTCAATAACTTCATTAATTATTTTGAGTTCGCCTCTAGCTTTCGGGTTAGAGTAAGTTTTTCGAGATTTTTCAAAAAGGGTATCAATTTTTTTTTGTGTTTCTAACAAGCGAGAGGACCAATGACTTCTTTTATCCATAAAATAGAACCCTACCTAATTAGTTAAACTTTAAGTAATTCTTGTTCTTCTTATGAACACTTGTCGGGACCTTTTTTGGAATTATTAACAAAAAGGTCCCTTTAAGTTTTTTTAAAGAGATTTCTCTTTTAGAGGTTGCGGAAGTTTTCCTACCATAAGGATAGGAATAACTAGAAATAAAGCTCCCAGAAAGTAGGGAGTTGAAGAACCCATTTTCCAGTAGAGAAGGGAGGCTATAATAGGACCTATAACCCTTGCAAGAGCTCCTAGTGACCTAAAAATTCCGATACTCTGTCCCTGGTACTCAGGTGGAGTGTAAAGAGAGACTAAAGAAGTCAAACAAGGGATAACCATGGATGATCCCACTGCTAAGAAAAAGAGACCTAGGTAAAGTGACCATGTAGCATTGGTAAGTCCAATGGCTATAAGACCTGGTATAAGAAAGACAAGTCCTTGGAGGGCCATGTTTTTTTCACCCTTGATGGCCGCCTTTCTTCTGACATACCCTCCTTGAACAAGAGCAATTAAAACTCCGATAAAGATGAACATATAAGCATTGTCCATAGAAGTGTAGCTTAACCTTTCCACCGCCAAAAATGTGAGAGTAAACTCCATCCCAGAAAAGGCAGCTAAGAAAAGGAAGTGACCAAAGTTTGTAAGGTTTACTCCTTCGTAGGGCAGAGGTTTGAAAAGCTTGAATGGGTTTGTGACTCTTTGATTTTTAGACTGGCCTCTCTTCTCTGGAGGAAGTGTCTCTTTAAACTTTTTAGCAAGATAGAAAAGGTTAAAAGCCGAGAGAATAAAAGCAAGAAGGGCCGGCATGGAAAATGGATTGACTCCGTAATCTTTAAGAGCTGGGTAATATTGAGTAAGGTCTATCATTGAAAGAAGGCCACCCATAGCAGGCCCTAGTATGAAGCCTAAAGCAAAGGCGATTCCAATTGTCGCCATCCCTTTAGCTCTGTTTTCTTTTTGTGTGACATCTGCAACGACGGCTGTCGCAGTAGAAATATTTCCACCCATAATACCGCCGATAAACCGGGCCAAGATAAGAAGAGTAAAGGAGCCTGAAAAGAACCAAAGAAGGTAACTTAAGGCCAATCCAAAAACGGAGAAGAGAAGGACGGGTCTTCTTCCAATCCTATCGGAAAGACCACCCCAAAGAGGTGCTGCTACAAATTGTAAAAAAGAGTAGAGGGCCCCAAGTGCTCCACCAAAAAGAACAATTGAGTTAAAGTTTTCAGCTCCCCCTGTTTGGGCGAAGTTCGTAATAGAGCCAAAGATTAGGTTAAGAAAATAGTTATCGCCATCAACCGCAATATAGTGTTTTGCGAGCGCTGGAAAGAGAGGGAAAATAATAGAAAAGCCTACAAGGTCTAAAAAGAGAGTCAAGAAAACAATTTTTAAACTACTTTTGGCGTTATCTGTAAGAGGAGGAGATTCCATTTTTTGAACAGGCATTTCTTCATAATCCTTCTTTTCTAGTTGATAAAAGTCCTTACCTTTCTCTTCTTGTGAACTTTCGGCTTGGCGGTAAGCAAATTCGGAAAAGTCTTTACACCACTGATCATCATCATTGAGGCAGGGAATGTATTGAACCTTCCCACCTACTTCCTCAACTTCCTCAGAAAGTTCGTGCCCAATTTCATCTGTTGTTTCTAAGCAGTCAGCAACGAAGCTTGGGCAGTAAAAAGCCAGGTTCTTATGGCCTTGTTCGACGAGGTCTATGGCAAACTCATCTGTATAAGGGGTAAGCCATTCCTCGGATCCAAAGCGGGACTGGAAAGTCATATGGACATCGTGAGGCTCAATTTCTTTAAGCCTCTGGGCTATGAGTTTATAGGTTTCAAAGCATTGCAAGAAATAGATGTCACCCTTATATATAACCCTTCTTTTAGGAATCCCGTGAAATGATATAACGAGTTTATTACTTGGGTTGCCTTCTTTTTTCCACTGTCCTAGGTGCTGGTCAATTTGCCTGACACTATTGTCAATAAACGCCTTGGAGTTATGAAAATGGGTTAAAAATTCAAAAGGAGGAATCTTAACCTTGTTTTTTAAAACGCCAAAAAAGTTGTCCATCCCCGAAGCAACTGTGCTTTCTGAGTACTGAGGAAAGAGAGCAATAGCAAGGACTCTTGTCGCTGGATCATTGCCTTCTTCAAGGTCTTTTTCCCAACTATCCCAAACATCTTTGATTTTTGGTTCACTTAAAAGAAAGCAGTGGTTAATTTCAACAACTTCTTTGGCCTCTTCAGGAAGCATAGCTTCGACTTTTTTTGCAAACTTTTTTGTATTTTCAATGAGAGGGAAGCTTTGCCCATCCCATATCCTCTTGTAGAGCTTTGCAGAGCGGGCCGGTCTAAAAGGAAGTACGAAAAAGTTAAGGATTATTTTCCAGAGGAGAGGGTTGATATCCACGACTCGCGGGTCTCCTAAAAACTCTTTTAAAAAGACTCTTAAGTCTTTTGCTGTAGGTGCCTTGGGTGAACCTAGTTGAACTAGGACTATTTTTGTTTTTCTTCTTGCGTTGTCGGTGTTCTTCATAGATAACCTTGAGCTAGGAAAGCCAAATCGGAGAAATGGCTTTGAGCGTAATTTTAAGCTTAAAAGTTTAATAACATTTTTGTAATTTCTATAGCAAGGTGCAGTTTTATGGCAAGGAAAGAAACTAAGAATCAAAAAATATCTAAGTCTAGCGGCAAAGGGTCTAAGAAGATTTCTACTTCGAGAGCTTCTGGTGAACTTAAAGACTTAGGATTGGGAGAAATTGACACACAGTATCCTACGACTTATTCTCCAAAAAGCTTGGAAATTTTCGATAATAAAAATCCTGGGAGTGAAGCTTGGACAACTTTCGTTTGCACCGAGTTTACCAGTTTGTGTCCAAAAACAAATCAACCAGACTTTGCTAAAATTTATATCAATTACGTTGCCGACAAAAAAATGGTTGAATCAAAAAGCTTAAAGCTTTACCTATTCAGCTTTAGAAACCACGGCGATTTTCATGAAGACTGCATTCAAACAATTTGTAATGACCTTGCCAAAATTATGAAGCCTAAATACCTCGAAGTTGTGGGGGAATTTACTCCAAGAGGTGGAATTGCTATTTTTCCTTTCGCAAGCTACGCAAAATCTGGAAAAAAGTACCAAGATTTAAAAAAGAACAGGTTTGAGAATTATGCACCTGGTAAGTACACGATGAGTTTGGCCAGGATTTACACCTGATTCT
>DKQD01000092.1:83874-92760 GCA_002474345.1 Bacteriovoracaceae bacterium UBA7317
ACCTTCTGGTCTATTTTACTCTTGCTAAATGACCACTGGTCAGTGAAGTAAGTGAGAAGACTTGCTAAGGGCTTTTTTATCACCGACTCTCGGTCACTTTTTTTGCGACGAGTCCAACGCTTTCCCTACCATCGAGTCTTAGGTCTTCAGGAAATTCGGGTCTTGCAAACTCTTCGCACTTCTCTATTTGAAAACCAAAACTTCCAAAAAGACCGGAAAGAACACCTTTGTCAAAAACCATCATCTCTTTGGGAAGGTATTGCCCACGGATAGGGTCTATTTTAGTCACATCTTCGACAAATCCTGGAAAAGGGTGCCCTTCCTCCTTTCGTTTCTCAAAAGTGGGAACAAAAGAGAGGAAGTTTTTAAGGTAGGGTGTTTCTGTAATAACAAAAATCTTGCCTCCTGGCTCAAGAGCATTAAAAAACTTTTGTATTGAGTTTTTCAACCTCTCTTCATTAAAAAAGTGAAGTACCCGACAAATAAGAATGGACTTCAGTGAATTGTCCTTCAATTCAATATCCTCTGGAAAACTGCCTGGTAGTAGAGTGAGGTTATTTTTCAAGTTGTCCGGAACTTTATCGTGGAGAAGAGTGAGGTGGTCCTGATGGAGGTCATTTGCAATAATATGGGCGCCTTTTTCAAGCGCCTTTAAGGTCGCCACTCCATAAGCAGCTCCAATTTCAAGCGAGTATATGGAGGAGCCGGCCCATGAAGAGGAGCTAAACATTGTAAACTCCTCCGAAAAGGAGTCCAAAGTTGAAGTCATGAAGCCCATCTGATTCAGAGTTGGAATAAATCCATTCTTTTCTGCTTCAGGTATTTTAAGGCCTTTAATTTTCATATTATTGTATAATTAATTGGCCACCAACATGAGCACCATGCATTTGACAGTCTATTTTGTGAATGCCTTTTTTAGAGGCTTTAAAAGTTACTTTCTTAACTTTTTTTGAAGTCACTGTTTCTTCAATGTTGAAGGCCTTAATGCGAAAGCCATGAATACCTTTTTTATTAATAAGGTGAATTTCCACATCGTCCCCTTGGTTGACTATAATTGTCCCAGGAAGCCATTGTTTAACACCTTCATATTGGTGGTTTACAAGCTGAATGACTCTTTTTGCACTGTAACTGTTAATTGAAAGTAAGCAGAGAAAAGCTGCTAACATTAATTTTTTCATCGGTAACTCCTTGTTTTTAAAATCTTTAACTTTATTTATTGACTAACTCTTGAACTATTTTGTTTGCTGCCTTTCCATCAAATTTACCCTTAATTTGTGGAGACAGTTCTTTCATCACCATACCAATATTAGGCTTTTCCATCTTGCTTAAAATTTCTTTTATGATGGTCTTTACATCCTCTTCACTCATAGGAGCTGGTAAATAGGGTTTAAGAAATTCAATTTCGTCTACAATTTTTTGTCTTTGTTCACTTTCTGGTGGGTAGCTTTCAAGTGAAGCATTGAGCTTTTTTTGATGTGCGACAACGACATCAATTTCAGGCTTTGGTTTACCGGAGGTCTTATTTTCGAGGAGAAGGCTTTTAAGGTATCTTAGCGCGTTGAGCCTCTCTTTTTCTTTCGCTTTCATGGCCTCTTTTATGTCACTTGTCACTTGATCAAACATCATTTTAAATCCTTGTGTTTTTTTAAGGGGAGTCTAGCGAAAGATCCTTTTTCTGACAATCAATTGAGGGTTAGAATAAGAAGGTATAGAAATTAAGTGGCCCAAAGTAACACATCGTTCAAAAGAGGTGCTTGCAAATGGATAAATTTAATAAATTGGCCTTTTGGAGGCGTAAAAAAGTTGGAGCTTTTATACCCCTTCTTTTGATTGTTCTTTTTCTCACCACTAGCTGCAGCCGAATTAAATGGGCTTACCGTTTTTCTGATTGGTTTATTCAAATGAGGTTAGAATCATACTTTGACCTTAATAGTGAGCAAATTCCTGAAGTAGAAAAAAATATTCAAAAGTATAAAAAGTGGCACCAAAAAGAAATGCTTCCAAAATATGTAACTTTTTTAGAAGAGGTCAGAAAAGATTTAAAGGCTTCCACTATAACTCCAAAAATTGTTCAGGCGAAAAGGCTTGAAATGGAAAAGCTCGGCTTTATGACCGCAAGACCTTGGGTTGACTCTTCTGTAAAAATTTACCTTTCCTTGAACTCTTCTCAGATAAAAAAATTTGAAGAAAAAATTAAGGAAGACCATGAAGAAAGACTTGAGAAATTAAAAGAATCAAGTTCTGAAGAGCTAAGTTTAAAAAGGGCAAAAAAAATGCTCGACTTTATGGACATCACTATTAAAGAAAAGCAGGAAAAAATTTTTAAAGAGCATTTTAAGAAGCACTCTTTCCCTTTTAAAGAGTCTTATGCTAGGCGAAAAGTCTGGAATGAGAAGATCATCTCTTGTATAAAAGAAAACAAAAATAAAGAAAAAAAGTCTTTTTGTGTGAAGGATCATTTTTTAAATTGGGACAAAAGGCGGACTCCGGAAAGTAAAGCTTATAGGGTTCATATAGATAACCTTATTGCGAGGGTCCTCAATTCATTAGACAAAGAACAAAAAGTTTCCATATCGGCCAAAGTGGCCCAATGGATTGAGGACTTTAGAGAGCTTGCCAAAGAAGCATTTGAAGAGTCCCAATAATTGACCTTAAGGACTGGATATGGTTGTTTTCATGGTAATTACTAACTGAAGCCTTTTAAAGGGTTACTGTGAAAATTAAACATCCACTATTTAAATTTTTTTTCATGAAGAAAAAGGATCAACGCGCAATCGCAAAAGCATCGCTTTACTCCTTTTTGAACAAGGTAACTGATTTGGCCCCACCTCTTTTGATTGGGGCAGCTGTCGATACCGTTGTAAAAAAAGAGAGCTCTTTTTTAGGCTCTGTAGTTGGCCCTGATCTGATGACGCAGCTCTATATTCTTGGCGGAATGACTGTTTTAATTTGGTCTTTAGAGTCCTTATTTGAGTTTTTGCAAAAACTAACTTGGAGGGGGTTGGCCCAGGAAGTTCAGCACGACTTAAGGATGGATGGTTATAATCACCTTCAAAATTTGGATCTTGAATACTTTGAGCATAAAACGAGCGGAAGTCTCATGGCCCTTCTAAATGATGACGTCAATCAATTTGAACGTTTCCTAAACGGTGGTGCCAATGACATTATTCAAGTTATGACAACGGTCCTTATTGTCGGCACTGGCTTTTTAGTGATTGCTCCAAATGTTGCCCTTTTTTCTTTTATTCCTATTCCTTTGATTCTTTGGTTTTCCTTTTCTTTCAAAAATAAGGTGGCCCCTCATTATGCCCGCGTTCGAGAAGAAGTTGATGCCCTCAATTCGAAACTGGGAAATAACCTAAGTGGAATGACCACTATTAAAAGTTATACGGCGGAACACTTTGAGAGCTGGGTTCTTAATGGCTTAAGTGAAAACTACAATAAGGCCAATAAATTGGCCATTCGACTTTCGAGTGCCTTCTCTCCAATAATAAGGATTTTCATCGTTTTGAGTTTTACAACAACCCTAATTATGGGAGGAAAACTAGTGATTGAAGGGTCTTTAAATGTAGGGGCTTATAGTGTCATGATTTTTCTAACTCAAAGGCTCCTTTGGCCCTTAACTAGGCTGGGAGAAACTTTTGACCTTTACCAAAGATCTATGGCTTCTTTGGCCCGTTTAATAAAACTTTTAAATACATCCTACTCTATTAAAGATGGGAGAAAGCTTCTCAATTTGAAAAAGGTGAAAGGGGATATTAAATTTCATAAGATCTTTTTTAATTATAGAGGTCTTCCTCCGCTTTTTGAAGACTTCAACTTTCACATTAAGGCCCAGAAAACTTTTGCTATTGTAGGCCCTACGGGTTCTGGAAAAAGTACTTTAACAAAGTTGATTCTTAGGCTTTACGAAAGTCGTCATGGCTTTATTACTTTGGATGGAGAGCCAATCAGTAATTTTTCTCTAAAAGACTTGAGGAAAGCATTTAGTTTTGTCGGTCAGGATGTATTTCTCTTTCACGGAACGGTGAGAGAAAATATAAGTTATGGGAGCTTTAATAGTACGCTTGATGATATAATTGAGGCTGCCAAGATGGCAGAGGCCCACCAATTTATTAGCGAACTACCACAAGGTTATGAAACAGTTATTGGTGAGAGGGGACAAACTCTTTCAGGTGGTCAGAGGCAAAGAATCTCTATAGCAAGGGCCCTTTTAAAGAATGCTCCGGTACTTATTCTTGATGAAGCTACTTCGAATGTTGATAATGAGACGGAGGCTTCTCTTCAAAGAACGCTCGAGAAAGCGAGCCATGGGAGAACGACTCTTATTTTGGCACACAGGCTTTCTACAATACGTCATGCTGACCACATTATTGTTTTGGAAAAGGGAAAAATTGTGGAAGAAGGAGCTCACGATGAACTTCTTCGACTCAAAGGTTTCTATAAAAGGCTTTGGGATGTTCAAACAGGTGAAAAGAAGTTTTTTAGAAAAAATGTTTGTTTGTAGAAACTATTGTTTGACTTATACAACTTTTGGGCGTACCTTCTCTTTAGCTAAAGAAAAGAGTGGGGGCACAAAGGTCTACTACCCAACATCGTAGCTCCTTACGAAACCCATAAAGCCCACACACAGTCATCTTGACCTAGGCCCCCGCTCCTTCTTTTTTAGCGATTGCTTTCTCCATTTCTCTGGCAGCAGCTTTCCCTTTCTCCTCATCAACAAAAAGAAGTAAGGCCCCACCGAGAACAAAAAGAACAATAATAGAGAGAATTGATTGGCGTTCACCGGTGTATAACCTCATAAATCCATAAATCATGGGGCCAAAAACAGCAGCAAACTTTCCAAGCATATTGTAAAATCCAAAAAATTCCGTGGGAGCATTCCTTGGAATAATTTTAGAAAAAAAGGAACGGCTTAGGGACTGAACACCTCCTTGAGCAGAACCAATGCCGATGGCCAGAAGAAGGAATTCTGTTTCAGAGTCAACAAAATAAGCAGAGACCGTGATGACAATATAACAACCAATACCAAAGAGTATGCCTATTTTTGTCCCCCATTTATTTTCAAAAATTTTGATGTAGAGGAGAGTGCAAGGAAAAGCGACAAACTGAACTAAAAGAATGCAGACGAGTAGTGTTTGTTGAGAAATTCCAATATTAAGGGCGTAGTTACTTGAAAGCCTTACGATAGTATCCACCCCATCTATATAAAACCAGTAGCTCACTAAAAAAAGAAATGTGACTTTCAAATTTCTTAGTTGAGAAAAGGTCGTTTTGAGTCTGGAAAAACCCTTTTTACAAATGGCCAAAATGGAGTCCTTAGACTCAATCTTTTTTTCAGGAACATAAAGAAAAAGCGGGATGGAAAAAAGCGCCCACCAGATTGCTACCATGATGAAAGATACTTGAACAGCTTGAGATTGATCTGTTAGACCGAAGGAAGTTGGATAGAGAACTGTGAGTGTGTTTAAAACAAAAAGAAGACCGCCCCCTAAATAACCCATAGAGAATCCAAAGGCAGATACACCGTCGACTGTTTTGTCATTTGAAATGAAAACAAGGAGCGCGTCGTAAAAAATATTACTGCCGGAAAAGCCTATAGTTCCAAAGGCGTAGAGGAGAACAGCAATTTGCCATTGCCCCATGCTTGTAAATGTTAAAGCGCCTGTCGTTGTAACCCCAATGGTAAGAAAAAAGATAAGGAACTTTTTTTTGGCGTTAACTTGGTCAGCTATGGCACCTAGAACAGGAGCAAGAATTGCAACAACAAAACTTGCAGCAGCAGTAGCAAAAGCAAGTCTTGACGACGTTATGGCGCTACTTTCTCCATGGGACCAGAATTGCTTAAAATAAATTGGGAAAAAGGCGGCCATAATACTTGTGGCAAATGTTGAGTTGGCCCAATCGTAAAGGGCCCAAGATAGAATTTGTTTGTCCTTTAAATAAGCCCTAACATCCATGAAGACTTGCCTTGTGAATAATTTCTATTGAATCTCTATGTCATAGTGTAGCAAAAATTTTTCCTTTAGGGGAACTCTAAAAGAGTTTTGAGTTTTATAAATGAGAATTTTTGAGAAAAAGCAATTGTGTCTTTAAAAAGAGGAGTTCATTTAGTTTTCGCTCAAGTAATCCGATAAATTGAGAGTAAAAGAATAATGGAGAGGGATGGTTTGCGTTTTACTTGGGAAGCACTTCAAAAATATTTAATTAACGGACTTATTTATGGCGGAAGTTCCATCGTTCTTGCCGTGGCCCTTTTTTACCTGTTTAGAACGTACGTTCTTTATAAAGTTTCGATTGAAAGTTTTTCTAATGTCAGTAGCGGTGACAAATTCCATCGTCTTATGGAATTCATACCAATTTTTTCTATTCTTTGGCTAAAGAGTATTTTTAAGAGAATGAAAATGACTTTTGTATTAGAAACAACCCAAGAGGGAGCTTAATATGCGTTCAGCAATAATTGTTACTGTGTGTGTGATCATTTTTGGAGGCGTTTTTTTTGCTGTCCAAAAAAAGGGACCCGAAACAAATAAGAGTGAAGATGTAAAGTCATCTCAATCAGTAAATAAGGAAAGTCCTTCACAAGAAAAAGTAATAGGAGGGACGGGTAATTCAGTCTCCAAAGCTAGTTCAAAGGCCGAAGACTCAAAAATCGAAATTGTTAAGGCCAAAGTTCCTTGGACGAGTGAGAAAGAAGAGTTGGATGCAAAAGAAAAGTGGCTCTTGGAGTACAAGGAAAAGGTGTTGGAAGCTATCCGTCTTACTCAAACGACCGAAGAGGATAAAAAAGCAATAAAAGAACTTGAAACCTATCTTAATAAGTTATGGGATGAACAAAATAAGGCTGAGCTTAAAAAGCTTTCCTTTAGTGAAATGGAGAGCCTAAAAATACCTGATGAAGCCGTTGAGAAGCTAAAAGAAGAATTAAATAGAGAACCTTCCTCAGAGGATTAAGGCCGACTGCTTTGAATTTTAAAACTAAGTATCTGGAGCGAGGCAAAACAAGATTGGCTTACCAGGTCTTTGGAGTGAATTGTCCAGAAGACTTGATTCTTGTTCCAGGTATAGTCTCCCACATCGAGCATTATCACTTGTTTCCTGGTTTCACAAAATTTATCACCCAATTATCTAAACATTATAGAGTCCTCCTTTTTGATAAAAGGGGGTCTGGACTTTCAAAAAAAATAGACCGAGCACCAACTCTTGAGGAAAGGGAACATGATATTGACCTTGTAATGGAGGAAAATTCATCAGAGAAAGCCATTCTTCTTGGTTTTTCCGAGGGGGCTCAGATCAGCGCATTATATGCGGCAAATAACCCATCTAAAGTTTCGAAAATGATTTTAGTGTCTGGTCTGCCTCATTCAGCAAAGTTAGAAAAAGTATGGTGGCTGCCCAAGTTTTTCAAATATTTTATTTTAAAAAGAGCTGTAGATAAGACTGTCCGTGATTGGGGTAAGGGTTTTTTTATGAGGAAAAGCTTACCAAGGGAATATCTTAAGGTAATGCCTTCTGAATTTAATGAAAAACTTGGCCAATTTGAAAGGGAATCCCTTGGCCCTGAAGCTTTAAAAAAACTTTTGTATAAAAGTGGTCGTCATGATGTAACTCCCTTTTTAAAGGACGTTAAAGCTCCAACACTAATTGTTCACTCAAAAGATGATCAGATTGTACCTTTTTATTTAGGTCAAAAGCTTCACCACGCTATTGAAGGTTCTCAATTTTTACCACTGAATGGCTTTGGTCACTCTTTTTTTTATGACCCTAAGGGTCTAATTATAAATTCCTTTTTATCTTTTCTTTCAAATACGAAAAAAGTAAATTCCCTTTAAAGTTAAAGAGTAGGTTACCCGTAACTAAATGACTCTAAAAGGGGGTTCTTTGTGATTACTGAGCAGGAAGTTAATAAGGCCCAAGAAAAATGGGCTGAATCTGTTATTCAAATTGGAAAGCTAAAAGATAATAAAGATGCTCATTTAAGTGAAGCTTTAAAACTTTTAGATGATCTTTATGCTTATGACTCCGCCAAAGTTCTTTTTAAACCGACAAAGGCGTCGGAAGAACCATTTCGTTTGGAAAAAGATGCGGCACTTTCCTATTTCGTAGGTGGAAACACCAATTTTCCGGAAGATGGAGGCTTTGCGCTTCAGCCATGGAAGTCGATCCGGTTTGAAAATGCCTCTTTTATCTTTGAAGAAAAAAGGGCCCTTGTTATGGGACACTATTATTTCAAAGATGATGGTGGAAAGGAATTAAAGGTAGAATATTCATTCGGATATAAAAAAATGGATGATAGCCGACTCAAGATAGACCTTCATCACTCATCTCTTCCCTTTAAACATTAAGTTCGTTGATGAGTAAAACTCATTCTCACCTTCTTTTAATAATGAAGTTTCCTATGACTAAAAATTCTAGCTTTGTTGTTAAAAGAAGGGAGAAAATATCTTCTTCGGTAAGTGTATGAGCGTTGTTGGAAACATTAATATTTGTGTTTAGAAGAATGGGTATTTTGGTTAAGTCTTGAAACTCTTTTAAAAGGGAGTGAAAAATTGGATTCAGCTCTTCGTGAACTGAATGCATTTGAATTGGCATATTTTTGTTAGTGATTCCAGGCAAGAGTCCTATAACTTCATCTTTTAGATAAAGAGATTTTTCCATATAAGGTGATTTTTGATAATTTTTGAAATACCTAGGTCCAAGTTCATGAAGGATAGACGTTCCAAAAGGAATAGAGAGGGGGACATTTTTAAATATGGCCTGAATCTTTTCTTTTATTGAAGGATCTCTTGGGTCTGCCAAAACTGAACGATTACCGAGGCTCCTCAAGGAAAATTCAGCTTTTCCTTGTATCCACCCAACGATATGACCTTGGGCCAATAATCCGGA
>DKQD01000157.1 GCA_002474345.1 Bacteriovoracaceae bacterium UBA7317
GAAGGTGAGTGGCAATTAAATACAGACTCCACACGCCAACACGATATTGAATTTATCCAAGCCATGATTGATGAAATTTCTATGATTCATCAAGTGGATTCTTCAAGAATCTATGCTACAGGCTATTCTTTAGGATCAATGTTTACCTATGAGATTGCCTGTCAGATGAGCGATCGCTTTGCATCCATTGCTTCATTTGCGGGAACCATGCCGATTACTCACGGTCAATGTGAACCCCAACGATATGCACCAATTTTACATATTCATGGAGATGATGATTGGATCATTTCTTACAGCGATACGTGGACGTGGAAAGCATGGGATGAAGTAGGACCTATGCGAAATATTTCGGATTTAATCGACTTTTGGCAAAGTAAATATGCCTGTCAAAGTCAAAATCAAACGGATTTTCCTTCAGCTACTCATTTTATTTACAATGATTGTAATCAAGAGGCACGTGTTGAACATTATCGTTTACATGGGACAGGACATAAGTGGCCGAGTACGATTAATGGTGTGTCCACACATCGTGTGATTTGGGAATTTTTAAGTAACGTCTCTCTCTAATTTAATTCCCCACATTTCGCAACATACGTATCAAGGCAACTCACTTTATCTTAAATCAGGCGAGCTTCTATTAAAAAGGACTCTTAAGGTTGTTATAAGATCATAGGGCGGAAAAAAAATATTATTATTTCGGGGGGTGGAATATTTCAACTGAAGAAATTAATAATACGCTCTTAGAAAGTGAGTTTGTGAATGATTGTGTGAGCTTTGGTGTGACCGATAAAAATTGGGGTGAGAGGTCTATTTCTGCTGTCATAAGAACTTTAAAGGGCAAAGATTCAATAGACTGCAAGGCTTACCTTTTAGACTACCTTTCAAAAAAACTTTCCCCCTATAAAGTTCCAAGAGACATTATCTTTTTGGAAAGCTTCCAAAAAAATAGAAGTGGAAAACCAGATAGCGTCAGGATTAGAGAAGATTATCTTGGCCTAGGAGGAGGTTTAAACCTTAATCATAAAAAGTCTATTGAGGGCCTTAAAGACCAGGTTATGAAGTTGGCATCGGAAAAATTTTGGGTTTCCCAATCGGAACTTAGTCTAGATGATCTATCACAAAATACTCCAGGGTGGGATTCAATGGCACACCTTGATCTCATTTTAGGGATTGAAGAATCTTTTGGTATTGAAATAACTGGTCCTAAAGCGGTGAAAATAAAAAAACTTAACGATCTGGTTTCAATGATAGAGGAAAAAAGAGACAGTCTTTCCTGACAAGGAAAATAATTAAATTAATTAATTAAACTTTTTTTCAACTTCTCTATAAAGGTTTTTCACCTCTTTTTTAAAAAAAATGGAGCCTTTAGCGTTTAGGTGAGAGGCATCGACAAACTTATCTCTTCCGTAATGGTCTTTGTAAATCCAAACATGTACGTTTTTATAACCTTTCATTAGGGATGTATAGTAATTTTTAAAATCGGTCTTAACCTCTTTAGGAAGTTGACGAGACCTAAGTGGAGAGACTGGATATAAAAGGTAAACAAGGCGGATATTATTTTTAGAGGCGAGCTCTGCCATCCTTTTTGCATAATGTTCGTGAATAGGAGGGATTTTCACTTTGCCTTTTTTTTCAAATATTTGTTCACTATTTTTTTCTCTAACTCTTAAAGCTTTCCTTTTTAGACTTAGTTTTCTTATTCTTAGGACCCTGTTTATTTCTCTATAATTGACATAGCCATTGTAGCGGTCAAGAGTTTTTCTTACGACTTCTTGTCTGTCGGCCCTTGGGTCAAAAAGGCCGCTTTTTAACTCGGGAAGATAGCTATGGATAAGTTTGTAATGAATTGAAAAGGCCTTAAAAAAGTAGGTAAGGACATTCTTTTCAAGCGATGGCCAGTCCTTTACCCTAAGAGACGTTTTCATTACGTCAAGAACATCCTCATAGCTCATGTAATTTAGTTTCAAGGCCTCCCAATAATCCTTTTCTTTAACAAAGCCTAATTGTGGACTAACATAGATTGTTTTTGGAGCGGGGTTATTTTTCAGGTAACGTTTGAACATGTAATAGTTTGGGATAATCGTCATGAGGTTTCCACCAAGGACGAGCGTACTATCTAGTTCATGGGCCCTTATATTCGTCATAGGCAAGGAGCTTCCAAAAAAAATATGGTCAAAAGATCTCTTTTTAGAAGATGGCCCTGTCATCTTTTTTTGGAAACGAGAAAAACCGTAATTATTATTAAGGATACTTGAAGGGAAGTAAGTAAGGGCCAAAGCAAAGGGGATGTAGATGAGCCCTGCAAGCAGGCTCCCTTTTTTTAATATTTTAAAAAAGTCACTTCTATTAAAATTGGAAGTAAACAAATTCTTTAGCATAAAATTTTCCTACTAAAATGAGAACGAAACAGGCCACAGGATACAAACTCCATCTTAGAAATTTTGGGAACTTTTTTACGGATGAAAGAAGATTCTTTTTTGATTGGTAATAGTGAATGAACTCCATCCCGATAATGCTAGCAATAACTAATATAATTTCACCAAAGTGCTGCTTGTGTTCCATAAGGTCTAAAATATCATTAAAATTCCAATAACCAACTTTTGTAAAGGAAAAGAACTCTTTAATAATATGGAAACCTTCATTTACGTTAGAGGCCCTAAAGAAAACCGAAACGAGGCTCATTAAGGAAAAAGTCACAAAAATTTGAAAACATTTGAGAAGAATAGGGTGGTTTTTTAATTTCAATCTATTTGTTAAAGCCTCTCTTTTTTTCTCGGTAGCCCGGTCTAAAAGAAGAAGGGTGCCGTGGAGACCTCCCCAAAAAACATAAGTCCATTTTGGGCCATGCCATAAACCAATAAGCAAAAACGTTAGGAGGGTATTGAAATAAATCATTCTTTTTCTACCCAAGTGGTTTTGGTTAAGAGGAAAGAAAACATAATCTTTAAACCAGCCACCCATGGTTATATGCCACCGCCTCCAAAAGTCTCTGACTGACGTGGCGGCAAAGGGTCTATTAAAATTTTGAGTCAGGTTAATTCCAAACACTTTGGCGGCTCCAACTGCGATATCAGAGTAGCCAGAAAAATCGCAAAAGACTTGGTAACGGAAAAGGAAGGTGGCAAAAATGAGGACGAGGCCTCCGAAATCAAAAACATTGGAGTAGACATGAGCGACAATAATGGAAAGCGAGTCTGCAATCACAACCTTTTTAAAAAAACCTGTGAACATTATTTTAAGGCCATCTGTGATCCTTTCATAATCGAGAGAAATTTCCTTTTTAAGTTGAGGAATGATGTTAGAAGCCCTTTCAATAGGTCCTGCCACTAATTGTGGAAAAAACGAAACGTAAAGTGCGAAACGCAAAAAACCTTTTTCTGCAGGCATTCTTTTTTGGTAAACGTCTATGGTGTAGGACATTGTTTGAAAAGTGTAAAAAGAGATGCCGAGGGGAAGCTCGAAAGAGAAGGATTTTAACTGATAGTTTGAAAAGATTGATAAGAATAGGTTTAGGTTTTCTATAAAAAATTGGCTGTACTTAAAGAAAAATAAAATTCCCAAGTTTCCAAACAGGCTTAAAAAAAGCCAGTTTCTTTTTACTAGGCCCTTTGATGCTTCAATTTTTTTTGCCGTGAAAAAATCAAGTGAAGTAGAGAAAAGGATAAGAATGATATAAACCGGTTTCCAATAAGCATAAAAGAAATAACTTCCTAAAAGGAGAAGAACCGTTCTATAGCGGTAGGAAAGAACGTAGTATAAGACAAAGAGCAAAGGAAAAAAAAAGATAAATTGCACAGAGTTAAATAGCAATGCGGTACCCTAAGTAAATAAAAGAAGCACTGCCATCAAATATCATTAAAAAAGAATTATTTTCAAGTTAAGAAATTGATATTTTTCAAAATAGTTGTTTATAAACCTAATCTATTTATGTTATTTTCCCCTTTCAAAAATTCAGAAATTGTAAACCTAAAAAAAAGGAAATCAAAAATGTTCAAAAAATTTAGCCTTGGCGTTGTTGCGTCATTAATGTTTCTTGTATCTGCGTGTCACAATACACAATGGGGACCAACGCAAGAAGAAAGAAACGCTGATAAGGTAGACTCTTTTATTGACCTGATTAGTGAAAATGAAGGCGTGTTAGATGTAGCAGTACTTAAGGACCTTAACGATACTGAAACTGAGGGTTGGATCGTTGTTAAAGCGACTTTAGATGAAGGTTACGGTAGTGGAATTTATACATACCAAACTACCTTTGCGATTAATCTAGACGATTACGAGGAAGGAGATACCTGGGATGAGTTTAGATTAAAGTCCATTGAGAACAACCCTACATATGTTTCTAGTAATGGCAACTATAAATATTTTGGTCTTGGTAGTAATGATGTTACATCTAATGGAGATGGAACATATACTGGAGACATCTACAGTGTTGATGCAGGTAAAAGGGTAGAAATGACTTTCTCTGAAGTTCAAGGTACTGCTAAAGATCTTGAAAAAGTTGCTGCGTTTAAAGAAACATACAAGATGAAAAAAATGCAAGACCTTCTTACTTATGACTTTGGTCTTTCTGAAAAGAGAAGTGAAAATGTTGCTAAGCTCGTTCTTAACTGGAAAAGAATTTCTAAAAACAGAGCGATGTCAAATGCTGATGCTGATGCTTTCTCAAATAGTCTTATTGGCGTTAACATCAATGAAGCCACTCAAGCTTTTAAAAAGAGCTTAGAAGGCGACAAAGCCTCTTTTGAAAGACTTATCGAAAAAGCTGCAGAAGTTAATGGCACAAGCCCAGAAAACATGAAAAATCTTTTAGATGGTCTTTTGTTAAAATAATTTTAAAAAAATTGGAGCGCTCTTTACAAAGGGCGCTCTCTGTAATTCTCGTCCCATAAAAGCTCAAAAAGAGAGCGGACTCTGAACCCTATTTTATCCAATACCCAAGCCCCCGATAACTGACTTTTAATAGAACTTTCTTCATGATCTTGTTCATGATTAATAGAGATCATTTCTTCTTCTAGCCAGTCTTCAAAATAATTATTTTCTGAAAAAGCATGTGTACAGGAAAATAAAAATAGTAAAAGGAGTACTATCTTCATCTCTAATTCCTATTTGTTGTTATTTTTAAGATAAAAAGCGATATGAGGTTTTCCTGATATTTTGGCAGCTCCAAGAGAGCCGTCTGACGAAAATTTGAATTGAGTTTTTATTTTTTTATTTCCCACTTGTTGTTTCGTTCTATTTAACCTTAGGAAAAACGAAGCGCCCTTTTTTTAATCTCCACCAGACCCATTTATCGATCATTTTTCAAAAAACCTTAAACAGGACGAGAAAAAATACTTAGGCGCGCCCCCAATTCCCAAAATACCTGCCAAGACATCGTATTTTACTTAAATAAGACAAAATTCTATTAAAGCTTGATTGGGAGGCCCCCACTGGCGGGTATCTTTTGCAAGGCTGCTTCTCAACTGCATATCAAGTCTCAGACAGTATCCTCTCTTATTTCTCATCCTAAAAGTTCTTCTTCTTTAGGAGAAACGGCTAAAGTTAATCATTTTTCTTAAATAAAATAAGTTTCTATTAAGCTATTAAGAATGAGAATAGAGTACTGAACTTTGGACACACACTAGTTTCTTAAATTTTATTTAAAGTATTTTATCGATCAACTCGGGGTTATGTAAATACTCAAATTTAAATTTAAAATTTAAATTCCTTCAATTTTATAATTATATGTAGGCTTAGCTGTTTTCAAATCTTTTAAAATATTCCTAGGCCATAGGAGAATTCTTTAAGTCCATTACTCTATCACTATTTTGATATGTGAGAGTTCCTTTTTTCGTTTTTCCATTTTTATTTATTGTTTGAAAAATCACCTTATGTTTACTTGTAATACACTTTTCAGAGTTTTTTGGACATTTTTCTGGTTTTTCCCGACATTCTATTTGTAAAACTTTTATGGAAAACCCTTTGCTTAAAGATATTCCATTCATAAATTTATTAAAGTCTCCTCTATTATTAATAATAAAATCCCTAATTTTTTTTTCATCGGAAATTTTATAATCCATAGCCAAGCTGCTCAAAGAAGAAGAGAGAAAAATAAAAAAAGAGAAAAGTTTAAAGTACATAATCTATTACCTCTAATAAGCTAAGTGAAAAACTAGAAAAAACAAAGGTCCTCAACTTATCGAACATAAAAAAAAAAAAACTTTAAAAAATAAAAGGTTAAGAAAAACAAAGCACCTCTTTTTTAAACTCCACCCAACCCATTTATCGATTATTTTTCAAAAAACCTAAAACAGGACAAGAAAAAATACTTAGGCGCGCCCCCCAATTCCCAAAATACCTGCCAAGACATCGCATTCTACTTAAATAAGACGAAA
>DKQD01000104.1 GCA_002474345.1 Bacteriovoracaceae bacterium UBA7317
CAACTGCGACGACCTCATTAAAAACGGAGAAAAACCTTCCTAAAAGAAAAAGGGAGAGAGAAAAAAACACAAAGCGATTTTTTATCCTAAAAAAACTCACCATCCCACCTACAGATATCTTTTCAGTTCCTTTTAAGAATTATATCATGCGCGAAATTTTTATCCCACGTCAAAAGAGGGCCTAAATAAATGATGCACAACAAAACATTTTCTGAGCTAGCGAACCTCCTTCAAAAGGCCATCAAACAATCTTTTCCAGAAGCAAAACTTACGATAAAAGATATTTACGACCAAATTGGAAAACCACCAAACCCAAAAATGGGTCATTTTGCATTTCCTTGTTTTCCTTTGGCCAAAAGTTTTAAGATGTCTCCCGCGGCCATCGCTCAAAAAATTGCTGACAATATTGAAGAAAATAACCTTCTTGAAAGTTACCAAGCTCAGGGACCTTACCTCAACGTCTTTGTCTCCCCACTTTTTTTAGGGGAGCATGTCCTCCTTGATATTTTAGAAGGTGGATATTTTCAAAAAGTAATCTTCGAAAATGCCCCCAAAACTATGATTGAATTTTCTCAACCAAACACTCATAAAGAATTGCATGTAGGCCACATGAGAAACCTTTGTTTGGGAAATGCGATTGTTCTTCTTCATCAATATTGTAACCATAAAACAATTCCAGTAACCTACCCAGGAGACTCTGGTACCCATGTTGCCAAATGCTTATGGTACTTAAAAAACCACAACGAAGATCCTCTCCCAGAAACAGATAAGGGAGCCTGGTTAGGAACACTTTACACAAGAGCAACTGCGAAGCTTGAAGAGGAATTAGGGACAAATAAAGAAACTAATAACCGAGTACAGCTTGGAGAAATCCTGCAGCAATTAAAAAAAGAAGAAGGAGAATTCTACGACCTCTGGAAAAAAACGAGGGAATGGTCTTTAGAACTAATGAAAGACGCTTATGATTGGGCAGGGGTTAATTTTGAAAGATGGTTTTTTGAGTCTGAGGAAGATCATTCATCTGTTGAATTGGCCCAAGAGCTTCATAAAAAAGGAACGCTTGTTGAGTCAGAGGGGGCCATAGGAATAGACCTCAAAGAAGACAAGCTCGGCTTTTGTATTCTTATTAAATCAGATGGTAATGGTAATTATGCAACTAAAGATATTTCTCTTGCTAAGAAAAAGTTTGAAGAATACCAAATTGAAAAAAGTATTTATGTTGTAGACGATAGACAAGCCCACCACTTCAACCAAATCTTTAAAACACTAGAAAAAATGGGATTTGAGCAATCAAAAAACTGCTTTCACTTAAAATACAATGTTGTTGAACTTCCAGATGGTGCCATGAGCTCAAGGAAGGGAAACATAGTCCCTCTTATGAGCCTTTTAACTAGTATGGAAAAGGCGATTAAAGAGCAATACCTGAACCAATACCTGGGCGAGTGGGACCAGAAAGAAATTGATGAAACGGCAAAAATGGTTGCTAATGGCGCTATAAAATATGGGATGGTTAGAGTTGATAATAATAGAAAAATTGTTTTCGATATGAAAGAGTGGCTCAAATTAGATGGAGAAACTGGTCCTTATCTTCAATATGTTTATGCTCGTATCCAATCACTTATTCAAAAAGTTGGCCTTCCTGAGTATCAAACTTCTTTTGACTGGAGTGTCTTAGAAAAGGATCAGGAGAAGAACCTTATGATCCAGCTAGCACTTTTTAACTCAACCGTTGAAATGGCATGCCAACAATACAAGACAAGCGCCCTTTGCTCATACCTTTATGATTTAGGAAAACTTTATAATTCCTTTTACGCTGAGTGCTCTGTGGCCAAGGCAGAGACTGAAAAGCTCAAGCAGGCGCGCCTGTTTCTTTCAGCATCTGTGGCCAAGGTTATGGAGAAAGGGCTCTCGCTCCTTGGTATTCCTTGTCCTAAAAGAATGTAATAGTTCAATAAAAAATATGGAATATAAGCTTTAAGTCTAGAAAAGATCTTACTTTGAAAAGTAATAAATAAGGCAAATTTTAACCTATTTCATGGTAAGTTAGAATTAGGTTTATTTTTACCCTATTTTGGGGTACAAGGCTTTGGATTTCATAGGTTTTATGGGGATTTCGAAATTTTAATAGGTTTTTTAAATGTTAAAAATTAACAAAAAAACAGAGTACGCCCTCATGGCCTTAAAAATTATGGGTGAAAAAGAGGAAGACTCTATCATCACAGTTAGAGAAATTTGTGATGCTCTAAAAACCCCGTTTGATACGACTGCTAAGGTGATGCAAGCAATGAACCACCACGGCATTGTCAAATCCATCCAAGGGCTTAGAGGAGGTTATACCCTCCACAAAAATTTAAGTGATATTACCTTTATGGAAATTACAAAAATTGCAGAAGACATTAAAGAGGACAACTTTTGCCAGAGCAACAAAGGACTCTGTAACCTCCACAGTACCTGCAATATTATTACCCCCATAGACCGCCTGAACAGTAAGGTCATGGCTTTTTTAGGACAAATTAGCCTTGAAGAGCTCTTCTTTGAAAATGATCAGTGGGTGGATCTAGAAGGCGAAGCAGGCAAACCCAATTTAAAAGAAATGCTAGGAATAAAATAAAAAATAACGTTATTAAAACAAAATCAAGTAGTGAAGGATTCGTAATGAGCTCGGAAGAAATGATCAACAAAAATAAAGATTACAAGTATGGGTTCTATACTGATATTGAAACTGAAGAGTTTCCGAAAGGGCTTAATGAAGACATAGTCAGACTCCTTTCTAAAAAGAAAAATGAACCTGAGTGGATGCTGGATTATAGGCTTAAGGCCTTCCGCCATTGGAAAACAATGACTCATCCCAACTGGGCCCATTTAGATATTCCTGAAATTGACTTTGAAGACCTCTATTATTATGCGGCTCCAAAGAAAAAGCCTGAACTTGAAAGTTTGGACGAGGTTGATCCTGAGTTATTGGCCACGTTTGAAAAATTAGGAATCCCTCTCTCCGAACAAAAAAGAATTTCTGGTGTGGCCGTCGATGCTGTATTTGATAGCGTTTCAGTGGCAACAACTCATCAAGAAGATTTAAAAAAGTTAGGCGTTATCTTTTGCTCTATTTCTGAAGCTGTTAAAGACTACCCTGAACTTGTCAAAAAATACCTGGGAACAGTTGTTCCTTTTTCTGACAATTTTTATGCAGCCTTAAACTCAGCTGTTTTTAGTGATGGATCTTTTGTCTATATCCCCAAAGGGGTCAAATGCCCTATTGACCTCTCAACTTATTTTAGAATTAATGCAAAAGAAACAGGCCAGTTTGAAAGAACATTGGTCATTGCTGATGAAGGCAGTTTTGTAAACTACCTAGAAGGTTGTACCGCACCTGAAAGAGATGAAAACCAACTCCACGCTGCCATTGTTGAGCTTATTGCCTTAGACGATGCCGAAATTAAATACTCTACAGTACAAAACTGGTATGCCGGTGACAAAAATGGAGATGGTGGCATCTATAATTTTGTTACAAAAAGGGGCAATTGTTTAGGAAGAAATTCTAAGATTTCCTGGACCCAGGTAGAGGCTGGTTCAGCTATCACGTGGAAGTACCCTGGCTGTAACCTTATCGGTGATAACTCCCAAGGTGCTTTCTATTCAGTCGCCCTTACAAACCATAAGATGCAGGCAGATACTGGAACTAAGATGATTCATATTGGTAAAAATACCAAAAGCACTATTATTTCTAAGGGAATATCTGCAGATGAGTCGAGAAATAACTATAGGGGCTTGGTTAAAATCAATCCTTCTGCAACGGGAGCAAGGAATTATTCCCAATGTGATTCTATGCTTGTCGGTGATAAGTGTAGTGCTAACACCTACCCTTACATAGATGTAAAAAATGATACTGCAACTATGGAGCATGAAGCTTCGACATCAAAGATTAGCGAAGATCAACTTTTTTATCTTCAGTCGAGAGGACTCGATATGGAAAAATGTATTTCCATGATCGTAAACGGTTTTTGCGGAGAGGTTTTTAAAGAACTTCCCTTAGAGTTTTCTGTTGAAGCCGTAAAATTACTCGAGATGAAATTAGAAAACAGCGTGGGTTAAAGATATTACAAATTAAAAAATAGAGACATAAATAAAATCAAACAAAAGATCAAAAAAGTTTAAAGGTAAGTAGAAATGATTAAGATTAAAGATTTACATGCAAATATTGAAGGTAGTGAAATTTTAAGAGGGATTAATCTGACAGTTAACGCTGGGGAAGTCCATGCTATAATGGGTCCCAACGGGTCCGGAAAAAGCACTCTTGCAAAAGTCATAGCTGGCCATCCTTCTTATGAAGTGACGGGTGGGAGTATTGAGTACGATGTTAATGGAAAAAATAAAGATATTCAGGAATTAGAACCTGATGAAAGGGCCAAAGAAGGGATCTTCCTTGGATTCCAATACCCCATTGAAATCCCAGGGGTTACAAATATTGGCTTTTTAAGAGAATCTTTCAATTCTATCTGTACTCACCAAGGCGCCCAAGAAATGGAAGCCCCTGAGTTTAGGACTTTTCTACAGTCAAAACTTGATCTTTTAGAAATGGAAAGTAGCTTTCTAGACCGAAGTGTTAATCAAGGCTTTTCTGGCGGAGAAAAAAAGAAAAATGAGATTCTTCAAATGGCCGTTTTAAACCCAAGACTCTCTCTTCTTGATGAAACTGATTCAGGGCTTGATATCGATGCTTTGAAAATTGTCGCAAAGGGGGTTAATGCCCTTAAAAGTAAATTCAATGCCACAGTTCTAGTAACACACTACCAAAGACTTTTAAACTTTATCGTTCCAGACAAAGTTCATGTCCTTTATAAAGGTCGCATTATTAAGTCTGGTGGAAAAGAGCTGGCCCTTGAGCTTGAGAAAAGAGGCTATGACTGGCTTATTAAGGAATCTACTGAAGGAAAAGGAAATTAGAATGTCCCAAGATATGTCCACTCACCTCATCAATGAAGTGAAAGCTTTCCATAAGGAACTCAAAAAGGAGTATCCTGAAGCTTCTTTTAATCTAAAGAAAAATGCTCTTTCTGAATTTGAAAAACTGGGTCTCCCAGATAAAAAAGAAGAGATTTGGAAATATACAAATGCTTCCTCTTTTCTTAACTCAAATTTAAAATTAGGAGCTCCAAAAAAGGCAATAACACCTCAAATGATCGAAGGTTATTTAATTAATACAGATAGTAATAGAATTGTTTTTATTAATGGGAATATGGAGTCTAGCTATACTTTTTTAAATGAAAATATTTCTCTTTCTATAAAGAAAGAGTCTGATTTGCCAAATGGATTTTCTAAAGACTCTTTTGGTCTACTTAATAAAGCAATATCTCCTGAAGAAATATTCATCGAAATAAAGCCTAATTTTGTTTTAGAAGAACCACTTGAAATCCTACACTTAACTACATTAGAAAATGATAGTTTTATAAATTGCCCAAGGGTTCATATAAAAGTTGGTTCTTACTCAAAAATTTCGACCCTTGAGCATTTCTTTTGCGAAGCATATGAAAAAACACCTCATTACTTTGTTAATGCTCAAACATCTATTATTTGTGAAGAAGGCTCATCTGTAGAGCATGTAAAATGCCAAAGAGACTCTTTAAAAGCAGTTCATATCGCTGAAGTAAAAGCAATAGTCAAAAAAGATAGTGCTTTTAAGTCTTTTACTCTGAGCCTTGGAGCAAACCTTGCCCGTAATAATATAAGTTCACTTTTAGAAGATACTTGGGCCCATACAAATATCCACGGTCTCTTTGTTATTAAAGAAGATCAGCATTGTGATAATTATAGTGTCATCGATCATAAAGTTGCGAATACAACAAGCGACCAACTTTTTAAGGGCGTTTTAGATGAGAAATCCCATGGGGTTTTCACAGGTAAGGTCATTGTCAATCCAGATGCCCAACAAGTTAACTCTGGCCAGCTCAATAAAAATCTACTCCTTAGTAAATCTGCAAAAGTAAACACAAGGCCTATCTTAGAAATTGAAGCCGATGATGTAAAATGTGCTCATGGAGCCACAATTGGTCAAATTGATGAAAATCAAGCCTTTTACTTAAGAACAAGAGGTGTCAGTGAAAGAAAGGCCCAGGAAATTCTGTGCCAGGCTTTTGTTCAAGAGGCTCTCGACCAAATTTCTCATATTGGGATTAGAAAATTTGTTTCTCCCCTAGTTGAAAATTACTTCAATCAATTCAAAATTCTTGACGAAAAAACACAAGGAGCCAATGATGGCAATTGATATAGAAAAAGTAAGAAAACAATTTCCAGCACTTTCTCAAAAGGTTAATGGAAAAGACCTCATTTACTTTGATAATGCTGCTTCAACTCTTAAAGCAAAGCCCGTTATTAATGCTCTAGATCAGCATTACCAAAAAGATACTGCCAATGTTCACAGAGGTCTTCATTTTTTAAGTGAGAAAGGAACACGTCAATTTGAAGAAACAAGAGAGGCAGTTCAAAAATTTATTGGAAGCGAGCACTCTCATGAGATTATTTTCACAAAAGGAACGACGGAGTCTATTAATCTAGTGGCCCAGTGTTTTGGAGATGCCTTCCTCCAAGAGGGTGATGAAATTCTCTTATCTACGCTTGAACACCACTCTAATATTGTTCCATGGCAAATTATTGCACAAAAAAAAGGAGCTATAGTAAAGGAAATTCCCATTAATGAGGAAGGGGAAATTCTTTTAGAAGAGTATAAAAAGCTCTTAAATAACAAAACAAAAGTTGTTTCTATTTCTCATACATCAAATGCCTTGGGAACAATCAACCCCATAGAAGAAATGATCCCAATGGCCCACAAAGTTGGGTCTATTTTTATGGTGGATGCAGCTCAAGCCGTCGCTCACAACAGTCTAAATGTTAAAGAATTAAATTGTGACTTTTTGGCCTTTAGTTCCCACAAAATTTTTGGTCCAACTGGTGTAGGTGTTCTCTACGGAAAAGAGGAACTTTTAAATAAAATGCCTCCCTACCAAGGTGGCGGAGAAATGATTGATAAAGTTAGCTTCAAAAAGACAACCTTTAATGAACTTCCTTTTAAATTTGAAGCTGGAACCCCTCATATTGCTGGAGTTATCGCTTTAAAAAGTGCATTGGATTATGTTCAGGAAATAGGTCTAGAAAATATCGCTCATTATGAGCAAGAATTACTTGAGTACGCCACGGAAAAGCTGCAAAAAATTGAGGGACTCAAAATTGTAGGAACTTCAAAAAGAAAAGCGAGTGTTCTTTCTTTTGTTATGGAAGGCATTCATCCACAAGATATCGGTTCACTTCTTGATAAACAAGGTATTGCAATAAGGACGGGTCACCATTGCACCCAACCTCTTATGGAGTTTTTGAATATTCCCGGTACAGCCAGGGCCTCCCTTTGTTTTTACAATACCAAGGAAGAGATCGATGCTTTTATTACTGGACTTCATAAAGTGAAGGAATTTTTCTAATCATCATTTGAAAATTAAAAGAGGAAAGAATATGTCAGACATACATCTAACAGTTCAGCCAACGCCAAACCCTAATGCTCTTAAATTTATTCTTAATAAAAAAGTGAAGGAAGAAGGTAATTCAAGCTATAGATCACCTTTAGAGTCCACCGAAAATCCACTCGCTAGTGCTCTCTTTACTATAAGAGGAGTCGATCAAATTCACTTCTTTGATAATGTCATCACTATAACGAAATTTGGATATGAAGAATGGGACAATATAGAACCACTTGTATCTGAATGCATTCAAGAAAAAATGCCTAACCATAACCCCAATTACTTCGATCCAGACCCTGCAGCAGAAAGAAGAAGAAAGCTCCCCAAAGAGGTACAGGAAATTGAAGAGATTCTTGACCGGACAATAAGACCGGGCCTTCAAGGAGACGGTGGGGATATTGAGTGTCTAAGTTTTGAGGATAACGTTCTAATTGTTAAATACCAAGGCGCCTGTGGCACTTGCCCCAGCTCCACAACTGGAACGCTTGAAGCAATTAAAGGCATCTTGAGAGACGAAATGAACAACCCAGAAATTGATGTTTACATAGCACCAGAATACTAAGCCAAACTTAAACCCAATCTTTAGGTCGATAGTAGTCCATCATCTTCGCGTGTGGGCTTCCTTCTTCCGGCTCATAACGATAAGTAAATTTACACCTTTTTGGAAGCGAGATAAGAATAGAGTCTGTTCTTCCATTCGTTTTAAGACCAAATGTGGTTCCTCTATCATGGAGGAGGTTAAACTCCACGTAACGACCCCGACGGTGGAGTTGAAAGTCTTCATCTTCAGGAGTCCACTCTTCTTTGACTCTTTTTTCAACAATCGGAAAATAGGACTCAATAAAATGATTAGAAAGATTAATACCCATTTTAGAATCTTTTTCTAAATCACCAGTATTGTAGTGATCATAAAAAATTCCTCCAATACCTCTCATCTCTCCAGTTCTATGTTTATTTACAAAATAGTTATCACAAGTTTTTTTAAATTCCTCAAAAGTGCCGTAGGGATCACAGGCTTTTTTCCAGGTTTTATGAAAATGAGCAAAATCGCTTTCATACGGGAAATAAGGAGTCAAATCAGCGCCACCACCAAACCAAACCTGATCCCCATTTTCAATCATTCTAAAATTCGCATGAACGGTAGGAACTCTGGGGTTTCTTGGGTGAATAATAAGAGAAAGTCCTGTTGCCCACATCTTTGTACTCTTGCCTTTTAATTTTGAAGCAAATTCGGGAGAAACTTCGCCAAAGACAAGTGAAGTATTTACACCTGCATTTTCAATAATGGGGCCTTCAAAAGCTCTGGTCCTTCCTCCACCGCCTTCATTCCCAACATGGTCTTTTCTTTCCCAATGATCTTCAGTTAACTGAATCTCTGGATCAATTTTTCTAAGCTCACCTGAAATAAGGTCTTGAAGCTTTAAAACGTGGTTATGAAAGTCTTTTTTTACAATATGAGTCATAAGATCCCTCTGGCTTCTTTCTCGTCGTTTCGTGTTCTTTATGCTTTAAAAAGAAGAGAAATGCAAAGCTTAAACTCTAAGACTTAAAGGAGAAAAGTAATGGGAAAAAGTCTAACTTACTATCACAATCCAAGATGTCAAAAAAGCCGCCAAGGGCTTGAAATCCTTGAGAAAAAAGGCGCCTCTTTTATCATTTTTGAATACCTTAAGACACCCCTTAAAAAAACCCAACTGAAGTCTCTTTTCAAAAAACTTCAAAAAAAACCTGAAGAGGTTATAAGAAAAAAAGAAGCCTTATTTAAGGAGTTAAAGTTGGCGGAGAAAAAGCTTACCCAAGATCAATGGATAGACGTACTCATTAAAAACCCCAAACTTCTAGAACGACCTATTTTGGAAAGTGATTCAAAAGCGGTTGTTGGAAGACCTCCTGAGGAAATAGAGGCGCTACTTTAAAAAAATATATCAATAGGGGACTCTCAGGATCCCCTTTTAGCCTCCAATCTTTGTTGCCACTTCAAATCATAAATAAATGTTATTTTATAATAAAATCAAGTACTTAAAAACAAATTCTAATGATCAAATATAATTAAATTAAATGGGAATCTAGGAGTTTCCGAAGCAGTTTTTAATAGTTTAAACCGACCTGGGTCCCTCGGGAAAGAGAGTCGTTTTTTTATGTTAAAAAATAGCAATTATACACATTCAAATCCAATTTCGATTAAAAGCTTTTTAATATCTGCCCTCTTTTTTCTCTCCTTGGTTTCCATAGAAGCACATGCCCAGTCGAAAGCTGCTAAAGTCATTATTTTGAAAGGAAGTGCTCAATATACGGCTAAAGATGGCACTAAAGTTTCTATAAAGAGAGGAGACTGGCTTCCAGAAGGAGCGATTGTCAAAACGGAGGCAAAGAGTTTCGTTAAATTGCTTTTTATAGATAAATCATCTCTTAACATCGCTCCAAAATCATCTGTGACGATAGCTAAATTTTCAAAGAAGAAAGCTGGTATTATTAATCTTCTTCAAGGGAAAATCAGATCAAAGGTAGTCAAAGACTACATAAATGCTGGTGATAAAGGAAACAAGAGTAAATTATTTATCAAAACAAAAACGGCTGCTATGGGTGTTAGAGGGACTGACTTTTCAGTTGAAACAACTGGAAAAGTCGATACTCTCAACGTTGTAGAAGGTAGAGTAACAGTAGCGCAAACAACTTCTGCAACATTCAATACAAATACCTTAGATAATATTTTGAATACAAAAGGTGTGTCTGTCCCCCAGGGAACGAAAGCAAAGATTCCAACCTCATCGTCATCTCCCATCACAAAAGCACCTATTCCTAAAAGTGAACTTAACCAAATGAAGAAAAACCCAGACTCAATGGGCAAACCTGCGACCGAGGAAAAAGAGGAAAAGAAAAAAGAAGGCGAAGACAAGAAAAAGAAAAAGAAAAAGAAGAAAGGTGAAAAAGAAGAAGAAAGCAAAGATAAGAAAAAGAAAAAAGGTGAAAAAGAAGAAGCTGAAGGAAAAAAGAAGAAAGAAAAGAAG
>DKQD01000066.1 GCA_002474345.1 Bacteriovoracaceae bacterium UBA7317
TGAATCCTTACACAATTTGCATGAACAATAACAGGAGTTCCCTCCTTCATAACGTGTTCACGGGCCTTAGTCATCGCATTCATAGAGTCAATGACATCAGTCCCGTCACAGTGAATAATTTTTAAATTAAGGAAGCCTGTAAAGTTGTCAGCACAAAATTCGTTGGCAGTCTGATCACACTTAGGAACCGATATTCCATAACCGTTATCCTGGAAGACAAAAATGACGGGAAGTTTTTCGCATGTCGCTCCATTGATGGCCTCATAGCAATAGCCCTCAGAAGTTGAGGACTCTCCCTGAGAGCTAATAGCACAGCCATTGTGATTGTATCTTTTTATGGCCCTGGCGACCCCTACAGCATGAAGAGTATGGTTGCCAGTACAGCTGGAGACATTGTGAATATTCCATTCAGGCTTAGCAAAGTGGTTACTCATATGGCGGCCACCACTCGCTACATCCGTTCCTTTTGAAATACCGTTTAAGATAATTTCTTCAGCCGTTAGTCCAGCAGACAAACATGTGAGCATGTCTCTGTAGTACGGAAAAAGATGGTCTTCATTAAGACTAAAGAGTTGTCCGATCGCAAGCTGAATACCATCGTGACCAGCATAAGGCGCATGATAGGACCAGCCTATGGCCTGCTTTAAATAATTAGGCGCTCTTTCATCTAGCATCCTCCCTAAACTCATAAGAGAAAACCAAGTTTTAAGAACACTCTTATCTGTTTCCTTGAGCGAATACCTTGTCATCTTTTTCTTTGTTGTATTTTTCACAGCATTTTTCCCCGTGCTTTTTTTATTCACCTTTTTTCCGCTTTTAGATCCAGCTTTTTTACTCATTCTTTTTCCCCACAAAAAAATCTTCCGCCACCTAAAAAGGTGAAGATCATTTCTTTTTTTCTAAACAATTAAATCTCTATTCTCCTCCAAAAGAAAGAGAAAGACTACCATAAATCAATGCATAGCATGATGTCTCTAAAAAAAATTTGATGTTTAATGGCCCTGTTTACACCATTTCAAAAACATGCAAAAACTAAGCTTTCATAACCTAGGGGGGTCCATTATGCCAGTCGCTAACTATGAACAATACTGTGAAATGCTAGAAAAAGCGAGGGAAGGGCGTTACGCTTATCCTGCTATCAACGTAACATCTACTTCTACGGCAAATGCTGCCATAAAAGCTTTTGCAGATGCTAAATCTGACGGAATCATTCAGGTTTCAACTGGTGGGGGTAAATTTGCTTCAGGACAAGGTATTGGGGACATGGCTTTAGGGGCCATCAGTCTGGCCCAGCATGTGCACCTAGTCGCTGAAAAATATGATGTCTTAGTGGCACTTCATACTGATCATTGCCATCCCCAGTATATTGAAAGCTTCCTCCTTCCCCTTATTGAGGAAACTGAAAAGAGAAGGGCCAAAGGGCTTCCTAACCTTTTTAACTCTCACATGTTTGATGGCTCAGAGCTTCCACTAGATAAAAATATGGCCTTATCAAAAGACCTTTTAGAAAGGTGTGCGAAAAGCCAAATTATTCTAGAAGTTGAAACAGGGGTTGTTGGTGGAGAAGAGGATGGAGTTAATAATGAGGACACTCCAGCAGACAAACTTTATACGACAAGTGAAGAAATGGTCCAAGTAGCAGAAACATTAGGTCCTGTTGGTACATTCATGTATGCAGCAACTTTTGGAAATGTTCATGGTGTTTATAAGCCAGGTAACGTGAAACTTCGCCCTGAAATTCTAAAAAATGGTCAAGACGCTGTGACCTCAAAGCTCGGAGAGAAAAGCAAGCATTACCTTGTTTTCCATGGCGGCTCAGGCTCTGAGTTAAGCGAAATCCATGAAACCTTAGACTATGGTGTTATTAAAATGAATATTGATACTGACACCCAATATGCCTACACAAGACCCGTCGTGGATCACATGATGAGAAATTACGACAAAGTCTTAAAAGTTGAAGGGGAAGTGGGTGCCAAGAAGTTTTATGACCCTAGGGCTTGGATGAAAGCTGCAGAGAAAAGTATGACTGAAAGAATTATTACTGCAGCATCAGACCTAAAAAGTGCTGGAAAAAGTCTTTTTCAAGCAAAAAAAAAAGTTGAACGCAAATCATTAGAAGCTAGCCTTTAGATTCAAAAATCTTAAATTGCCAAGGCCCCACATTTAGTGAGGTCTTGGCAAAAAACTTCAACATAAATTAAAAATAAGAATTTTAATTTTCTAAAATTTTAGAAACAATTTCGTAAACATTTTTCGAGAGATTTGGATGAGCTTTCATTTTTTTCAATTGGTCTTCCATCTTCAATCTATTTTCCTCTGCCATTAATTGGTAAGGCCTAAAAGCCCCTGCAAGCCTTGATGCTACCTGTGGGTTTACTGAATCTAGCTCCAGAATCTTTTCAGCAATATACTCATAACCAAGCCCATCTTTTGAGTGGAAATGAATATTATTATTGGCATAAGCTCCAAGAAGAGATCTCACAATATTTGGAATAGTTTTGTCATATACGGTAGAGGACTCAAGCTCTTTAACATTTGATAAAGTATCAGATAAAGTAGAGGAGCCTTGAAGAGACAGCCACATTTGGATAACAAGAGTTTCATGCTTCCACTTTTCAAAGAATTGACCCATGACTTTTTTTCTTTCTTCGCTTTTTGAATTATTTATAGCGGCCAAAGCTCCTAATTCGTCAGTCATGTTTGTTGCTTCTTGAAATTGCTTTAGGCAAGTTTCAACGATCTCTGGAGTATCTAACTCCATCAAATAAGCTAGGCATCTATTTTTGATTTCTCTTTTTCCAATAGAGTCAATATGAACATCATAAGGGGCCCTATCATTGAGTTCATTATAAAGCTTTAAAAATTTATCTTTATAAACACCTGCCAGAGTTTTTCTTAGAAAGTTTATTGAATGGAAAGTCGACTCAACATCAATAATACTTTGATTTTGATAAATGAGCTCCTCCGTAGGCAAACAAAGGCATTTTGCCTTAAAAGAATGTGAAACTCCTTCTAGGTCGAGAAGTTTTCCAAAAGCTTTAATATAGGCTTCAGGTAATTGAAGTGTCTCACCATTTTGACTTTTTGATATAAGCTCTTCAATAATTCTCATTGCAAAGGTCTGACCTGCTTCAAACCTATTAAATTCGTCTTTGTCATTACTCATAAGAAAAGCAAGGTCTTCATTTGAATAATTGGCCATTAAACGAATCGGTGCCGAGAAGCCTCTGTTAAGTGAAGGAAGAGGTTTTTCAGAAATATTTTCAAACACAAAAGATTCTTCTTCATTTCTAACATGCAAAACACCATCATGAAGTTGAGGTTGAAAGCTTTCATCTTTTAACTTCAAAGGAAGTTCCTGACCACTCTTCGAGATAAGACTCATTTTAAGAGGAAAGTGAAAGGGAAGTTTTTCGCTCTGGCCCGGTGTTGAAGGTGTTTTTTGGTTAAGCTTTAAAGTGAATGTTTTTTCTTCTTTAGAATAAGAAAAGTCTGCAAACAATTGAGGTGTCCCAGATTGGTTGTACCAATTTTTAAATTGGGAAAAATCAAAGTCATTATTAGCTATGCTCATAGCATGTAAAAAATCTTCCGTAGTCACTGCTTGGCCATCAAAAAGTTCAAAATACTTATCCATCCCTTTTCGAAAACCATCTTTACCTAAAAATGTTTGAATCATTCTTATAACTTCAGATCCCTTTTCATAAATAGTTGAGGTGTAGAAGTTATTAATTTCAAGATATGTATCTGGCTTAATAGGATGAGATGTTGGACCGGCATCTTCTATGAACTGACCCTGCTTTAAATTTTGAACATCCTCTATCCTTTGGACTGGTCTTGAATTCATATCAGAAGAAAACTCCTGATCTCTAAAAACTGTTAAACCTTCTTTAAGAGTTAACTGAAACCAATCACGGCAAGTAACCCTATTTCCAGTCCAGTTGTGAAAGTACTCATGAGAAACAACACCTTCAATTCTTTGGAAAGCTCGATCGGTTGCAGTTTTTGGGTTGGCCAAAACACAACTTGTATTAAAAATATTAAGGCCTTTATTTTCCATGGCGCCCATATTGAACGCATCAACAGCAACAATCATATAAATATCAAGGTCGTATTCTAACCCATAAACATCTTCGTCCCATTTCATAGAATTTTTTAAAGATTCCATGGCATGAGAACATTTATCTTCATTACCTTTATCGCAATAAATTCTTAGATCAATTTTTCTCCCACTCCCAGTTGTATACTCGTCCTGAACAAGCCCAAGATCACCTGCGACCAAAGCATAAAGATAACATGGCTTAAGAAAGGGATCTTCCCAAACAACGTAATGTTGTCCCCCCTCTAAATCTCCTGAATCTATTGGATTTCCATTTGAAAGAAGGATTGGGCAACTTTTTTTATCAGCGATAACCTTTGTCGTGAATTTTGCCATCACATCAGGTCTATCCAAATAATATGTTATTCTTCTAAAACCTTCCGGCTCATTTTGGGTACAAAAAATATTACCTGATTTGTAGAGACCATCAAGTGCCTTATTTTCTTCAGGGTTTATAAAGTTTTCGATTTCTAAAGTAAATTTTTCTGCAGGGACTTTTAATCTAAGAGTTTCGGCTCCTAAAACATAATCCTTTTTCTCTAAATTCTTTCCATTAATGGAAGCAGATTCAAAAACTATCTCTTCTCCATTCAAAACAAGCTCAGATGAACTGGCAGATTTTGGAGCCTCAGGATTACGACGAACTTCCATTTTACTATGGACGTAAGTTTTAGTGGAATCTAAACGAAAGGTTAAATAAATAGAATCAATAAGAAACTCAGGTTTCTTGTATTCCTTCAAATAAACTGGTGCTGGTGTATTATCCTTCATTTTTATCTCCAAATATTTTAATAAAATTAAATATCAATCTCGACAACATAACTAGTAAACTTTCTTATGTTGAGTACTCCCTGAGGAAAAAAAAGGTACTGTCCTTTAATGCCAAGAAGTTCTCCCTCAATTACGCTTGTTTTGTCAAAACTAAGGGAAGCCACTTTTTTAGGGTACTCCAAAACAGGGTAACTGATAGAGGTTGTAAGCTCGTTTTCTAAAAAAGTTACATTTTCCTCACCAAACTCGGACTCTAACTCATCGAGCTCTTCTCCGCAGCTGTCAAAAAGGGTATCTCTTTGATGCGACAGATCCAGATCGTTCGGTGTTCCTTTTAGCATTTCACGCCAATTGGTCTTATCACTTACTAACTCGCTGATAACCTTCTCAACCCTCCCCGAAATATAACGGGTTTGGACTTCCAAGATAGGAAGTCCCTGGGTTGCCCCTTGATCAATCCACCTTGTTATGAGCTGTTTTTGCCTTGTAATTCCCACTTTTACAGCTGAAGTGTTAGATAAATAGACATAATGGGGGATCATACAATTTTTTTCACCCCAATCAGGCTCACGGCACGTTCCTTTTGAAAAATGGCACATCTCTGGCTTTACAATACAGATATCGCAGCAAGCTAATTTTTGAGAACAAGGAAAACAGAAACCTCCGGAGTAAGACTTCTTAGTTTTTTTCTGGCAACTGGGACAAATAATTTCGCCAGTGAAAGAAAATTTTATTTTATTTCCTAACAGCTGATTCAGCTCTGTCTCAAAATGGTCTAGTTTTAGCTTATAGAGTGCCTTTCCTTCGTCAAGTTTAACTGGCATCTTCCAAAGACGACCTTTATTCATAGGGATGTAAACCTTTTGGTTAAAGTTTTTATAGCGGAATTAGGTTTTACAAGAATGTCCACCTCCTGAAAAGCATTAACGCAATAAGTCTAGTCAAGAAAAAATGCTAGGTTAGAATAAGTATGACTAATCATATAAAGAAAGGAATCGGTTTATGATGAAGTCCTTTTCGGAGTCAAAACTCGTACAGAAGGCAAAACTGCTTAAGAGCAAAAACCTCTATCCGTTTTTCAGGTCTATTAAAGACTCTGAAGGAACTCGAGTTAATATTAATGGCCGCGAACAAATTATGATAGGCTCTAATAACTACTTAGGCCTCACCCACAGAAAGGAAGTTCAAGAAGCTGCTATTGATGCAATCAGAAAATTTGGAACAGGTTGTACTGGCTCTAGATTCCTTAATGGAAACCTTGAAATCCATGAAGAACTGGAAGACAAATTGGCCCGCTATGTAGGCCATGAAAGGGTACTTGTCTTTTCAACGGGAATGCAGACAAATCTTGGTACCCTCCCCACAATATGCGGTCCCAAAGACTGCATGCTCTTTGATGGAGAAAATCACGCCTCAACAATTGATGCTTCTCGCTTGTCTTTTGGAACCACCTTCAAGTTCAAGCACAATGATATGGAAAGTCTTGAAGAACAGCTTCAATCGACCAAGGCAAGGTTCAATAGGGTTACCATCGTTACAGATGGAGTGTTCTCCATGACTGGGGCGTTGACTAAATTAGATAAAGTCACTGAATTGGCCAACAAATATGGTGCTCTAATCTACCTTGACGATGCTCATGGAGCAGGAGTGATGGGACCTCAGGGTAGAGGCACAATGAGTCACTTTGGAGTAACAAAAAGTATTGACTTAAATATGGGAACTTTTTCCAAAAGCTTCGCTTCCATTGGAGGCTTTGTCTCTGGAAATAAAGAAATTATTAATCACGTCAAACATTGCGCAAGGTCCTTCATGTTTTCGGCTTCTATGCCTCCTTCGGCGGTGGCCACAGTTTCGAAATGTGTCGATCTTCTTGAGCAAGAACCGGAAATCTTAAAAACCTTATGGGATAACGTCGCTTTTATGAGAAAGGGTTTTAAAGAGATTGGACTTTACACCTACAATTCACAAACTCCTATTATTCCAGTTTTTGTAGGAGACGATTTGAGGGCAATGGAACTGACAAATTACCTTCAAGAAAATGGGATTTTTGCTACACCCGTTATTAGCCCAGCAGTGCCTCAAGGAGAAGCACTTATTAGAACGAGCTATATGTCCACTCATAAAAAAGCCGACCTGGAAAGAGTCTTAGAGGTTTTTCAAAAAGCAAAAAAAGAGTGTAACCTACCCTCTGAACACTTTTGCCGACAATAAATCTAAAAAATAAAATTATTCATTTTAAGAAGGAATTTTCATGACTGTGTTACTAACTGAAGTACATTTGGGAAAACCAATTAATAATCTTATTAATGTTCCTTGGGAGCTCTACAAGGAAGACCCTAATTGGGTTCCACCACTAAAAATTGCTGTTAAAGACCTCTTTAATCCCAAACACCCTTTTTTTGAAACTTCAGTTATAAAATGCTGGGTAGCTGAGAAAGAATCTAAAACTATAGGAAGAATCGTGGCCATTATTAACAGGGCCCATATTGAATATTCTGGTGAAAAATGCGGTTTTTTTGGATTTTTTGATTGTCCAAATGACCCTGAAGTAGCTAAGGCACTCATCAAAAAAGCTGAAGATTACCTTCGTAGCCATGGAATGAAAAAAGTTCAAGGACCAGTCAATCCTTCTATAAATTACGAATGTGGAACACTTATAGATGGATTCAATGATCCTCCTCAAATCATGATGACTTATAATCCTCCTTATCATAAAGAGTTACTTGAAAATGAAGGGTATAAAAAGGCAAAGGATCTTTTGGCCTATCAGTTAAGAACGGATATAGACTTCCCCGAAATTATGTTTAAAGCAGCCAAAAGAGTTGAAAAATCTCTTAAAGTTACCTATCGAAAACTCGACAAAAGAAAATGGGATCAGGAAGTACTCACTATGTGGAAAATATATAATTCTGCATGGGAAAAAAACTGGGGCTTCATCCCCATGACGAAAAAAGAGTTTCTTCATACAACTAAAGATCTTAAAACCGCTGTTAATCCAAACCTTGTTCATTTTGTTGACGTTGAAAACGAGCCGGCGGGCTTTTTCGTTGCTCTTCCTGATTACAATCAAGTCTTAAAAAAAATACCTTCTGGAAAACTCCTCCCCTTTGGAATTTTTAAATTTATGAGGTCTTCTAAATATATAAATAGGGCAAGGGTTATTACACTTGGGATTGTTGAAAAATATCGAAATACCGGACTCGCAAGCCTTCTCTACTATAAGATGCAAGAAGACCTTCTAAAAGCAGACATAAAAGAAATTGAAATGAGTTGGATTTTAGAGGACAACTTCAAAATGAGGAGACCTCTGGAACGCCTCGGTGCAAAGGCATATAAAACGTATCGAATATTTGAAAAAGAGCTCGTCTAATGAAAATTTTGATTACAGGTTCTACAGGTTTTTTAGGATCTCATCTATGCGAACTCTTGGCCCAGTCTGGATATGAGGTCTACGCTCAAGCCAGGAATAAAAAAAAATTCCAACAGTTTAAAGTGCAGGGTCACTTTATTCAGGGTAATCTTGAAACAGAGAAATCAAACCAATGGGTTTCAAAACTCCCCCATGATTTAGACGTAGTTGTTCATGCAGCTGGAATTGTCCATTCATTTAAAGAAGGGGCTTTTTATAAAATTAATACTGAAGGGACTAAGCGGTTAGTTGAAGATTTAAAAGTAAAATACCCTAAACTCCACTTTATTTTCCTTTCATCACTCTCTGCTGCAGGACCGTCATTAAAAAAACCCGTTGATGAAAATACAATTGAGGAACCCGTCAGCCATTATGGCCGATCTAAACTTATGGCCGAAAAGACAATATTAAATGAGGCACCTAAAGAATGGTCACTAAGTATTGTAAGGCCTCCCATGATCATTGGACCAAGAGATGAAGGTGTTTTAGATATTTTTAAAATGGTAAAAGGTGGAGTTGCTCTTAAAGCAGGAATGAAAATAAAAACCAAGATGTATAGTTTTATTTGTATTTTTGATGTAACTAAATTCATACTTAAATTAATTCAAAAAGAAACTATTCACCGGGAAACGTACTTTATTTCACACAATGAAGTGGTCTCTTTTGAAGAACTTGTTCACGGTATAAAAGAAGCAAGAAAGCAAAAACGACTTTGGACCTTACCCATTCCACTTATTTTACTCAAATCCCTGGCCCAGCTGTTAAGATATGGAAATCAACTCTTCTCACTTAATTTCCGTTTAACTCCCGACAAAGTCTCCGAACTCATTCCTTATGAATGGACATGCTCACCACAAAAAGCATTTAGAGAATACCATTTTGCCGTAGATTGGAACTTGAAAAAAACCATACAAGTCACTCTTGATGACTATGAAGAGAGAAATTGGCTTTAAAAAAACCTCTTTAAGCAGCTTGTGATGTTTTTCTGGACTCCACAACCGCAAAGACAGCTTGAACAAGCTTTTTTTCGTAATTGATATCTTCCACATAATGAGAAGAATAATTTTTCCATTCGGGTGCTATATCTTGTTTCTTCTCGCTCCCAATCAAGATGACAGGATAGCTGTAAGCATTGTTCTCAATAAAGCTCATGAATGGAGAATTCACTTCTCCACCAACTTTAACTAAAATTACGTCGATATTGGCTATTCCCAAGTGACCTTTGGCCTCAGATTCGCTGTAAGCCGTTGTGACATCAAGTCCGCCACGAGAGAGATAATAGGCGATAGTAGAGACTTCATCTGCCTTATCGTCTAGAAGTAAAACCCGAGGTTTGTATAAGCTCACCATAGCGTGGTCTCCTTGGGCTCATTATAAACTAAGGACTGAAATTTCCAAAAAAAGATTTTAAGGAAACTAAGCTTTCAAAAAATTCAATTTAGTCTTTATAGCTGAAAAAAAAAGAATTCAAAGACTTAAGGCCTTTCAAGCTCAAGTCAAAAAAAGGTGTTTAAATCAACGAAAGGCCAATCTTTATGTCATTACTTAACGATTCTATCCCGCCAAGCCACGACTTCTGGATCTAGGTAATCATACTTCATGTGATCGATCGTATAAGAAGCATACTCATGGTCTGTAGTATGAGTTAGGCTTTCTGTTGGGCAAACTGTTGTACAAAGCCCACAGTAGCAGCAAAGAGATGTATCAATGGTGTACTGAGTAAGCTCTCTTCTGATGGGTGTCCCATTAGAAGTTTTTATTTTTTCAGCATCTTTTGGTCTTGGTTTAGAGGCAATATAAATACAGTCTACTGGACAAGCGACAGCACATTGGTCGCAAGAAATACAGTTTTGGACATCATTAAAGAGGCGCGATCGACTCCCCTCTGGTATAACTTCTCGGACTTCCGGGTACTCAATAGTAACTGGCTTTACGTCATAGACATGCTTAATCGTAATGCTTAACCCTTTAATCGTGGTTCGTATACCATTCCAGATATTTTGGAAATACTTCTTAAGGGTCAATTCTTCATGATGTGTATTCATTTAAACCTCAGTCCTTCTTTGTTCTTATCCTTGTCCCAACTCTTATCTATCTACTTCGCCAAGTACGATATCAATACTTCCAATGACCGCAACAAAGTCTGCAATGAGTAACCCTGGTGCGACCTCAGGCAACATAGAAGTATGAGTAAAGCTAGATGACTTTGCCTTTACTCTATAAGGAACTTTTCCTCCATCAGAAACTATATGGTACCCTAGCTCCCCTCTAGCACACTCTGTCCTCATATAAATCTCACCCTTAGGAAGCTTCAAAACCTTGGGAACTTTGCCCATTATCGGTCCTTCTTCAATTCCATCCAGGCACTGCTTAATTATTTTAAGTGACTCTCTCATTTCTTGTTGGCGAACAGCAAATCTATCCCAGCAATCACCAAGCGTACCTTTTTCCCCTGTTCCGACAGGAACATCAAAATCAAGCTCCTCATAAATACTATAGGGTCTTTTCTTACGAAGATCCCAATCCACGCCAGCACCCCTTAAAACAGGTCCTGTAGCACCATAATTATAACACATCTCAGCGTTCATAATTCCAATGTTGGCCGTCCTCTCAACGAATATCTTATTTTGTCCAACTAAATTCATATATTTATCAAGTTCGGCTGGGAAGCTCTCACAAAACTCTTTAATTCTAGCTAGTTGGCCGTCTTTAATATCATTCCAGACGCCTCCGATCCAAATGTAATTGTACAAGAGCCTTGCTCCAGAAATTTCCTCAAATAGCCTGAGAATCTTTTCTCTTTGGTCAAAACAATAAAGGAATGGAGTAAAGGCACCTAAATCAATGGCATAGACCCCAGTAAAGAGCAAATGACTCGCAATTCTTTGCAATTCAGTAATAATCACTCTTATATATTCAGCTCTTCTAGGAATTTCTGTGCCTATCATTTTTTCAATGGCAAGACAGTAACCTAGCTCCATATGCATAGCTGCCAAATAATCCATTCGATCACAAAAAGGTAAATTTCCTCTGTAATCTATATTTTCACAATGCTTTTCAAAACACCTGTGAAGGTAGCCAATATGGGGAATAGCTTCGGACACGACTTCCGAATCAGTTTTAATTTCAACCCTTAAAACACCGTGGGTAGCAGGGTGTTGAGGGCCCATATTAACTGTAAGAAGCTCTGATTTAAGCTTTTCGCCTCCATACTTATTTTGTCCGTTTCCGTTACCTGAATTTTCTGTAGAATCCATGTTTTTCCCTTAGCGGTCTTTAAGTTAGTGTTCCCAAAAAAATGCTCAAAGCCTATCAATTCAAAAAGAAAGGTAAAGTTTAATTATCTTTTTTAGCTTCTTCTCTAGCCTTTTTTGCTGCAGCTTTAGCTTCATCATTAAGCTTATTTTGCTCAACGATAAAATCTTGTTCAGGAATATTTTGTTTGTCTTCAGGATAGACAGTCATCCCTTGATAAACCTCTTGGGCTTTATAATCTTTTCTCAACGGATGCCCTTTCCAGTCATAAGGATTTAAAATTCTCCTATGGTCCGGGTGGTTCACAAACTCTACCCCAACGAGGTCATAGCACTCTCTTTCTTGCCAATCTGCTGCTGTCCAAACGCTACAAACAGAATCAACTTTCGGGAGATTCTCATCATCTCCTCTAGGAACTCTTACTTTAAGTATTATTTCTGTGTTTTTTGTAAAGCTTGCAATCATGTAGTTAACTTCGATCACAGGCGTCTTATCTTCTCCAACGCCTTCAGGGTAATCGACACCTGAAATCGTTTGAAGAACATTGTACTGATGCTCATCACTATCCTTTAAGGCCTGACAAACCTTAAGAATATGCTCAGAAGCTACCAGAACTGAAGAGTCTCCAACCTCTGCCTCTAAGGCCTTAGCTTCAGCGCCAGACACAACACTGTTTAAATAATCTGCAATTTCTTTATGCATTTTTCACCCACTTATCACGAAGCAATCTTTCATTGGCCACTTTTTTCTGGAGTGTCATAACCCCCTCAATCAAAGCCTCAGGACGAGGTGGACAACCTGGAACGTAAACATCCACCGGAATAACCTCATCGACGCCTTTAAGAACGTGATAGCCATGTTGCCAATAAGGTCCTCCCTTATTCGCACAAGAACCCATGGAAAGGACGTACTTTGGCTCAGCCATCTGCTCATAGAGTGTTTTGATCCTAGGAGCCATCTTAAGAGTGACTGTTCCAGCGACAATCATGAAATCGGCCCTACGGGGAGTCGCCATGAAAGCACCACAACCAAACCTTTCCAAGTCATACTTGGCAGCACCAGTTGCCATCATTTCGATAGCACAACAAGCCAAACCAAAGGTCATAGGCCAGAGAGAGTTTTTCCTCCCCCAATTTAGGAAATCATCCATCTTTAACAGAACGACGCTGTCTTGCATTTTTTAGCTCCCAGAATTATAATACCCCCACACCACCATATTATGCCATATTTTTACCTACGAGGCTATTTTAAGTCAATGAGGACAAAGCAAAAAGTGTAATGTCTAATACCTTTAGACGGTGATTTTGTCTCATAATTTCTTTTGACATCGTGAGCGAATCAATTTCCTTATAGATAGATATTTTTTATTTTCATTAAATTTATTTATCATCACCTTTGTCCTAAACTTTTTTTCTAATAAATGGAGTCTTTTCAAATCATTTCTACAAACTCTCTTAATAATTGAAGAGTATTCTTTAATCGCTGCTAAGGGATAAGGGAGCCCATAGGATGATGAGATAAAGAAAGAGGGTTTAGAGCTTATTTGCGGGAAGTCACGTACTCCCAATTCAAAAGAGTTCAGTGCATTCCTAAACTCATCAATATACCTTCCAACCTGATAAAACTTTACAATACTCTTCTTTCGGGAAAAGTAATCTAGCTCGTTATTATAAACTTGACTGCAACTTGAACTTCTATCAAAAAGCTTAGGAAATAATTCTTTATACACTCTGCATTCAATAAGATAAGCTTCAACTTCTCCACCTCGGCCTTCAATCATTTCCTTAACAAATTTTTTCAATTGAAAAGTCTTTTTGTAAGGGTTGAATTGATCTCTTAATGCATAGTGAGTTAACTCATGGGAAAGATCTAAAAGAATGTCCAAAACCTTTAGGTTTCTATCTAAATAAATTCTAGACCTAGTTGATAAGTAAATCTTTTCTGGACTTGAAGGTGAAAATTTCCTCACGAGAGTAGTATCTGTGAGTGAGACTCTTCCTCCCTCAATTAAATCAATTAGCCTTTTGCCATTTTTAGCGGCTTTCCTTTGGGCCAAGGATATGATTCTTTTACCAGTTGAGGACTTTTTTAGTACACTTAAAAGTTTTTTAATTGCCTCTTTTTCAGTAGGGTAAAGCCTCGTCCATTTTTCTTTGTAATCTATTGGGTTTTCAAATAAATAATCATCCCTACTCTCCGCAATAAGAGAGTAGAAAGCAAAAGTAAAAGTTATGGACAATTTTAAAAAGGTCTCCACAAGAAGACCTTCGGTTAAAGAAGGTTAACCTTTAAGCGAAAAGTACTTGAGATTTTAGTTTATTGATTTTATGAAACTCAATGCCGCTTTCTTTTACCAACCCAATTTACTTTGCGTTGAAAACTTTGAGACCTTTGCCCTAGCTCTAAAAACCTCAACACCCCTTTCGATGTCTGTCATCCTCAAATTGATAGAATATTGCTTTATGGTTTTCCCATCCCTACTCTCAGGCTTCATATAAACATTCCCAAATATAATAAGATCGGCACCCGTTTGTTTTCCAACAAGTTTAGCTGTACTTGGATCGACCATGCCATCATTTTGGTAAGTTATTTCATCTAAGATCGTTTTCCTAGCAGCTGCATCAACCAGAATGAACTCACCGGTTTCAGAAATTTTATTTAAAAATTCATCGTTTAAATCACTTATTGGGAAATAGGCGTCTGAGGTTAAGTTCTGAACCTCCCCAATAAAGACGACTGGAGTTTTACCTAAATTTCTCAAGTATCTTTGGAAGCCTTTGTGTTTATTCATCCGTTTTAATAGTTTTGAAATAACAATTTGAGTGTCTTTAGATAACCATTTATCTGTTATTCCAAGGGCCCTTTCATCTGATTCTTCTTCTCCAACCCTTTTGGCCTGAAAGCTTGAACACCCAACTAGGGTAAGAAATAGGAAGGTATAGACTAAAAAGGGTTTCCATATTGATTTCCACATATACCAACTCCTTAAAGGAACTTTCTTTTTATAAAAGCTAAACCAAAAAAATTAGGGAAGGCATACCCAACACAAATCCCAATTATTTCCATTTTTTTTAAAGCAAGCTGCATTTCCTGGAGAAAAACTTACAACTTCACCATTATTCATAAGATGGGCAGATAAAGCTGTCATAAAAGGATTATGGCCCACTAGCATAATACCCTCTGATTCATAATCATTATCTAACTTTTCTTTCCAAACATTAGGAAAATCATCTGGAAGGAGACCGGTTGTTTTTTCAAGAGGAATATCACCGCTGAGTTTTTCTTTCAATATCATAGAGGTCTCTAAAGCTCTTTGGAGACCGCTATGAAATATCTTGTTAATTTTGGGACTCTTTCCTTCTATTTGACCGGCAATTCTTGAAACCTGCTCTTTTCCATGTTCGGTAAGTTTTCTATCTCTATCTTTAGCGGCCTGACCGGCTTCACCATGTCTAACTAAATAAACCATCATTTAAGTAAACCTTTTCTTTAAAACCACACCTCACAGAATACCAAGAGAAATCGAAAAAACCAGAAAAACCAAGAACTTCAAGAAGATAAGAACTTGAAAAAATTTTATAAAAAAAAAGAAAGGGGAAATGAAAGACCAACTCTTTTCGCCATGTTCCAAAACATTAAAATAAGTCAACAAGATCTTAACTTTTTATTGTCAGCTATCTAATCAGAGGTATGTAATCTATGATGACAAACAAAATATTCCTCAATTTCTTAATGCTCTTTCTTTTTTTCTTTCAATCAAATAATTCTTTTTCATCAAGAACAAAAGTTCGCAAAATTCCTCTGGAAGACATTTTAACAGAGTTGAAAGTTTTAGAACAAAACCTACAAATCCAATACAAATCAACATACGATAAAAAGTTCACACCTAAACCAATAGAAATTTATCAAAAAGTTATTTTAAAAGATTGCCATCTAACCCTAAAAACATACACCAAGGAAGGGCTTATTTTTAGAGATTTTTATGACCTTCTTAAAGCGCGGGCCTTTAAAAAAATAAAAATGCTTCACAAAACTTATACCATAGGATTCGGAAGATCTTCTTTAATGAAAAGAAGAATGGGCCTCCATTTTAATTCGAAAGAAAAACGGGATGCTTTTTACCCACAATTTAAAAAGCTTTCGTCTTTTTGTAGAGATAAAAGAGTAAGAAGCTTATTTAGTCAAAAAAGAAACAGGCAAAACAAAGAAGGAGAGAAGACTGTTTTTAATGGAAGAGTTCCAGTAAATCATGCAGAAACTGCAGGTCGAGTTTTCGATGATAATCAAGACGTAAAAATCGCACACCTTTCTGGGGAGATGTCTTTTCTAGAGAGGCATGATTCAATAATTAACGCTAAAAAGTCCATACTTATTCAATCACTACTCTTCCGAGGGGACGAAGTAGGAAAACTTCTTGGTGCAAAACTCATTCAAAGGAGACAAGAAGGGCTCGATATAAGAATAATGGTGGATGGACTTGCCAGCCAAATATTTGATAATCCAGTAGTCAGAAGTCACAAAAAAAATACTAGGATATTGCTTCATAATTTAATGGCTGCGGGAATAAGAGTTTATGGTTTTTCTTGCAATTTCTCTCCATTTAAAAATGAGATGAGGGGTGTAGACTTAGGAAAACTTACCCACAGAAATCACGACAAAATTTGGTTGGTAGACTCAGAAATACCTGGAGAAGAAACCTCTGTAGGTATTATGGGTGGTATAAACTTTGCCGCAGAGTATTTTCGTTTAGAGGCAAGGCAAGAATTTAATTGGAGGGATCATGATGTTGCAATAAAAGGACCCATCCTAAAAGAAATGAGGGAATCATTTTTTCGATTTTTCACAGAAAAATCAATTCGCTATAGAACATCGAAATATGATAAAAAATGCTTCAACCCTTATGATCCAATCAAAGAACCAAATAAATACCATTATTTCAAAAATACAAAATCAAAACCTTATAAAGAAGCTTCTTTAAAGGATAAAATTTTAGTCAATTTATCGGAAATAAGGATTAAAAAACTTATCAAAGACCGTATATCTATTTACGATGACCCACATGACTATAAAGTGCCTTTCCCTAATTACCACAACATTCAACGCTCCAGGTATATACATGCGAGACCAGATGAGGGAGAGGACTACATTATCAAATCTTATTACCAATTAATTGAGTCGGCCAAAGAAGAAATTCTTATAGCTAACTCTTATTTTTTACCAAGTCCGCGTTTAAGATCTCTTCTTCGCAATGCAATGAGAAGAGGAGTCAATGTCACTATTTTAAGTAACCACGCTAATGCTCATAAAATGAATATGATTAACCTTGTTGGAAGAAGCTATTATTATAATCTCAAGAAAGATTTTCCAAACAACCTAAGGGTTTTAGAATGGGTTGGAAAAAAGCCAAATGAAAAATTGCCTTCCCATACAACTATGCATTCAAAATACATGGTCATAGATGGTGAAGTTGCCATTCTTGGTTCACATAATCTGGATTATTCCAGTCTTTATAACTCTGAAACGGCAGTAATTTTTGAGTCTGAATCAGCAGCTATGGAATTAAAAGAGTATTTTAGTAAAATGGAAAAATATAGCCTTGAACCCTCTATGGATACCCTCGCATATTATAAAAAACCTAAAGGTGGTGATTTGATTATTTTTAAAATCCTAAAGTTAATTGAACACCGATTATAAATAAAGCTTAAAAGAAACAGGTTTAACAAAAAATAAAGAGGATAAAATAAGAAATTAGTATAAAATAGTTGAGAATTAGGGATTACTTTTCATGAAACGATTATTTTTAAATGTATTGATAATACTTTTCTTCTCTACTTTTTTTGCTTCCATTTCATTTTCGTCAAATGGGAATACATGGAAAAAGGTGAATGAAGAGAGCGACATCGAGGTCTTTCTAAAACCATCACCCAACAAAATGCTGGATATTATGAAAGGTGTGGGACTTGTCGATGGTTCACCAGAGAAAATTGCTTTCATTCTTCTTGACAGCACTCAAAAAAAAAATTGGGACGGTTTGCAAAAAGAAAAAGTTTTGGAACAAAAAAGTCACCTAAACAAGGTTTTTTACCAAGCTTATGAAGTTCCATTTCCATTTAGTAACCGAGATATTGTTTTTCGCATTACCTGTGAAAAAACTCAAGATGGCTTTCTAATAAAGTACAATTCAGAAAAACATTCAAAAGCTCCCAAAACAATTGGCGAGAGAGCAACAATTCATGCAAATTACTTTCTAAAGAGGGTTAAAGGTGGCAAAACTTTGGCCAGTGTAGAAGTTATCTTTGACCTTAAAGGAGATGTCCCGGCTTTTATATCAAATATAATTTCCAGAAAATGGCCTATAAGCGTAATAAAGCATGTCCGTAGAAAAATAAAGCAAAGTTGGGTGAAAGAAATAAAATTCTAAAAGAGATAAATTTTTTTTATCAGTGTTTTTTTGACACCCAATTGATTCTAAAAAAACCTTCCAAGTTTCCTTTTGACAACACTTACTTAATTTAGGTCCTTTTTTTTGATTTAAATTTGGCATAAAAATTGCTTCAATAAAAGTCAGAAGAACTCTTTTATCCAAGGAGGAAAAAATGAATTCTAAATTTAAATTGTCTGTTTTTATCACAACCTGCTTAACTCTCTTATCCTTATCCTCTTTAGCTCAAGACGATATTGAGCTTGGCCAACCCGGCTATGGTGGAAGTGGTTGTCCATCTGGAAGTGCGAGCGCAACCTTAAGTCCTGATAAAAAATCCCTTAGCTTAATTTTTGACGAGTTTATAGTTGAGGCAGGAGGAGAAACACGAAGGAGAATTGCAAGAAAAAGCTGTAATTTGGCAATTCCCGTCCGTATACCCCAAGGCCTTAGTATTTCAGTTATCCAAGTAGATTACAGAGGATACAATTATTTACCAAGAGGAGGCTCAGCTAAGTTTAACGCGGAATACTTTTTTGCTGGAAGCCAAGGACCAAAATATACGAAAACCTTTAGAGGCAGCCTTGATGACGAGTATATTATTGAAAATGCTCTTCCCATTGAAGCTATGGTTTGGTCTCCATGTGGTGAAGACGTTAACCTTCGCGTAAATACAAGTATGACAGTAAGAACTAACAGTCGAAGAAGTGAAGCCCTCTCAACCGTTGATTCAGCTGACTTCAGGTCTGGAATTATTTATCAACTTTCTTGGAGAGAATGTTAAATATAAAAATGAGCTCCAAGCATTAATTTTACAAGCATACATTTCAAGCCCATGGACACCTTTCCATGGGCTTATTTTTTTTATCCTGTTGAAGAAGTTTAATTTTTTTATTATAAGTCTTTATTTAAAAAGGTCATTTATGAAAAAATTAAATTGGATTCCAAAATCTTTAATTGTTTTTGCATTTATTTTCCCTTTTCTATCCTTTTCAGAGACTTTGAATAGTGGTTCCTTTGAAGTTCTTCCTTACCTTATAAAAAAAAATAAAGATCAAGTTCATTTGCGTTTTCAACAAAAAAATTCGCAAAAACTTTTCTTTAAAAATAACTCTTCAAACCTTATCGAAGTCAAAACAAAGAAAAAGGAACTTACAACTTTATCTCCTTTCTATCAAAAATGTGGTCATCCATTAAAAATATCCCTGAGTGACGATAGAGAAAATCCTGTATATAAAAGAACACTAAAAGCTTTTCCCTGTGACCCAGAGAAGGCTTTTTCTTTTGTTTTTATAAGCGATACTCAAAAACACCATGAAAAACATAACAAAATGGCGAAACTTCTCCTAGACCGGATAAAAGACCGTCCAATAAACTTTATTATTAATGGAGGTGATATTGTTCAGGATGGGTCTGTAGAAAAGAATTGGACAAGCTTTTTAAGTGCTTCAGTTCCCTACTCTCAGATGTTTCCGATAGTACCAATAATAGGAAATCACGATTATTGGGGGAATGTATACGATGATCCCATAGATGATGCTAACGCTGTTTTTACACCAAAACTTTTTAACAAATACTTAGGTTTAGAAGAAGACAATGAATACGGTTACTACTCTCTCGACTATCCACAATTTAAACTTATTGTACTCAACTCAAACTTTCCAAAACTTCCGGCAAAAGTTATAAACCAACAAATGGAGTGGACAAAAAAAGAACTTCAAAAAAGTAAGGAAAAAAAACAACCGGTTATTATATCTTTTCACCATGCACCTTTTACATCTAATATCTTTTACTATGGTCCTGTTGCCATTTCTTTTAGAAATAAATGGATTCCTCTATTTGAAGAGAGTGGCGTAGTCAAATTGATCCTAAATGGTCACTCTCATTTGTATGAGAGGAGCTTAAAAGATGGTATCATGTACGTTGTCGCTGGCCCTTTCGGTGGATCAAAAAATTGGTTACCAAAAATGAACAATCACTACAGACTGGCCATACACGCTGAAAAGGATACTTTTAGCCTTTTCAAGGTAACAAATACGACTATCGAAATGGAAACTTTCGATCAAACCAACCAATTAATTGATTCCTTTTCCATTGATCTTGAAATTTAGCCAATAACTTAAATTCTTTGAGGAAAGGTTTTCCTTATTAAAAAGGAGGTTTTTGCCCTTTTCATAAGCCTCTATCATCTAGACAAAAAAAGTTGCCGAATGGTCCTTTAAGAAAAATCTAAATCGTTCTAGCAGTATGCTTTTTAAATTCTAAAAATAAGAATTTAATTTCCAGAAAGGATAAAAGATCTCTGATATGGAGGTTTTTTATGGGCTTTCGAATAAATACCAATGTTCCCTCGATAGCAGCACAAAGAAGTTTAAACCAAAATACAAATCAACAAACAAGTACATTTGCCAAACTTGCTTCAGGTACCAGGATTAATAAAGCTGCAGATGATGCTGCAGGATTAGCAATGAGTGAAAAGTTAAAGGCCAGGATTAGAGGGACAAAACAAGCAGAAAGGAATGCAAATGATGGCATTTCTCTAATTCAAACAGCTGAAGGTGCACTTAGCGAAATTTCAAACATATTGATTAGATTAAGAGAACTTTCTGTGCAAGCATCATCAGATACAATTGGTGATAACGAACGTAAATTTTCAAATCTAGAATACCAAAACTTAAAAGAAGAAATAGAAAGGATTTCTCAGGTAACAGAGTTTAACAATAAAAAGTTACTAAATGGAGAAGGGGATAAATACGACTTTCAAATCGGGCTTTATAATGATGATTTTGAAGATAGAATAAAATACGATGCAATGTTTTTAAATTCAACTTTATCAAGCTTATTTGGTGGAGAAGATGCAATAAAAAAACAGATAGACTTAAGAAGTCAGCTAAGAGAAATAGAATATAGTGATGATTTTGATAATGAAATCGAAAGAGTTAAAGCAAGAGAAGCACTCCAAGCAAGTTATGTAAAGAGTCTTACTGAAGGGAATAACAACCGTGTCGCTGGATTAAATGTTATCACTAAGGAATCTGCCCAGCTCAGTTTAAAAAATCTCGATTCGGCAATACAAAAAGTTTCAGGACAGAGGGCAGAATTAGGTGCCCTTCAAAATAGACTCACTTCTGTCATTAATAACCTCCAGGTTAGTCACGAAAACTTAAGCGCCACAAATTCGAGAATAAGAGATACAGATTATGCAAATGAAGCTGCTAATGGAACGAGGCTTACCATTCTTCAAAACATGGGTACTTCTGTATTAAGTCAGGCGAACTCTAATCCTCAGCTAGCTTTAAAACTTATAGGTTAATAAGGAAATAAATGAGCTTATTATCCAAGATAGTAAAAAAAGAGGTTGATCTTGAGGATTACAGAAGTTCCCCTCAAGGTCAAAGCATATTTAAAAAACTTGAGTCTAAAGTAAACTTAAGAGAACAGTTTTTAAAGATAGATCCGTCCATTGAAATAAAAAAAGTTATAGACAGTGAAAAGATTTCTTATTTTGTGATGAGGAACAAAGATTATCACTTTTTAAAATTAGGTCCTAAAGAAAAGTTCATAGTCGATTTTTTGATGGAAGGAGCTACAATTGAAGACATCTCTTATGAATTCTTTATGGAGTATTCACAATTAGCTGACCAATACATAGAGCATTTTGTAAATGTTCTTTATAAAAATAATTTTCTAATAAAACCCTATAAAAATATATATGGGGACCTTAATTTGGCCATAAGAAGAGATAGAAAGGTTTCTTTATTTTCAAAGGTAATGCTGTTCCTAAGAAGAAAAGTATTAAAAAATATGGTTTATATAAGTTCGCTTCACAAATATATAGACTCTATTTATAAAAATGGTGGTAAATTCGTTTGTTCTAAAGGAGCAACCCTATTTTTTAATTTTTCCATTCTTTTATCTTTTTACGTTTTTTCGACATCTGTGAATTTTGGAAATATAGATATATTTAGAGTCAATGGCTCTATAACACTAGGTTTAATGGTATTATTCTTAATAAGGGCCATTCATACTTCTCTTCATGAGTTAGGTCACGCACTAAGTGTTGTTCATTTTAGAAGAAAGGTCATTAAAGGTGGATTAATTTCATTTTTTGGTATTCCATCATTTTTTGTAGACACAAATGATATCTGGATGAGACCAAAAAAAGAACGAATAATGGTTTCTTTTGCAGGTCCATACGTCAACCTCATTTTAAATGCTTTTGCTATATTTTTACTTTCAATGAATGACAACCCAATAATAGAAGGGTTTCTCTTAAGATTTATTGCTATTGGTGCTCTTAGCGTGTTTATTAATTTCAACCCTCTACTTACATTTGATGGTTACTTCATGCTAATAGATTATATTGGTTATCCAATGTTAAGAGATAAAGCTATTTCTTTTATAAAAAATTTTTTTACAAGAAAAGGCCATAAAAAAATAAAATCGATGCCAAGAAAAGAAATGCTCCTTTTATCAACCTATGGTTTCTCCTCTATTTTTTGGCTAATATTTTTTTTAGCATTTGTCTTAAACGTAATGGGATTAAGGGCAAAAGAGCTTTTGAATGAGTTAATGAACAGCCAATCTTATTTAATAAAAGGTTTTTCTTTTATTTTTATTTCTCTTTTTGTCCTCCCAATAATTATTTCAATTCTTGCACTTATATATTTTAAATTAAGAGATATTTTTATTGATTTAAAAGAGAGGTATTGGAATCATTCAATTCGAAATAAAAGTATTATCCTTTCATCCTTAAATTTAATAATTAATATCCTAACATTTTTTAATTTTAATAATTTAAATTTTTCTATTATTTGCTTCTTATCGGGTTTTTTATTTTTTAAAATTCAGTATTTAAAAGAAAACAGTCATTTTTTCATCTTTCACTTTATTTATATTTTCTTACTTTCTTCCGCTTTAATCTTGGCTAAATCCATGATCCCAATTAATTTGATTTTTCTTCCTTACCTATTTATTTTATTCTTATTTGTTTACAAACAGAAAGATTATCCAATTTTTTTCTCTTATTTCTTTGTTTTAACACTATCATTTAATCTCTTTTTTATTCTTGACCATGGACTTAAACCCAAATTACTTGGTGGTTTATTTTTTTCAACCATTACATTTTATTACTTATGTTCATTTTTTTTAAAAATGTTGGACTTTAATTCGAAGTTCATGAAAGATGGTCATATAAAAGCCTCTGATTCACAAAAAGTAAAAATTGTGTTCGAAAATCATCTCCATATAGTTTATAAAATGATGGAGGAAAACTATGGTAAATTTCATGCTAAAAGCTTTATAAAAAGTTTAGATAAGAAATCTCCAGAAATAAGAATTTATTTTGAACCTTTAAGTGTTAAATATAGTGAGAAACTAAAAAGTATTCATAGTCTTTCTTCCAGTTTGAAAGAAACATTCTTACTTCTTAAAGAAATAAGCCATTACTATTTTGGGCAAACTTTTTCTCAAAAAATATTTTTAAAAATTTTGGATGAGGAAAAATGGGTTTTTAGAGAAGTTTTTGAAGAATATGTCCTATCCAGAAACAAAAAGGGAGTTTTCGATTTCTCATTATTTGTAGAGAACCATATCCAGTTCTTATCAAAATTAGATTTATTCTCCACTTTTAATGAAAAAGACCTCAAGCTAATATTAACAAATTTAAAAAGTTACCAATTTAAAAATGGAGAGACTCTTACTAAAGAAAATGAAGATGGAGACCAAATGTTTATCCTTCTTGGAGGAAATGTTTCTGTTTACAAATTTAGTGAAATAACAAAAAAAGACGAGAAGGTAGCCATACTGGGGCCAGGTGATATATTTGGAGAGAGAACTTTATTTCTTGGAGAGCCTAGAAGTGCAACAATAATAACTGAAGGAGAAGGTAATCTTCTCATCATGGCAAAAGATGAATTTAAAAAGCTCTTAAAAGTCTCCAGTCCATTTAAGGAAAAAATCCAAAAAATGGTCGATGAAAGCTTTAAGTTTTTTGACCTTCTTAAATCGGTCCCTTTATTTAAAGACGTTTCCGAAGAAAACCTAAAATTATTGGCACCCAAGATTAAATTTGAAACCTTTGAAGTAAATGATTTTATTTTTAAAGAAGGAAATATAGGAAATTCATTTTATATCCTTAAAGAAGGTAAAGTAGAAATATTTACTGGAACTGATGACAATCAAACAAAAAATATTTTGGCAAATCTAGGTCCGGGGGAGTTTTTTGGTGAAATCGCCTTGTTTAGAGAAATAAAGAGAACTGCTTCAGTGAAAGCCCTTAAAAAAAGCATCAGCCTAAGCATTGCAAAAGAAGATTTTAAGAGCGTTTTTTCGGAAAAAAAGGCTTTAGAAAGGGTTAGTTCAAGACGATTAAAAGAAATGAATTACTCGGTTAACAAAAAGGATAATTAAGGAAAAAAAATGAATTGTGTTGAATGTGATAGACCTGCTCACGGAACATGTAGGTTTTGTGGACGGGGATTATGTAAAGACCACTTTAATTCAGCAAATTTTATTGTCACCATAAGTAACAATCAAAGTAAGAATGAAGAAGGGCCAGAAGTTTTGGTTGTTAAAAATGTGCTAAAATGTAGTCATTGTGAACCTCTTGGAGAGCTAATTAGTTTAAATAAAAAGGATTAAGGAGAAAAAAATGGCCATGAAGGATGTAAAACTCATTTTGGATAAAGCCCACAAAGATGATGAGTTTAGGAAACTATTATTATCTAACCCAGATGAAGCACTTAAGGACTTTGCCTTATCAGACAGAGAAAAAGAGAAGTTTCACGGAATGGGTCAGGAGCAATTGATGGCATTTAAAAGCCAGCTAGACAAGAGGTTTTCTAAAGATGGAAGCTCCGGCAGTGACGATGACTGGTGGGTAGAGTCTGTAACAGACTGACAAGAAATCTCTTAGTTTGTAATTTACCAACTAAAACTAGGAATTAGATAGTAGTTTCGTTCTTCGGTTGAGTCATTCCCTTGCAATTTATATACTTCCCAACGCATGCCACCTTCTATTTTTAAACTTTTAAATTTCATTCCAAAAAGTTTAAAATTAGTAAAATTTCTACCAAGAGTAAATTCTTGGAAAGTAGTTATTTTTCTTGGCCCCCTTAAACTTTCTTTATTGTTAGTTGGAATAATAGATCTATATTCCATAATTAGGTTTGCCATTAATGAAGAATCATTTTTTGAAGCCCAATCTCTTTTCAGATAGAGTGAGAGCCCATCATAAAAGACCTCATTTTTATTTTTTAAATAGCCTAATTCGAGCGTCCAGCTTTTTTTCGTTTCCTTAGTTCTATTGTTTCCTTTAAATTTATAACTCACATTAAACCATTTATTCGTATACTGATCCAATTTGACCAGGCGATCAGTGGCAAAGGAGAGGACAAGACCACTTAGAGAACTCCCTGATTGGGAGGGTCTCTTCCTTTTTCCTTTCTTTTTTTTCTTTGATTTGTTAACAACCTTAGAATCAGAAACGTAATAAGGCTCTAAATTTCCAAGAAAAAAAGAAAATTGATAAGGAACTTTATACTTTGTTCCTATAATCTCTACCATGTTCCAAACTTTATCTTTATCTATGTCAAACCTACTATAAATTCCATGTTCCCTTTTTTTCAGGTAGATTCCAAGGTTGGTGAAAGGATAGTAATCAGCTTGAAAAAGAAGAAATTTTGGACTAAAACTTTTCTTAAATTGTTCATAGTAAAAGTCCAACTCCTTTTTAAAATCATATTTTTTTTCTAATGACCGTTTTTTAGGTTTAACTTTTGAAAAATTCAAACTGGCGTTAAAATAAGTTTTGCCCACACTTGCACCGACAGTATACCTTAACTTTTTACTACCAATTTTTGAACTCCATCCTTTCCTGTATAAATAAGCATTACTATTCAAAGCAAAAAATAGAGTAAATGCTATAAATTTAAGTTTAAAAATGAAATTCATAATTTTCATATTTTTTTTATAATCTCCTTCTCTCTTTATCGTTTTTTTTATTATAATTCTAAACAAGAATTCCTAAAAAAAGGTTTTATAAATGCCAAAAAAGAAATTTCTAATTCTAAATAATAAGAAGAGTGGTAAATCTCCTGAAAAAAAAGAGCAATTAACGACAAAAATAATAAGTCTTTTTGATTCAAATGATATAGATACAGAGTTATTTGACAGTGAATACCCAAGACACATGGAAGATTTTGTTTCCAAACAATCCTTTGAAAACTTTGACGCCGTAATTGGACTGGGAGGAGATGGAACCTCCAATGAAATTATTTCTGGCATCCACAGAAGAGAAAATACTAATGTGCCTCCAGTCGGATTTATCCCCCTAGGAACTGGAAATGATTTTTTGAGAAGCTTAGGCAGTCTTAATCCTATGAACTGGGCCGATAAGATTGTAAGAGGTGAAACGAAAAAAGTTGATATAATTGAGATTAGTACAAAAGAAAAAACTTATTTTTCTCAGCTATTAACGGGTTGGGGAGTTTTTTATGATGGTGCTGTTGCTGCAGAAAAATATAGGTTTTTGGGACCCTTAAAATATACCGCAGGTGCCATAGAGTCGCTTTTAAAAAGTAAAAAAAGAAAAGCTAAAATTAAAGTTAATGATGAGGTATATGAGGATGATTTTTGGGGGGCGATGATTTGTAATACACAATTCATTGGTGGAGGTCTTCTTATGGCCAGAGATGCAAAGATTGATGATGGTATTTTTGAATTTTTTCTAGTCAAAAATGTTTCCAGAATAAAATTAATATTTCTTTTCATACAATTGGCCCTTAAAATTCCTTTGTCCCCAAGTCTTGTTCACACTTTCAAAACAGCCAATGTAGAAATCATTCCTGAAGAATGTGAACCTATAAATATTGATGGAGACTTCATGGGTACTACACCTTTAAAGGCAAGTATTAAAACCAAATCTTATGATTTGATCTGCTAAACAAGTTAATTATAAATTAATATAAATTTGCTTAGTTTTATCGTATAAATAGATAGATACGGTAGGTTGAATATCTAATTCGGTATGGTTTCATTTCAAAATTCTCATGGATAATGAAAAACTACGTAATTTAAGTGGGGAATTTTCTTAAGAAGCCGATAATAATTGAGAGAAATAAGGTATAACAAAGAAAAAAAGGCTCCTTTTATGAAAAAAACAATTCATGGAAATGCAGAAAAGAAAGCCATCGCTATAGATATGCTTGAAAGATACACAGGTCACCAGTTAAAGAAGTTTGAAAAACAAATTATCATAACCAACTTCTCATTTTACTTAGAAAGGTTTAATGCAACTTTTGAAGATCATTACTTTACTCAAGGATCAGCCTTTAAGGCATCATCATCAAAAAAAGCTCATGTCACCATTATTGAATTTGGTATCGGATCTCCAATGGCGGCCCTTATTGGTGAGATACTTGCCGTGGCCAACCCGAAGGCCGTTTTATTCCTTGGACTTTGCGGAGCCGTCCATCCTTCTTTAAAAGTTGGAGATTTTATCCTCCCTATGGCCGCTATTAGGGCAGAGGGTGTCTCTAAAAACTTTTTACCTCCACAGGTACCGGCCCTCCCAACTTTTAAAGTACAAAAGTTCATAAGTCAGGTTCTTGTTGAAAATGGGTACGACTATAGAACGGGCACGATTCATTCTACAGATTTCCGTTTTTGGGAATTTGACCAAAGGTTTAAAGATAATTTAATTGAAGAAAGGGTGCTAGCGGTTGAAATGGAAACAGCGGCCCTCTTTACAGCTTGCTTTGTAAGTAAGGTGAATATTGGAGCACTCCTCCTCGTCTCAGATTGTCCTATGAAAAGGGGCGGGATTAAGACAAAATCATCAGCTCGAAGTGTTTTTAGAAAGTTTACCGATGTCCATATAGACCTCGGTATTAAGGCAATGAGGGATATTAAGAAAAAAGGTGAAAAAATCAGGCATTATAGGTGGTAAAAATCAAAAGCTTGAGTTCATGACTAACGGTCATATTAAAAACCTTTTAAAAATGAGCACTTCTTCTTAAAAATGACCCCTGGTCAACTTTATTTCAAAAAAAAGACCTCTATTTTAGTTTTTTACAATTTAAGTGGTTTTAATAACTTACTAGCTAGAGAGTTCTTCTAAAGGGTTAAAGTTCCAGGGTCTTATAGCAAACATAACACCAGTGCTTTTTCTTTTTTCTTTTGTGTACTTTCCCATTTGATGTTCAAGCTCTATGAGATTTTCAACTTTTTTCATCTCTTGAATAATTTTCGGGAAAGCACTTTTTGGAATATCCTCAACAAAGAAAGAATAAAACTCAGACTCTCCCTTAAAACGACTCCCAAGAAATTGCCTTTCATTTATTTCTAAGAATTTTTCCCTTAACTTACCATTTTCATTCCAAGATACTGATTCAATCAATACCTTAACCTTATTTCCAGGTCCCCATTCAATCAGTTTAAGAGCGTCTAATTTTTTTAAATATTTAACTTCCTGATTTTTAGTTATTTTATATTTTTGTGATAAAAAAGTGGGTGATCTTCCAGAAAGTAATTGGTCAAAATAGGCCCAATAATTAATATTTTTAGCAAAAAAGGCTTCCTGTTCATCAGTGAGTACATGAGTTTTAGGTTGGGATACCTCAATAGATTGCGAGAGGTCCTTAAGAGAAGTGTTTGTTATTTCACAAATGGATAAAAAACGAGATAAACTAAGATTTTTTAAGGCAAAGTCTCTTTTGACAGTAGAGAGGCTAATATCTAAGGCCTTGGCAATCTGGTTATATGTAATACCTTTGGCCTTCATTTGCTTTTTTAATTGGTCGATGAGAATTTTTTCTTTCATAGTATAAAATTATACACCATATAGGCTTAAAAAATAGTACTTTTTTAAAAACTATTTCGCGAAGCAAAAAACCTGTGTAAAGTCTTTTTAAGAACATAATAACTCTTGTTCAAAACTACTTTAGAAATGATCATAAGTTTCCCCCTAATTTAAGTTCATTTCTAAAGGACACCCAACCTGCGAGGACGAAATGAAAAAAACTTTACTACCCATTTTAGCAATTGGACTAATGAATCTTACCCCTGGTCAAAAAGCTCATGCTTTTTACGGAAAACAAGCTGAAAAAACCATTTTAAAATTTGATGGAGAACTTGTTGTCCCAAAAGGACTAACTAAATCAGAGATTGAAAAGAAAATTCTAGAACAAACAGGGCATTTACTTGGAACTTTTCATTCAAAGAGCTTTATAAAGGAATTTGGGTCGGAAGGCGTTGTAGGAGAAGATAAAACGGTTTCTAATATTAAAGTTTATGCATCAAAAGATGACAAAAAGAAGGACTTTGTTACCTACACCTTTGAAAGTGAGGCCCTCTTTAATAAGAAGGCCTTCGGCAGAAAAAAAACAATCCAAGTTCCTATCAAACTCCCTTATTCTCCAGAAGAGATTTATGACTTTGGAATTGTAGGAAATAAAAATGTATGTACAGACAACCACTATAATGGACCTGAAGACTTTTTTTACTTTTGGGATCCAGATAAAAAAGGATGTCCTTTAAAGGGAAATCAATATGAGGTTTACAGGACAAAAGGAACTTTAAAGAAATTACCTAAAACAAAAAGAACCTTACCAAACTATACAAAACTTTTTGGTGATAATGGTAACGGTGATACAACAAGGATTGATCTTCTTTTCGGATTTGTAGATGATAAATCCCCAAAAAATCTTTCTCACTATCTAAAACAGACTATTAAATATTTAGATCCAGATTCTACATTAAAAGGAGTTGACGACACTATAAGTGGAGCTTATGAAATCTTTGATCATCTTGAGCTAAAAGGGTTTGAGCTTGAGGAAAGAATTCTCTATGGAAGCATGAAAGATAAAGAAATTAAATCTTTTGAGCGTAAAGATATCAATATTGGAGATTTAATTTCTAGTGACAAAGGTGAAATTCCTGGTGAAAAAAGAACCTACAGCAAAATGTTTCCTTCAGGAAAAGTAGTTCAAATTAATATTTTAATTGCAGATACAGATGCTGATGCTCATAAAAAAAATAAGAGTAACCTTTTCAAAGATGCTCTTAAAGACTCTTTGATGAATGCAGATATCATTGAATATGAAGGGCACTCAGGGTTAGGCGAGAATCTTAATCTGAAAGCGATGTACGGTAATGAAGAAATTTTTGATCCAAATAAATCACAAGTTATTTTTATTAACGGATGTCACTCTTACTCTTACTATAAAAATATGTTTTTTGAAAAAAAGGGTAATGAAGAAAACTTAGACCTCATTCTATCAGGATTAACAACAATAAGTTCAGATGGGCCCAATAACGTGAAAGCTTTTTTGAAGTATTTTTTGAATCCTGATACGAAAAGGGAAGTTTCTTTCCAGGCGATTCTCAATAATATTGAAGATTCAAATGAGAAAGAAAATGGAAGTTACTTAACATCAGTTTATGGTGATATATTAACAAGATAATTTTTCAGTAAATAAAATTATCTTTTAATTTACAGTAAAATCTAAGAAAAACACCCCCAAATGGGTGTTTTTCTTTTTAGAGACTTTTAATCATTTCAGAAATAAGATTTACTTCGTAAGTCCATAGTCCACCATGGGATACTTTGGAAGATAAAAAGGTAAAGGAAAGATTTAACAAAGAGTTACTTTAATTAGCGTCCCTTCTCTAAAAAACTGAACTAAAATAATAACTTTCTTAGAATTCTTCTTAAAGGCTCAGCTGCCCCCCAAAGAAGTTGGTCGCCGAGTGTAAAAGCATTAAGGTATTCATCTCCCATCAACATCTTTCTCACCCTTCCCGTATAGATTTGGAGTTTGCCGCTAACGTTAACCGGGGTAAGTTCCTTTAGCGTCTCTTCTTTTTTATTAGGAACCAAAGTAATCCACTCATGAGAGTTTTTAATCATATCCTCAATTTCATCAATAGGAATATTCTTTTTGAGTTTGATTGTTAATGCCTGAGAATGGCATCTTAAGGCACCTACCCTAACGCAGGTGCTATCAACAGGGATTTTATTTTTAAACCCAAGAATTTTATTAGTTTCCAAATAAGCTTTGGCCTCTTCCCGGCTCTGACCTTTTTCAACTTCTGTATCTATCCACGGAAGAAGATTAGCAGCAAGAGGATGGCCAAAGAATTCTTGAGGGAAGTCTTTTTCCAAAAAAGCTTGATTAATCAGTTGGTCAATATCAAAAATATTTCTCTTATCAATTCCATCATGAACTTTTCCAGAAAGAAAGTTCATCTGTTTTAAAAGTTCCTTCATATGGCTAACACCAGCTCCACTTGCCGCCTGATAAGTCATTGCTGTCGTCCACTCGATAAGGTCTTTTTTAAAAAGATCACCAAGTCCCATGAGCATTAAACTGACTGTACAATTGGCACCTACAAAGTCTTTTTTCCCTTCACTCAAACCTTTCTCGATTTGGTTACTGTTTATGGGATCAAGTACTAAAACAGATGAGTCTTCTCCTCTTAAAGTACTAGCAGCATCAATCCAATTACCTTTCCATCCAGCTTTTCGAAGCTCTGGGTAGACCTTTTGAGTATAATCGCCTCCCTGACAAGTCAGGATCATATCCATTTTGCTTAAGGTTTTAATATCGAAGGCATCTTTTAAAATGCCCTTGTCCGAATCCTCTTTAGGTGCTTCTCCACCTGGGTTAGATGTAGAATAAAAGTGGGCATTTAAATGCTTAAAATCATCTTCTTCACGCATTCTTTGAAGTAAAACAGTTCCAACCATTCCCCTCCAACCAACTAATCCTACATCCATCATGATTACCTCCATTTAAATTTAATGCTTGTAATTAAGACTTTTTTTCCTTATTGTCTAGTTAGGAAGAGGTGCACGCACTAGGTAAAGTTTTTGAAGACGCCAATGTCTATTGATAGAACTTGAGGGAGTTTCGTGCCGAAGATCAGTTTAGAGTTGGCTCTAAACGGTCTGGTTTTTAAGGTTGAACCCTTAATAACTGTCATCAAGCCCGTTCTTGATGGAGCGCTTCTAAGCCACGTATCTGTGAGCCTAAAAGAACCTCTTTTTATTAGTTAAACAAGTATTAACCAATAGTTAGAGGGCCTGACCATGAATCAAAAAATTAAAGTTTCCAAATTTGGCGGCTCTAGTATGAAAGATTTAACCGCTATGAATAGAAGTGCTCAGGTAGTTAAAACCCATGAGACTCAAATAGTTGTTGTAAGTGCAACTTATGGTACAACAAATCGACTCTTAGATTTGATTGACCAATCTCTAAAACAAGATTGGCGGTCAATATTTGAAAGTATTTTGAAAATAAGAAAAAGACATTTAGACCTTTGCCTAGAACTTAATGGCCATCATGAACTATCAAAATCTATTTATTCTCTTATAGATGAGTTGGTTACTCTTTGTACAGGTATACACTATCTTAAAGAATGTACTCCAAAGGCCAAAGACCGACTCCAATCTATTGGAGAAGGGCTTTCAAGCAGAATTTTTACTCACGTCTTAAAAAAAAATTTACCTGATAAAGATGTCTCTTTTTTAGATGTCAGAGACTACATTTTTACCGATAAAAATTTTACGAAGGCCGTTCCTCTCACAGAAATTATAAGGAAAAACTGTATTCCTTTGGAGCAAGAAATCCTCTCCAATCCTAATAAATTTTATGTCACTCAAGGCTTTATAGGTAGAACGATTGATGGAGAAACAACAACCTTAGGAAGAGGAGGAAGTGATTATACAGCGAGTATTTTGGGCGAGGCCCTTAATGCACAAGAAGTTCAAATATGGACAGATGTTGCTGGTATTGCCACAACGGATCCTAAAATTTGTAAACAAGCTCAAAGAATAAATGAAATTACTTTCAAAGAAGCCGCTGAAATGGCAACATTTGGGGCAAAAATACTCCATCCAACAACTTTAACACCTGTCAAAAGAAAGGGCATTCCTGTCTTTGTTGGATCTAGTTATGAACCAGATGCTCCTGGCACTTGGATTAAAGAAAAAGTTAACGAACAGCCTCTTGTCAGAGCCGTCACTATAAAAGAAGGTCAATGCCTTATTACTCTAAGTAACCCAGATATGTTAGAGGCACATGGTTTTTTAGCTAATATATTTTCTGTTTTTGAAAAACATGATGTATCTGTTGATGCTATTACAACCTCTGAAATAAGTGTTGCCATGACTATCGATATGAAATCCGTAGATAATATTAGCTTTACAAAAGAACTTGAAAGGCTAGGGTCTGTTACTTATGAAAAAAATATGGCCCTCGTTTCTATTATTGGAAATAATATTAACCACACACCAGGTGTTTCACTTAAAATATTTGAGCAACTTTCAAATATAAATATCAGAATGATCTGCCAGGGAGCTTCTATTCATAACTTTTGTGTTCTTGTGGCGCAAGAAGAAGGAAAAAAAGCCATAAATAACATCCATAAAACCCTTATCCAATAAATTATGAGTCATGAGTTATGAATTATCTTTTGAATAGAACCTATTATCAAAATCTTCTTAAAATGACAGAGAAGCAAGAATCTCCTTTTTTCTTTTACGATTTGGACCACCTCCAAAATCATCTTAAATATATGGATGAACTTCTCGATCCTGATATTAAGCTTTGGTATGCCTGCAAAGCCAATCCGATGTCGGCCATACTAAAAATTTTTAGAAATTTAAATTTTGGGATTGATGTCGCTTCTCAAGGAGAACTGGACCAGGTTCTAAGAAGTGGAATAAAAGCAAATGAAATTTTATCCACAGGACCAGCTAAATCAAAATCCTATCTGAGAGATCTTCTAGATCATGATGTAAGAATTATTGTGCTAGAGAGCTTTCAACAAGCTTCTGACTTAAATGAGATTTCTAAAGATATAGAAAAAAAACCTAAGACTCTTTTGAGAGTTCAGCTCTCTTGGGAAGATGGACAAAGTGTTCTTGGTGGCAATCAAATCACTCCTTTTGGTCTTGGACCTTCCGATTGGGAAAGATACCCCATTAAAGACTTAAAAAATATCGATATTATTGGACTCCATGTTTTTCAATGGGGCAATATACTTAATATTGAAAAGCTTGAATATACTTGGAATAAAACATGTCATCAACTTGTTGAATTTGTGAAGAAAAATGAGCTTAGCCTTGAGGTTTTAGATTTAGGGGGTGGACTTGGTATTCCCTATGAA
>DKQD01000082.1 GCA_002474345.1 Bacteriovoracaceae bacterium UBA7317
AGATCCTCAGTGTTTAAGGATTATTTGTCGGAAAACTTGACCACATCAACAGATAGAATTATCTTTCATGATAAAATAATACGGATATTTTTTTATAAGAGATAGCATTTAAAAGATAAGGTATATAAATATGGCATCGAGAGAGGATATTTCACATCTTTCTTCTTCAGACAATAATTTTGTAGATGAGCTATACCAAAAATTTAAAGACGATCCACAATCTATCGATGATTCATGGAAGCAGTTTTTTGATGGTTTTGAGTTTGGGTTAAAGTCTGGTGGTACCACAAATAAAAATGGTGAACCTGTCATTGCTTCTAGCTCAAATGGAAAGATGGATTTTACAGAAAATGAGCTCCGAAAGGAGTTTAATGTTTTTCGTATTATTCAGTCTTATAGAATGAGAGGGCATCTTTTAAGTGACACAAACCCAATTAGAAAAAGGAAGGATAGGCATGCTCATATATCTTTATCGGAGTATGATTTAACGGATGAAGATTTAAATAAAGAATTTTTATGTGGTGACTTTGTTGGAATGGGAGGACCTTCTCCATTAAAGGACATCCTACGTTTTATGACCGATTCCTACTGTAAAAAGATTGGAATTGAATTTTGGCATATAAATGATACAGAAGTTAGAAGATGGATAAGAAAGAAATTTGAAGAAGGTTCAACAACTTTCGATCATGCACCTGAAAAAAGAAAAAGAATTCTTCAAAAACTAAATGAAGCAACTGTTTTTGAAAACTTCCTTCAAACAAAATATGTAGGTCAAAAACGCTTTTCTCTTGAGGGAGGTGAAAATACGATACCTGCTCTTGATTCAATAATTAACAGGTTTTCTGAATTAGGGGGAAAAGAAGTTGTTATTGGTATGGCCCATAGAGGAAGACTTAATGTCTTGGCCAATATTCTGGGAAAAACCTATGAATATATCTTTAGTGAATTTGAGGGAATTGAATCGACTGACGAGTTAGCTGGGTCAGGAGATGTTAAGTACCACAAAGGTTACACAGCTGTAACAGAAACTACGAATGGCCAAAAAATATATTTAAAAATAATGGCCAATCCCTCACATTTAGAAACCGTTGGGTCTGTTGTTCAAGGATATAATAGGGCACAAGGTGATCTTGTCTATTTTGGTAATATGGCGAAAATCCTTCCTGTGGTAATTCACGGGGATGCTGCTGTTGCTGGCCAAGGTATTGTTTATGAGAGCCTTCAAATGTCGAAATTGAAAGCTTATGGTGTTGGAGGAACAATTCATTTTGTTATTAATAACCAAATAGGTTTTACAACCGATTTTACTGATGGAAGAAGCTCTGATTATTGTACGAGTGTCGCTAAAACAGTTGATTGTCCTATTATTCATGTGAATGGCGATGATGCTGATGCTGTGGTTTTTGCGTGTGAGTTAGCCGTAGAATACAGACAAAAATTCAAACAGGATGTTTTTATCGATATGGTCTGTTATAGGAAGTATGGACACAATGAAGGTGATGAACCTAAGTTTACTCAACCACATCTGTATGGACTTATTGCAAAAGCTGAAAACCCTAGGGAAGTTTATGTAAAAAAACTCCTGCGTTATGGGAAAATTGAGGAAGAACTTGTGAAGGGGATGGAAGTAGAATTTAAAAAGTTACTTTCAGATAGATTTAACAATATTAAACAGGACGAAATACCGGCTCCAAAACAGGGACCACATAAAGAATGGTTAAATCTAACTTGGTCTAAAAAAAACGACTTTGAACAATCTCCAAATACTTCCGTATCGAAAGATGTATTAGAGAATATATTAAACGCGGTTACTTCTGTTCCAGAAGATTTTAAACTTTTAAAGAAAGCTGAAAGGATTTTAAAAGATAGAGAAAAGAAGTTCAAAAATAATGCTATCGACTGGGCTTTGGCAGAAAATTTTGCTTACGGGACTCTTCTAAATGAAGGGAAACATATCCGCTTTACAGGTCAAGATGTTATTAGAGGAACTTTCTCCCATCGCCATGCTAAAGTCTTTGATGAATATACGAATACAGCTTATTGCGGGTTAGAAAATATTCATGAAAATCAAGGAATGATTCAAATATTTAATTCTCTTTTATCAGAGTATGCTGTTCTTGCTTACGAATATGGCTACTCTCAGGGCACACCTCATGGATTAACAATTTGGGAAGCCCAGTTTGGTGACTTTTCTAATGGTGCTCAAATTGTTATTGATCAATTTATTTCAGCTGCCGAACAAAAATGGAGGAGAATGACAGGTCTTGTCCTATTGTTGCCTCATGGACATGAAGGGGCAGGTCCGGAGCACTCCAGCGCAAGACTGGAAAGGTATCTTCAATTATCTGCCGAAGATAACATGGTTATAGCGAATACAACGACTCCTGGTAATTTTTTTCATCTTTTAAGAAGACAGCTTTATTGGAACTTTAGAAAACCCCTTATCCATTTTTCACCCAAATCTTTATTAAGACATCCGAAGTGTGTTTCTCCTATAGAGGATTTTTGTGAAAAGTCTTTCAGGGAGTTTATCGACGAAAATGATGATGAATCATCGTCTGCCAGGAAGGTTCTTTTTTGTACTGGGAAAATTTATTATGATTTATTAGAAAGACAAGAAAAAGAAGAACATAAAGATGTTGCTATTGTTAGAATGGAACAGCTTTATCCTATAGCAAAAAATCAATTAGCAAATCTTTTAAAAAAATATGAAGTTTCTAAAAAAGTTTGGGTTCAAGAAGAGCCTAGGAATATGGGAGCTTACTTTTATTTACAAAGATTTGAGGAGTTTAGATCTTTTGAATATGTAGGAAGGCCCGAAAGTGCCGCTCCGGCAACTGGGCATGCTTCGATGCATGTGAAGGAGCAAAAAGATATTGTAGATAAGGCTTTCTCTTGAAATTTAATCTGTGAAAAGTTTAAAAAGGAAATTTTATGGCAGACATTGTAATTCCACAAATTGGAGAATCCATTACAGAGGTAACGCTAACTCAATGGCTTGTAGAAGATGGAAGTTATGTCAATGAAGGAGACCTTCTTTGTGAAATAGAGTCTGACAAAGCAACTCTTGAAATGCCAAGCGAGAACTCTGGTGTCATAAAAATTATGGCTGAAGAAGGGAGCGAGTTGGAAATTGGTGTTAAAATTGGTGAAATCGATATTCATGCTAAACCAGTAGATAAACCTAAGGAAGAATCTAAAAAAGAGTCTGAAGATTCGGAATCCTTTTCAGGCCCTAGAGCAGAAGAAAGCTCTCCAAAAGATAAACCTTATCCCTCTCCTGCCGCTTCAAAAATTATGAGAGAGAAAGGGCTTGATCCATCTGAAGTAAATGGTAGTGGTAAAGATGGAAGGATTACTAAGGGAGATGCATTATCAACTCCTGCTTCAAGTAAAGAAGCTCAAAAAGAAGATAAGGCAGAAGAACAAACTGTAAATAGTCAAAGCTTTGGTCCTAGTCGAGGTGTCAAGAAAGAAAAAATGACTAGGCTTAGAAAAACGATAGCAAAAGTTTTGGTTGATGCAAAAAATACGACCGCTATGTTAACTACTTTTAATGAAGTGGATATGCATCCGGTTATGGAGCTTCGTAAAAAGTACAAAGAGCCTTTTAAAGATAAGCACAACATAGGTTTAGGCTTTATGTCCTTTTTTACTAAAGCTTCGACTATGGCCTTAAAAATGTATCCAGGTGTCAATGGTCAGATCGAAGGTGATAATTTGATTTATCACGATTATGCAGATGTCGGAATTGCTGTTTCAACGCCTAAAGGATTAGTTGTACCAGTAGTTAGAAATGCAGAATCATTGAGTTTTGCATTTATAGAAAAGAAAATTATGGAGTTGGCCCTAAAAGCAAGAGATGGAAAAATAACCCTTGAGGAAATGAGAGGGGGAACTTTTACAATCACAAATGGCGGAATATTTGGGTCTATGCTTTCTACTCCAATAATCAATTTACCTCAATCTGCCATTTTAGGAATGCATAATATTGTCCAAAGACCTGTTGCTATCAATGGCCAAGTTGTAATAAGGCCAATTATGTATATAGCTCTTTCTTACGATCATAGAATCGTTGATGGCCGTGAATCTGTTGGATTTTTAAAAACAGTAAAAGAACTAATTGAAGATCCTCACCGAATGCTCTTAGATGTTTAAATAGGAATTTTATTTTTTTGGAGAAATTTTATGCAGGAGTTTGATATTGTTGTTATTGGAGCTGGTCCTGGAGGTTATGTATGTGCTATTAGAGCTGCTCAATTAGGACTTAAAACAGCTCTGGTAGAAAAGTATTCCACTTTGGGTGGAACTTGTCTTAATGTTGGTTGTATTCCTTCTAAAACTCTTTTGGACTCGAGTGAGCGTTATTTTGATTGTGTTCATCATTTTAAAAATCATGGTATTAAAGTAGAAAATGTAGGTTTTGACTTTTCCAAAATGGTTCAAAGAGTGAGAGATGTTGTAAAAGATACTACCGTTGGCATTGATTTCCTTATGAAAAAAAATAAAGTAACTGTTCTCAATGGTTTAGGAACTTTCAAAGACCCTGATACCTTGACGGTTCGCGGAGAAAAAGAAACTCATGAAGTTAAAGGAAAAAAATTTGTTATAGCCACAGGTTCTAAACCATCTCCTTTAAAAGGCGTTGAAATTGATAAAGAAAGAGTTATTACATCGACTGAAGCTCTTTATCTAAAAGAGGTTCCAAAGAACCTTCTTGTTATTGGAGGAGGTGTCATAGGTCTTGAGCTGGGGTCGGTTTACGCCCGCCTAGGCTCTAAAGTATCTGTTGTAGAATACCTCCCTTCAATTATTCCGACGATGGATTCAGATATGGGGAAATTACTCCAAAAGTCTTTGAAAAAAGAGGGAATGGAGTTTTATCTTTCACACGCCGTAAGTTCTGTTGAGAGAAATGGAGAAAAAATCATTCTTAAGGCAAAAGATCAAAAGAAGGGAAAAGAAGTCACTTTTGAGGGTGATTATTGCCTTTTGAGTGTAGGTAGGTCGCCCTTTACAAAAGGGCTTGGTCTTGAAGCAGCAGGTCTGTCTCTAGATGATAGGGGAAGGATTCCTGTTAATGAAAATTGCCAGACATCCAACCCAAAAATTTACGCAATAGGTGATGTTATTAGGGGGGTTATGCTTGCTCACAAAGCTGAAGAAGAAGGAGTTTATGTAGCGGAATATATTGCTGGACAGAAACCTCATATCAATCACAATCTCATACCAGGTGTAGTTTACACATGGCCTGAAGTCGCTTCCGTAGGAAGAACTGAAAAGGAGCTTAAAGATAAGAAGGTGCCATACAAAAAAGGATCTTTTCCATTTAAAGCTTCTGGAAGGGCTCGTGCGAGTAACGAATCAGATGGAATGATTAAGGTTTTGGCCCATAAGGAAACTGACGAAGTTCTTGGTGTCCATATGATTGGTCCTAGGTGCGCGGATATGATTGCTGAAGCGGTCTTAGCAATGGAGTTTAGAGCAAGTGCTGAGGATATCGCAAGAACTTGTCATGCACATCCAACCTATACAGAAGTGTTCAAAGAAGCATGTCTTGCAGCAACTGAAGAAAGGGCCATACATATTTAACTCAGACTAAGCTCAAACAAATATCATTATCTTTTAAAATATCTGAAACTTCTTTTTTAGAAAGACCTAAGAAAAGATCAGAAACAGCCTTAAAAACCTTTTCTCCTTTTTCAAACCTTTGTTCCAAGGGGATATTTAGGTCAAAGATGTCACAAAACTTTAACCAAAATTTCTTTTCAACTGCCGCAAGAGCAACATATCCATCATCTTTCGTCCTATAAAGACAATAGCAAGGATAAAGACCGCTATGAAGGAACTTTGTACGTCCTCTTTTTTGTAAATTTTCAGTCCAAAAAGGCTGGAAAACTTCTTTATTGGTTTCAAAAAGGTATGTTGATATAAAGACAACTTTCTTTTCTTTTTGAGCTTGAAGTGTTCCAGCTAAAAGGTCCATTCCCACTTTTTGTCCAAAAGAGATTCCTGCAAAAGGAAGAAAAGGAGGCCTCAGTGTTTTTTCTTTTCTACCGTCGACATATAGTTTTAGCATTCCTGAAAGTGCCAAGGCATTGAGTTCATGCATTGATCCTACTTGATTTTTAGAGGCTTTAAGGTCAATAACACAGAGAGGCTTATTATGTAATTCAAGATCAGAGTTTGTTAATTTCAACGCTTTCTTGAC
>DKQD01000059.1 GCA_002474345.1 Bacteriovoracaceae bacterium UBA7317
TTTTCAATATCCATTTTAATTTTCCTAATTTCTAGGTTTTAATGGGGCACTTTTTTTAGAAGAGATTTCCTGCCTTGCAGAAAACGCCTCTTGATTTATAGGGTACTGGTTTAGATAATTACAGTATGGAAAAGGTGAAAGCAAATGAATGGGTCCAGAACTTAAAAAAGCTATATGTTGAAGCAGACTACAATGGTGTAGAAAATAAATTACGTCAGAATAAGGATGCTTACTCTGATGGGGTTTATTATTACAATGTTGGGACAGTGCATATTAAGAAAGGTGAGGTTGGGTTGGGGCGTTACGGTCTTGAAAAGGCTTTGATCCATGGCTTTCAATCTCCTCAGGTTTTCCACAACCTTGACCTTGTTAGGGAAAAGATCCAAGTGGAAGACATTTCTAGCTCAGGCTTTTTTAATTATAGTGGTATTGAGAGACTTAAGATGTTTTCTTTTGATAACTATTTAAGTTTTACATTACTGTGTTTGATATTTGTTGTCTGGCTAATGAGGTTTAAGTTTCTTGAACCTAAGATAAGAAGGGTTTTTTTGATCCTCCTTGTTTGTGCGCCACTTCTTTTTCAAACTTTTTATCTTAATAAAATATCATTTGCAGTTGTTTTAAGAAAATCTCAAGTTTATGAAGGTCCTTCGAAAATTTACTCCAAAGTTTTTGAGTTGGAAGAAGGATCAAAAATATTATTGAGTCAAAAAAGTGGTAAGTGGTACCTTATTTCTTCTCCATCACAAATGAGAGGCTGGGTTCATGAGCAGGTTATTGGGAAACTTTAAAAATGGTTAAGTTTAATATATGAAAAGTTATGAAAAAGAAGTTAAAGAAAAAATTGAGCAGGATCAGGCGTTGCCCCCAAAGCTTGACCTGTCTTTACTAAAATATTTTTGGCAGGCAGGACCTTTTTCAGGAAGAAGTAATAAAACAATTCCAAAATTTCTAAGAAAGATCGAAGTACTTAAAACTTTTACAGATAATGAATTGAGAATTCTTTCAAAGTATTTACACTTAAGACAATTTGGACCAGATGAACCTGTATTTGAGCAGGGAGACCTAGGAGTTGGTTTTTATTTTGTTTATAGTGGACAAATAGATATTAGAGTTCAGTATGACGAATATGATGAGCAAATTGAAGATGCAAGTCGAAAGCTTGATGGAAGAAAAGTGCTTTCTCTAGAATTGTATGATTATTTTGGTGAATTAGCTTTATTACAAGAAAATAACTTTAGGACTGCGACAGCTCTCTCAAGGGATAATAGTCAACTTTTGGGAATTTTTAAACCTGACCTAGAGGTTCTAATTGATGAGTATCCTATCGTCGCCACAAAGTTACTTCAAAGTATTTCTGTAATTTTGGCAAATAGGTTATTTTCTATTACATCAGAGGTTCGTATCCTCAAAATGAAAATTGCTAATATGGAAGAAAATTATGAAAAACTTCGAGAAGATAAAAGCGAGGAAGAAAAGTGAAGTACTAAGGTTTGTATTTTTTTTCTCGGTTTTTATTTTTTCAGCCCTAGCATTGATGTTTTTACCACGATTAACAATTCCGTTAGTTATTGCCTACGTATTTTATTTGGTAATGAGGCCTATAATGCCTTGGTTAATGAAAAGGGGTTTAAGTAGAGCATTTTCAATTGGTATTGTTTTTTTTGGAATGATCTTTTTAACGACATATCCTGTGTATAAAATTGTCCCAACCATTACAGAAGAAACAAAAAATTTTCAATTTTTTCTTCCTAAAATTGAAAAATATATTAGAGATAATTATAGGCAGCTTTCTGAAAAAATAAAAAATAGGACAGGGTATGAAATTGGTGATGAAGTTTTAACAAATAGCCTTAGGTATGGAACTTTGGCTTCAAAAACGGTCTTATTGAGTGTACCCCAAATTCTTGCTTCTTTACTTGAGTGGATTATTTTAGTTCCCTTTTTTATTTTCTTCTTCTTAAAAGACGCGAGATCATTCAAGTTTAGATTACTGAGCTTGGCTCCAAATAGCATTTTTGAAAGAGCTTACTTCCTTTTCCACCAATTTAATAAGAAATTTGGAGACTATATTTTTGCTAAGTTTATAGAAGCTAGTATTGTGGGTTTTATTATAACTTCTGGTTTATTAATTATGGGCGTAAAGTTTTCATTTTTGCTTGGGTTGGTAGCAGCTGTAACAAATATAATACCCTATATAGGCCCTTTTATTGGAATGGTTCCAGCAGTTGCTTGGGGTATCGCTGAGTTTGGTTTAAGCACTAATTTTGGGGCTATTGTCATTCTTTATCTTGTCGCTAATGCAATTGATCTGGCGATAGTATTCCCTATACTTGTGTCTAAAATAGTAGATTTGCATCCCCTCGTCGTTGTTGGAAGTGTAATACTTGGATCTCAATACCTAGGTATTTTGGGAATGGTTTTATCTATTCCTCTAGCTGCGTCATTAAAATTAGTTCTTCTGGAGGTCTACTTCGAAGTTTATGCCTTATCTCGAAAGTGAACCTTTGGGAATTAAGAAGAGGTTTTTGACTGAAACAAATTCGAGGTGGTAGAGTCCCCTAGGAGAACTTGGGCCATTACTTTGAGAGGGACTTATGAAAACCATTTTATTTCTTTTAAGTTTAATCGTGATTTCGATCAACCTTTCATGTAGTTCAAAGCGTCCAAAGGGGCAAACTGAAGCAGAAATCTTGTATAAGGAATCAAAGCAATTTATGGAAGATGGTCAGTACTTATTGGCCATTGAAAAGTTAAATAAAATTCAGTCTGAGTTTCCCTTTAGTTATTACGCGACTCCTTCTGAGCTCCTAAGAGCTGATATTTATTTTGCACAGAAAAATTTCCAAGAAGCTGCCGCTTCTTATAAAGTTTTTTTAGACCTCCACCCTCGGCATGAAAAAGAGTCTTATGTCTTATATAAATTGTCAGAGTCTTATTTCAAACAGTTGCCGTCAACTCACGATAGGGATTTAGAGTCAGGTAAAAAGGCGATAGTCTCTTATAAAAGGCTTCTCAGAAAGTTTCCAAACTCTAGTTTTGTTAAAGATGCACGTCTTAAGATAAATGAATGTAAAGAAATGATTAAGCTTAAAGAGATGTATGTTGCCGATTTCTATTTTAGGACAAAAGTTTTTGTTTCAGCAAGATATCGCTATTTAGGAATTATCAAAGATTATAAAGAAAAGCCTTTGATTAACTTGGCAATAGAGAGGGTTTTATGGAGCTCTTACCGTTTGAAAGAGTTTTCTGAATGTTCAAGCTACTACAAAAACTACAGAAGCCTTGTGTCTGGAGAATATAAAAGTAAAATAGAGAGGTTAGGAGAAAAATGTAGAAAAGCTTTAAAGAACTCCTAGATAAAAACTTAAAAGGGGTAAGGTTTGGAAGGTCTTTCAGAGAAGAGCTTGCTTGAAAAGGGACTGTCACTTTTTTCCAAAGGGGAATATAAGAAGGCCGAGAAAGCTCTGAGTGAAGTTCTTGAAATCAACAAATGCAGCGTAAAAGCGATTTTTGCCCTGGCAAATATTTTTCATATTAAGGGTGAGCTTGGCAAATCGCTAAAGGCATTCAAAAAAGTATTGGAGCTAGATCCATCACATACGGATGCTGCAGTAAGCCTTTCCGTCATCTATAACGATATAGGTGAATATGGGAGCGCTAAAAAGATTTTTGAGCAAGCTAATCAAAGAGTGAAAAAAAAGGTCGATGGTGTAAGTTTTGAGGATGGGCACATAAGCAAGAAATTTGCTTTAAAGCACCATGAGCTTGGTGATCTTTACAACACGTATCAAAGGTATGATGAAGCTCTTTTTGAGTATAATAAAGCCGTCGTTTTGGATTCATCTTTACTTGAAGCGAGAGTTAAGGTCGCTAAAGTCTATGCAAAAAAAGGTTTTTTCTCAAAGGCTTTTGATGAGCTTCAAAGGCTACAAAATGAAGCCCCTACCTACTTGCAGGCAAGAGTCGCTTTAGGTGTACTCTACTATGGTAGAGGACAGATTCTTGAAGCTCAATCTCAGTGGGAAAAAGTCCTCGTAAAGGACCCTCACAACAAGGAAGCTGGTATGTACCTTAATCTTTCGCAGACAGCAACAGAAACAAAATTAACTTGATCTAGTGATCTGCGTAATGGCCAGGCTTTTGGAGCCTTTCTTGAGGAGGAGTTTCAGGTGTTTGCGAGTCTTCCTCAGTGGACTTAAGATCTGTGGTGATTTTAGCTGTTGTTCTTTTTGAGTCATCAGAATCAAAGTTCATAATTGACTTTTTTAGGTCTGCATACATTTCGTATTTTACTTCCAGCTTGCTATCCTGAAGGACAATTTGTCTGGCCAGTTTATTTTTATTGTTGATGATAATGGGAGCCTTAAGGTTTGCTGACATTTCCGTAACTTTTTTAGGAATTGTTAGGATTGTATAAACGCTAGCATCGTTAAGTTTTTCAAGCTCAAGGCTTTTAAGCTCTGGAGGAAGAAGTTTTACAGAGTAACTTGGCGAGAAGATAGACGGTTCAATAATTGGAAAAGCAGTGCTTTTGTCATCAATAGATTGGAACCATAAAATGAGTGTTTGATCGCCTGGGTCTACAATGAAGAACTTTTTAAGATTTTCAAAACCAAGGAGGCCTTCTTTGAAGTGGATAATATCACCTTTCTTCACCTCAAGTTCACCAAATCTTGTTGTCGTGACTTTCACAACCTTCCTCCATTTTATTGATATGGTCTAGTCCCATCATAGGATTTTAGCAGTGATATTATCGATTCCGCAAGAAGGTTTTTATTTCTTCTTATAGAGTTCATCTGATAGGGTACTGATTGTATCTAGGTCAGTCCTTGACGCTTCTTGATTTTGCTCTTGAATAGCTTTGTAGACTTCTTCTCTGTGGATTTTTGTTTCTTTAGGAGCCTTTATACCTAAGCGGACTTGCTTACCTTTAATTTGGACAACCACAATTTTAATGTGGTCGTCTATAGCAATGCTTTCTCCTAGCTTCCGTGTCAAAACGAGCATTTTTGTTCCTACTTTCCAGTTCCTAGAATTAAACTTGGTGCGACTACGCCGGAAATGTTTCTATATTATTTTGCCTAATAAATTGCAAGCAAAAAAGAAGGCAATAGTAAAAATACGCCTTCTCTAACCAAGTTATCCATTTATCTTAAAAAATCTAAAAGAGTTTGATTAATAGTGTTATTTCCCGTTTTGTATGCAGTTTTTAAAATAGATTCCTGCTTAATCATGTCAGCATACAGCTCTGCGATGTCACTATCAATAAGGTAACTTCTTCTCTCTTTATTACTTATAACCTGAGACTCAAGTATGTCTTTTGATGTTTCGATGTTTCGCGTTATTGAACCAATTCGAGTCCGCAGAGTAACTAACCGAGATGCTGTATTATCAAACTTTTCGAGAAGGGATTGGATTGTGTTTGCATCGTTATTTTCTAGAGCAGCAATAAAGGTATTCAGTTGCTGGAATATGTTATCTTTTCTTCTAAAGTCAGCGTCGATTGGCTTTGTGTTTTTTTTGTAAATAGAGTTATTTAAGCGGCCTCTATCTATGAAGGCTTGGTTTTTTTCAAGTTGATCTTTTGGGATATTTCGATACAGAAAGTTTCGAGTATCATAAAGGTCAGGAAACTCATCTAATGGGTGTTCATTTCTATAATCCGAGTTTTCTGAAGTATAGAAAACTTCTTTACCATTAAGGTTTATTGGCGTGAAGAAGTCTTTGCTGACCTCTAGCGTCATGTGGCCTTCATCGCCAAAATAATTTCCTTTAATATCAAAAGGAGCTTTAAGTGTTGAGAAGCCAGAAAATATATATCTATTTCCAATTCGCTTGTTTGCTATTGAGAGCGTTTGATTAAGTAGCTCTCGAATTTCATTCGCCACATTTTTTCTAATTTCTGGGTTGTAAATATCTGATGATTGTGCGATTGCTCTTTCTTTTGCAACCATTACTATTTCTGTTAATTGTTCTAGGGCAGCTTCAGTAGAAGAAAGTTGAAGCATAGCATAGTTAGAATTCTTCATATATTGCTCGTTATCAGAATTCTTAGCTTGTATGTTCAGTGCTTCTATATTTCCTATGGGGTCATCTGATGGCCTTCTTACTTTTTTTAAAGTAGAGCCTTTTAGTTGAAGGTCTTCCATTTTTGATTTGGCTAGGTTAATCGCATATTGTAACGCATTTGATTGACTATTTTCTGATACTCTTGTCATCTAAAGCCTTACCTTTTTAATAAGCCAATAACTGTGTGGAACATTTGGTCTGCAGTATTAAGTATTTTTGCAGAAGCTTCATAAGCGTGTTGATAACGAACCATGTTAGCCGTTTCTTCATCTATTGAAACACCAGAGATTCTTTCTCTGACGGTCTTTTGTTGATTAAGAATTCCTTCTGCTTGTTCGGAATCCATAATTGCTTTACTTGTTTGAAGTCCAATATCGGCAATTGATTGCAAATATTTTTCTTCTAGGGTTGCTGTCCCTTGGTCGAATAACTTTTGATGTTGAATTTTTGAGATGGCAATGGAAACTCTGTTATCGCCGGGACTATTTGGCTCTAGTGCAGTTACAATATTTGTTAGGTCGGCGAGAACATCTTCATCTAACTCGATTAACATTGCAGCATCTTTTGGGTCTTCAAGATGTCTAAAAAACTTAATTCCAGTTATCTTCCCTTTTTGATCCTCGTTGGGCAATGATCCGTCTTCACGAACTTGGATGTCTCTGTTTACATAGCCTCTCTCGTGTAGCCCATTTACCGTATTTACTAGGTTGAAGGCTATTTCATCCATTGAATTTTGAAGTCTTAAAATATCTTCATTTCTTGTCTTCATAAGGCTTGAAAGTTTTCCACCGCGAAATTTAGATGTGAGATTTTGTTCGGGACGTTCTCTAAATGTGATACTTAGAGAGTTAGCTGTATCGTTTAAAGATTCTTGCCTATTTACTCTAGATGTTTGTAGTTTTTGAAACTTAGGGCCGGAAATAATTGTACCAACATTTTTTATAGCGACATTAAACTGTCCGTTATTGTCTCTATATGTTGCAAGGTCAAAGCTTTCTGCTAACCTTTTTACAGCAATATCTCTCATATCTCTGTAATCACCAGTTTCCTGGTTACTAACTTCTAGGATCTGAATTTTTTGATTAAGTTCGGCAATTTGGTCCATCGTCTGATTTATTTCTTCAACTAGAGACTCTGTTTTTTTATCAATTTGAGATGATATTTCGTTAAGAGTTTGCCTTATCCTGTGTATATCTTCTACAACCATTACAGCATTGTCTCTTACAACGGATCGAACTGTTACATTTTCTGGTTGAACGGCAAGCTCTCTAAAGGAATTGAAAAACCTTGTTAAAATTTGATTCAGCCCTTCTCTATCAACTTCGTTAAAAATATCTTCAACCCTATTTAAGGAAAATCTTCTTTCATTATGAAAATTATATTTAGAAGTAGCATCTCTTAAATTTTTTTCAGCATTTTCATCATGTACTCTTTTTATATTTACTGTTCGGGTTCCAGTACCTTGCACTAAGCCTTCTTTTAAAACAGGATTGTTCGTGGTTTGGAGAAGTCTTTGCCTCGAGAAACCCTCTGTGTTGACGTTAGCGAGGTTATGGCCTGTAGTTTTTAGTGAAACTTTAGAGGCTTTTAAGCCAGTAAGTCCAATATTAAGAAGGTTTGACAAAGTTCCTCCCTAAATCATCAGATGATTTTTTTACTACATTATTAACTTTATAAGTTGTTACTCCTTTTTTTGTATATGTTTCGTAATTTTTTTTGCCCTCAATACTTCCTTTTATTTCGCTTAGTGAATGGATCGCTTTATTTATGAATATATGATTTTTTTTATTTTGGTTTTGGATTTTCTCAATGATATTAATAAGGAGGTTGTTAAAATTATTCAGGTATTTCTCTTCAAGGTTTTTTTCAAAATTTTCCATCAAAGATAAGAGTTCAGATACGTTTTGAACTTTTTCAATTTTATATTGTTTTTTTACTTCATCGCTATTTTTAAGATGAATATTTAATTCATCTATAATTTCAGATCGCAAATTATCTAGTACATTTATTCTGTCAATTGTTTTGCTTTTTTTATCTATCGTTTCTTCCAATTTATCCATGTCAGTTTTAAGGAGGTGTGTATATTCGTCACATGTTAAATTGAAAAGCGTTGCATGTTCCTCGCAAAACCTTTTCCAAATATCGGTTACTTGATAATAAAAAAACTTGATCTTATCATCTTTATTCTTTAATTCTTCTTTTTTCATCTTTTGGCCAATATAAAGCTAAGTTTTTAAATTTCGTTTTCTAATATTTTTTCTGCAAGCAAATCATAATTTATTTTGTATGAACCGTTTTTAATTTGATCTTTAATTTTTTCAACTTTGACTTGATTGTCAATCGCTTGGCTTTCGTCTACCACTTTCTTTATTCTAGCAAAATCTTTGATTGCTTCAGGTATGGTAACTTTTGCATCCAATGAAGAGAATTTTTCCCCCTTCTTTTTTTGTTGAACTTCCTCATTGTTCTC
>DKQD01000105.1:0-33981 GCA_002474345.1 Bacteriovoracaceae bacterium UBA7317
AAGGGTATAAAAAAAGAAAAAGATGCTTCTCTATACAAAACAAAAAAGTTCCCAGGTCTGGTTAAAGTTTTAGAACAGAAGCTCTATTATACAGACAAATATAACAGCAGTTTTAATGAAAAAGTCGGTAATATATTTATTTACCGCTCAGAAGGGAGTATTTTATTAAGAGTTAAAGATGGTTTTTATTACCTCGTCATCGCAGCTTTTCTAAAAACTATTTGTTTAGGCTTTATTTTCTTCTGGGTTTTCAAAAAGTGGTTAATAAAACCTCTTTCAAATTTAATAAAACATGCGGAATCTATAAATTTAGAAAATTTAAATAAAATTTCCTTAGGTCTAACACCTTCTGAAAAAAATGAACTTCATATTTTAGAAAACTCCTTAAATTCAATGATTGAAAACATTCAGGACTCAAAAGAAGAGATTACTCAAAAAAATGAAGAACTTTCAGAGAGCTATAGGAATCTATTCTCGCTTTCTGAAGAGCTAAAGGCACTCAATAAAAAAATTACTGCTAATAATATAAACCTACAAGATGAAGTCGATGAAGCAAATAATGAGCTTCAAATCTCTTTTAACAAAACGGAGGCCATGCTTCATAATGTAAATAAGGCAATTTTTGTAACAGATTCCAAAGGTATTGTTCAAGCACCAGTTTCCAAACATTGCGAAACTCTTTTTAAAAGGGATATCATTGGAGAAAACGGACTTAAACTCCTTTTTTTCCACCTCAAAGATCATAGCGAGGAAAAGAAACTAATTATAAATGCCTGGAACCACATTTTTGGGAAGGAAAAATCTCAATTTCTAAGTGTCGAAAGTCATTTTCCAAGAGTCGTTATCCATCCCGATACAAATAAAAAAAGAGGGAGGCACCTTCGCATTGCCTACGCTCCTCTAATTGATAAGAGTGAAAAAATAAATAACCTTATGTTTCTTGTGGACGACATAACTGATGAGACACTAGAAAAATTAAAAACAAAAAAAGAAGGTAGATACTACCATATCATTATGGAAATTCTACCTGTTTCCAATAAGGAAAAGCTCATTACATCTATTGCTGGCTATTTAACATTATCTGTTTCTTTGCTAGAAGAATTCCTTTCTCCCGAAAGTGAAAGAAATAAACTGCTTAGAAGTCCAGAATATATCAAAAAAACTTTAATCAAAGGAAAAGATGAAGTTTTTCAACCTCTTTCAGATTTCCAAAGCCTTTTGAAAAGCATAATTAGAGATTTCGAAAATTTAGACAGTCAGAAAATATTATTCAGTATTAAGGCCATAACTCAAATTATTGAATTACTTAATACTTACTTAGAAGTGTTCGATATCTTAAATAAAAATAAAATCGGACCAGAAGTAAATTTTGCAATTCCTAAACGGTTTGAGAATTCTGTAGAAGAAAAAATTCAAGACCTTCATAGATTGATGACGAATATTCTTGAATACGTCTTTTTGGTTAGAAATATAGAAGACCTTGATAAAGAAAAAATTGAAAATGCTCCAAAAAAAGCAAAGCTTTATGGTGAGTTTGACAAAATTATCGAACTCCTTATGAAAAGATCGCAACTCATCTCTTATATTTTAAAAGTTGTTGGTAAAACAGAAAAGTCCCAAGCCTTTTACAACCTGTCAGAACTTTTAAAACAAATGCCAAGTAAAGATAAACTCACTGAGGCAGCATTGGTTAACCACCTGGTCACCCCCTACGCCGACATTCGAAAGGCTTGACTCTCCCTCTGCCTTAAAAATTCATAAAACCTTGAACAAAACCTGAAGCGTCGGAAACAATTCCCTTCCAAAGAGAAAAACAAAAGCACAAAACCTCATCAGGAATAAAAGAATGGCACGTCGAAACCAGGCCGCTATACCAGCTTCCTCCTCCTCAGCTTTCTTTTTTAAGTAATAACCCAAAAGAACAGTGAAGAGAAAAAAGATTCCGTAGAGGACAAAATATCCTCTTTTTTTGACCAACCCAAATAATTGAGGAAGGGCCGTCTCATGCCTAAATTCTTCCTTTAAAAATCTATAGAGAAAAGGAAAGCGGTCAAAGATTGATCTGAAAGGAGTCCTTTGAATAGACTCCTTTAACTTAGGAATGACCTCTTTTTCATCAAGACCTCTAAAGTAATCCCTAACTTTAAGCGCCTTTTTAATCAGGTCTTCCTGTTTAGGTCTTCCCTTTCCATCAACTTTTCCAGATTTATTTGTTTCATGCTTTATCCCTGAATAGAAGACTTTGAGTTCTTCTAAAAGACTTCTCGACTTGCTTTCTGAGTTTTGAGAGAAAAGAGAACTTGGCGTTAAAAACACGAGGGAAATAAGGCCTAAAGTGAAGGCTGTTCTAGATAAAAAGGTCCTCATCCTTAAGCCCTTTTTTGTTTTAAATTGATAAATAGAGGGATCGTTTTTTAAAAGATCCCCTTAAGCTCTTGCCCCTACGGGAAGTTCATCCTTTTTTTTTAATGTATCAAAAAGGAGCGTCACAGGTGCAGCAACAAAAATAGAACTGTAAGTACCAATAATAACCCCAAGAGAAATTGCAAAGAAGAAATCTCTAATGGCCAATCCACCGTAAAAGTACATACTGAGAGCAACGAAAAGAGTTGTTCCAGACGTTAGAATCGTTCGAGAAAGAGTCTCGTTGGCGGCTTTATTAATGAAGCCATCCAAGGTCCCCATACCTGCTTCTTTTTCCTCATGTTCACGAACCCTATCATAGATAACAACGGTATCGTTCACTGAATAACCAATAACTGCAAGAAGGGCAGCTACCGTTTGAAGGGTAAACTCTGTTCCTGTAAAAGCAAAAACCCCAAGAATAATCGAAACATCATGAAAAAGAGCGACGATCGCACCTGGAGAATATTTAAAATCAAATCTCAAGCCAATATAAATCATAATAGCGATAAGGGCCCAACCCATCGCCTGGAAACCTGCAATTCTAAGGCTTGCTCCAGCTTTAGGACCAACGATATCAACTTTTCTGATCTCTGGGGCCTTAGCTGCTAAACCTGTTTTAAGGGTTTTTCCTAAAGCATCAGTCACTTTATTAAGGTTTTCTTCGGCTCCCGGAACCTTAACGAGGAACTCGTTATCCTTGACCTCACCAATCGTTTGAACACTGACGTTTTTAAAGCCACCCTTTTTTAAAACGCCCCTTAAGTCTTGAAGTTTAAGGGCCTCCTTAAACTTCACCTGCACTTCAGCACCACCACGAAAATCGACGCCATAATTCATTTTTGTAAAAAGACCGAAAAGGGATATAATAACAAGCCCAATAGAAAAGACGCTTGTAAACTTAAATTTTCCAACAAAATCGAAATTGGCATTTTTGATTACTTCAATCATTTTTTTTTCCTCATCCAAAATCTAATTTTTAAAAATAATACTCTACTTTTTGGCCACCATCTAAATACTGAGGTCTTGCCCTTCTACTTTGTTCATATAAAATTCAAAAAGAAGTTTTCCAACAAAGTAAGACGTATAAACAGTTGCAAAAATTCCAATCAATAAGGTAACCGCAAACCCTTTAATGGGACCCGTTCCAAAGCTGAGAAGACAAAAACCGGCAAGAGCCGTCGTAATGTTAGCGTCGATAATAGTCCAAAAGGCATGACCAAAACCATTGTCTACGGCTTTGTAGTTTCCGACACCTTTTCTTTTTTCTTCTCTAATCCTCTCGTAAATAATAATACTCGCATCAACCGCCATACCAATCGTTAGGGCAATCCCAGCAATACCTGGAAGAGTCAACGTGGCTTCAAAACCAACGAGGCAAGCCAAAACAAAAAGAATGTTAAGACCAAGGCAGATAATCGCAATCATCCCCGAAGCCCTGTAGTAATAAAGAATAAAAAAGAAAACGAGAGCACAACCAACGAGACCGGCAAAACGCGCTGAGACAATAGAATCTTCACCAAGACTTGGCCCAACAGTTCTTTGTTCTAAGAAGTCAAGCTGAACAGGAAGAGCACCGGCCCTAAGAACAAGAGCGAGGTCCCTAGCTTCTTTTAAGAGAGCATTGTAACCACCAGTTCCCAAAGTAACCTGAGCACGCCCACCTCCAATTCTCGCCTGGATAACAGGTGCACTATAAACATTACCATCAAGGATAATGGCCATCCTCTTTCCAATATTCTCACCAGTCGTTTCTTCAAAGACTTTGGCACCAGTTGATTTAAAATCTAGTGAAACGTAGGGCTTGTTTTCTCTTTGATCGATACTAACTCTTGCATCTTGAAGAGCATCCCCTGTCAAACGAGGATTTGACTCAACAAGATAAGGAATCTTTGATTCAAGCTCATTTTTGAATTTATTAACTTTCTTCTCAAAGGCAAGTTCATAACCTTCAGGAAGGTCTTTTATAAGGAATCTATTGAGCTTATCAACAAAGGCACTGAACCTCTCACCTTTTTTGAAGACGATTCCGGCTTCTTCACCTTTGACAACCCAATCATTCATTGTGGCCGGTGGAATTTCGTCATTCACAATCTTGAATTCAAGTTTAGCTGTTTTACCAATAAGCTCTTTGGCCCTTTTAATATCTTTAACCCCAGGAAGCTGAACAATAATTCTGTCCTTTCCCTGAGAAAGAATCTCTGGTTCCGTAACACCAAATTCATCAATTCTATTTCGGATAACCTCAATCGATTTCGTTACAGACTGCTCCTCAAGAGTTGTCTTTTGGACTTGAGCAAGACCGTACTGTAAAAGAGTACCCTCTTCTTTTGTTAAACGAATATAAGATGGTGGGAAATTGTCCCTAATGATCTTTTTGACCTTTTCAACATCAGCTTGGTCAGCGATGACAATACTCTGCTTGGGGTCCTCTACAGCAGAGTCATCCAAGCCCCCAATGGTCATTTTAATCTCTTCGTCTTTAAGGACATACTCAAATTTACGAGCATAACCTTTAATCTCGTCTCGGTAGACTTTGTTAAAGTCAATTCCAAGAATCATGTAGAGACCACCTTGGAGGTCAAGACCAAGACTCACCTTTGATTTAACAGGAAAGTTAGCTTCTTCATTGAAGTTGAAGACCGTAGGAATCACGGCAACAATAGAAATAACAGACAAAACCAGCAAGAAGGTAAATCGGTACCACCAACTTCTCTTCATGAAACACTCCTCAATTAATGAATAAAAGCTGGCCACCAAACAGATGGGACCCAGCACATATGCTAATATAGAAGATTTCTAGACACTTAGGCAACTAATCCTTATGAGGCTTTTGGCACTCCTCTTTTGAGGAAGAAGGAGAATTCTCCGAAACCTTCGGTCTATCCTCAACGACTTCACTAACTATATCATCTTTGGCCTTTTGAAATTCTCTTATCCCCTTCCCTAGGCCTTTTGCCAATTCGGGAAGTTTCTTAGGGCCAATAAAAATCAAAGCTATAAAAGCAACAAGAAGAAGTTCTCCACCACCAAGTCCAAACATATACCTAAGCTCCTAGAACAAAAACACTGCTAAGCAATTACCTTTAGTCCTTTTTGGCCGGAGTCTCAAAGATTTTTGCTGATAGGCCACCAATTTGGCTTCTCAAAACTTTAAGCTTCGATCCTTCATCAATATCAAGAGTCACAACTTTATCTGTAATGCCGATAATTTTTCCTAGGACGCCAGACTTTGTATAGATATCATCACCCTTTTTAAGGTTAGCAAGAAGTTTTTGCTCTTCTTCCATTTTCTTTTTCTGAGGACGAATCATGAGAAAATAAAAAATGAAGAAAATTATAATAAAAGGTGCAAATTGAACAATTGGGTTAGGCTGAGCACCACTGGCCTGAGCATAAGCAGAAGACATGAAGAAATCCATCAGTTGATCCTTTCTTTTTACAGTTAACTGTTAAAGTTCCAAGAATGAACGACTAAATGCTTTTAGTCAAAATATTCGTTGGACGCGTACTTGTTATAGAAGTTGGAGTAAAATTCGTCAAATCGATCTTCTAAAATTGCTGCCCTGGCCTTTTTTACCATGGAAAGATAAAAGTGGAGGTTATGATAAGTAATTAGTTGCCCCGCAAGATACTCACCCACATTGAAGAGATGACGCAAGTAGCTTCGTGAGTAACGCTTACACACTTTGCAAGAGCATTCTGGGTCAGGGGGAAGCGGATCTTCTTTAAATCTTTCCTTTTTTATATTGAGGGGGCCTCGGGCCGTTAGAAATTGGCCATTTCTTGCGTTTCGCGTTGGAAGAACGCAGTCAAACATATCAAGACCATTTTTAATACCTGTTAGTACATCGAGAGGCTTACCAACTCCCATAAGGTAACGGGGCTTGTGCTCTGGCATAGTGCACACAAAAGAATCGCAAAAGTCGACCATTTCCTGATTTTTTTCACCGACGGAAAGTCCCCCTATTGCTAGTCCTGGAAAGTCCATTTCCTCAAGCCTTTCCATACATTCAGTTCGAAGGTCAAGCTCCAACCCCCCCTGAATAATTCCAAATAGGCTTTGATGTTCTTTCAAAGGATAATCTTTACATCTTTTGGCCCAACGAAGAGTCAGTTCAAGGCTTTCTCTAAGACGTTCTCTAGAAGCTGGGAGAGCAGGGCATTCATCAAAAACCATGACAATGTCGCTTCCCAATGCTTTTTGGATTTCCATCGACTTTTCAGGGCCAATAAAATGAGATGAGCCATCAATATGACTTTTAAAAGTAACTCCATCTTCAGTTACTTTATTGAGACCACTTAAAGAAAAGACCTGAAATCCTCCAGAGTCCGTAAGAATGGGCTTTTTCCAAGACATAAACTCATGGAGACCACCACTTACTCTTTCAATTAATTCATGACCTGGTTTTAAATAAAGATGGTAGGTATTTCCCAGGATAATCTGGGCGCCCATTTCTTCAAGGTCTTCCTGTGTCGTTGCCTTCACAGTTCCCCTCGTTCCTACTGGCATAAAAATGGGTGTTTCAATTTCACCGTGGGCGGTTTTAATTACTCCGGCCCTGGCCTTTCCAGACTGTGCTGTTTTTTGAAAAAACATAACCAATTATTTCCTTTTTTTAAGGCATTCTGCCCTTCACTTAGCGGTCAATTCCGAAGAATAAGCATTGCATCTCCATAGGAAAAGAAGCGGTAGCCTAACCGAACAGCTTCCCGATAGAGCTCTAAAGTTTTCTCACGTCCTATTAATGAACTGACAAGCATCAAAAGAGTTGATTCAGGTAAATGGAAGTTAGTGATAAGACCTTCTATGGATTGAACTCTAACACCAGGATGGAGGAAAATATCTGTAGAGTACACCCGCTCGGGCTCAACTACCAAAGAACCCTTTTCATCAATGGCAGACTCCAAAGCTCTTAGTGACGTCGTCCCAACACAGAATATTTTTTTTCCCTTTTCCTGGGCCTTTACAATCTTCTCTCTATTTTTTTCATCAAAAAAGTAAGTCTCCGTATGCATTTTATGGTTTTTTAGGTGCTCTTCTTTAACTGGTGCGAAAGTCCCTCTTCCGACATGAAGTGTCACAAAAGCCCTTTCAATAGAACGATCATCCAGCTTTTTGAAAAGCTCATCAGTGAAATGAAGCCCAGCAGTCGGGGCTGCCACTGAGCCCGAGTTTTTGGCAAAGACTGTCTGGTAATCCTCGTGATCTTTAGAATCAGACTCTCCTTTTCTTATATAAGGAGGAATGGGAATTTTTCCAAATTTTTCCAAAACCTCTTCAAGGGGCACAGAGAGGGTTACCCAAAAATCACCTTCCTCAGTTGCTTCAAGGAGGCGGACTTCAATGGCTTCCTCCTCGTTCCCAACCAAAAAAAGGTCTCCCTTTCTTTTCTTTCCAGAACACTTAATCAGGCAAGGGTAAGACCCATCAGACCGAGCTTCTAGGGATAGAAAAAATAACTCTGCCTTACCACCGCTCTCCTTTTTACCAAACAGCCTGCAGGCAAAAACCTTCGTTTGATTAAGGAGCAAGAGAGACTCTTTTGGTAAATACTGGGGGAGGTCTTTAAAAGTTGTGTGGGTAATTGATTGATCACTCATTTTATAGACAAGAAGCCTTGATTCATCCCTTTTGGACGCTGGTCTATCAGCAATAAGCTCAGGTGGGAGTCCATAGTTATAAGAACTTAAAAGAAGATCAATATCTTCAGACTCACCAAGCCCCGAATCACAGACAAAAGTGCCTTTCAGCTTTTCCCTTGAATTTTCCACTTTTTATGCCACCCTAATTTTATGAACAAGATATTTTTTAAGGCAAAGCCACTCATCTTTTTAATTCATATTTTTGTTTTTCTTCTTCTTCTAGGCGCCAAAAACCATCTCAGTTTTAGTCCAGATATGGCAGGCGAAAGGCTCCGAGCGGAGCTTAAATTTCTAGAAGAAGAAAACGTGATTATACATAATCCACCGCCTATAGCTAAGGCCCAGAATATTGCACTTATTGAACAAGAAATTCAAGATGAATCTTCCACTCCGCACAAAAAAAAGAAAAAAGGCGGGTCGAGAGAGCAGATTTGGCTCAGGGCAAGATAATTTTATTTTCCAAAGGTCTTATGGTTTGGAAAAAAATGGACCAAAAAGAGGTTTAATAAATTCTTCACCCTTATTTAGAGTGCTTTGAAGAAGTTCAATAACTTGCTCAAGCCACGTATTCATGAACTCGAGGGCCCCATAATTATTTACTTGAGATAAAAGAAATTGAATCATCTCCTCAAAATAAGTCATATAAACATTCAAGCCTAGCTTGTTTAATACATAACTCCACCAACTATCCACTTCCTCAATATCTTGTCCCGCATTAGTTACAACAAAAAGAGGGTTCTTTTTTTTAGCTTTTTCCGTCATAAGCTCTTTCCTTCTTCCTTCCAAGTTTCTATAAGACCAGCAATATGTCTAAATTGACCTTGAAGTTTATCAAACTCTTTCCCTTTAAACTCAAAAACTGACTTCTTTTCAGCTTGGCTTTTTACCAAAGAAGCTCTGTTATAAAAAGGGTCTACAACTTTAGGTACATCAAATTGTTCTTTGAGGTCACCTAAAATTTTCTCCAAATCTTGTCCTTCTTGCTTTCTCCTATAGTCTACCAAGTTTGGTATGTGGGCCAAAATTGTTGGTGTCTCGGCGATTCCCATATCTTCAATATTCTCGAGAACTCCATATAAATGGCCCAACCCTTTCCGAGAAAATTCATCAGGACGGAAAGGCACTAAAAGACCATCAGTAGCACATAAAATATTGACAACCAACAATCCAAGTGTGGGTGGCCCATCAATAACAACATAGTCATAAAAATTGAGAATATTACTCTTTTCTAAAAAGCGCTTTAAAATCAACTGACGAGGTGAGGAAATTCCAGCAACAGAAAGCTCAAATCCAGATAACTCCTCTCCCGAGGGGAGGAGGTCAATGGTTTCTCCTCTCACAACAATATCCGTAAAAACCGAAGGTGTATGGAGGGCCTTCAATTCTCTAATTGAATTTATGAGAAGGTGGAAAATATTGTTATCCTTCTCGAGAGAAACGCCACCAGAGCAGAGAAGACTTAAGTTCGCTTGAGGGTCCATATCAATGCATAAAACCCTTTTTTCACCTTGCTTGGCCAACGCATGAGCGATATTAAAAGCCATGGTCGTTTTTCCAACTCCACCCTTTTGATTAAGAAGAGAAATAACTTTGCCTTTTGGCTTTGATTTATCTTTATTAAAAAAAAGTCCCATACAATCATCCCTGTTGTTTTTGACTCAGTTTAGATTTTCGCCATACTAGCACATATGTTTCTTTTTTATAAGATTTAAACTCGATTATATTAATGCCCCTAAAGATTGGACAAAAAAAGAATATTTTTGAAGAAACAAAAGTTAAGTACATTGGAGTCGGTACTTAAATCGTTTTTTAAGGAGAAAAGTTTAATCACTTACCGATACAAACGACTGCTAATTTTGTAGAATTTAAACTCATATTAATCGTCCCATTTAGGATAGATAATGAAACCTTTCTTTCTTCTCTTACTTACAATATTTTTCCTTATTCCTCATACTCAAGCAGATGAAATGGTAAGGGTCCAGACTATTTCAAAAGACCGCCTTAATTTTGTTGTAGGTCTAGGGAAAGGAGACGGTATTATGGTTGGGCAACAGTCCTTATTCTCAACAAGAAAAATCTCCCTTTCAGCAAGAGCAATTGAAGTTAGCAGATATTTTTCACTTTGGGAGCTTTCAGAAAAAGATAGCGTTGTCCCTTTTAAAAAGGGTCAAACCATTAGCTATAGTAAAAGGGTTAACTCTATTTTTCTTGAAATTCCTAGACTCTATAAACTCCAAGATGACTCATTCCACAAAGAAAAAAACTACTGGTTAGGAAAATGGAATTATTCGCTAAGTCTTTCTGAGTCAGTTTCAGGGGCCAATTCAAATGATCAGTTACTAAGAACGGGAACACACTTTGAAATTAATTATTTAAAAGATTGGACCACAAAGTTAGACTGGAGCTTCGGTGCCCGTTACGACCAGGAAGTTTCAAGAAGGCAAAACCCTGGGCTCGAAGTCCCCAACACTAAGTTTTTCGTCATTGGAGATCTCTATTATCACTTTTCCAGGGTTGGAGAATCTAAAGTTAACCCTTACCTGGGCTTGGGTGTTGGCATAGGATACTCAATCACTTCCATTAGCAGCAACATATCCAAAGGGTACGCAATGATTCTTCCTTCTATAAAGGGAGGCTTTCAAACAGAATTCGCTGAAAATAAATTCCTTCTCGCTGAGGCGACAATCGAATCCGTCAGCTCAACAGAGACTTTTCCTTCAGGGGTAGAGCAAAAAACGAGCACCCTTAATGCCAAAGCATCTCTTGGGTATAAGTTTTAAAAAGAAATGGTCTTACTTTAATAGCCCAATTTCTTTCAACCTTTGGAGAAGAAAGTCATTGGCCAAAATATCTGGGTATTTGGCACCTTTTCCAACGCAGGAAGGAAGGCATTTTAAGACTGCTTCAGGGTTTGGGTGGACGAAAAAGGGCATAGAAAACCGAGAAGAGTTTTCAGAGTCAGGGTTTACAACTCTGTGAGTTGTAGCTGGGATCACATCATTGGTTAATCGAGAGAGCATATCACCTGAATCTACGACAATTTGATTAGAAGTACTTTCAACTGATAACCAGGTTCCATCCCTATCTTTTAACTGAAGGCCTGAGTCAGTAGCACCAACAAGCATAGTAATAAGGTTAATATCCTCATGTGCAGCAGCTCTAATCGAGTTTGTTGTATCATTACCATGCAGAGGTGGGTAATGGATGGCCCGAAGGATCGAATTACCATCTTGAATCATTTTACTAAAAACACCCGGCTCTAGGTCTAGAGCAATACCAAGAGCTTCCAAAAGTGATTTGCTTATTTCATCCAAAGTTTTATAAAGGTCTAGCATAACGGGCTTAAAGTCCTTTATCTCCGCGGGCCAAAGATTGGCATCATAAACTTTTTGATAAGGATGACTATCCGAAAGCTCTCTTCCAACATGCCAAAACTCTTTTAGGTCAGGGTATTTGCTATCTTTGGCATGCTCTTTCAAAAAAGGAGTATAACCTCTTTGCCCACCATTTAAGGCAGCGTATTTTTCTTTCTCAGAAATTGGTAAAGAAAAGAATTCCACAACTTGCTTATAGGAGTCCTGAATCTGTTTTTCTTTTAGGGGGTGGTTATTCAGTATTATGAAACCGTAATCGACAAGACCTTCATACAAGCTTTCAACAAAGGAGGTTTTTTGAGAAGGACTTCCCTCTAGAAAAGATCTGAAATCTAACTCAGGAACCTTTCTCAATTTTAGGTTATCACTATTAAGCGGAGACTCTTGCATACGAGAGTTAACAGACATTAATCCTTCCTTATTAATTGAAAACCTTGGCTTATCTCCCACACCTAGACAAGATAAGTCAAGATTTTTTCCAAGAAGTATAATTCATTTCCCAATGCAAGCTTTATTCTATATAAAAAGGAATAAAAACAAAGAATTAAACTGCTTCTTGGAGATGCTTATGCCCTTCCCATGGGCCCTGATTTTCGCTACTTTGATCTCGTTGTCCTTTCAACTTGAGGCCTCTGATCAATTTTTTCAATCCAAAGGATCCTGGGTTCCAATCTCTGAAAAAGAGGGAATTAAAGTCTTTAAAATGGAACTTAGCAATAGCCCCCTCTTGGCCTTGAAGGCCCGTGGAACAATAAAAGCTTCCATAGAATCTCTCCTTTATATATTCAGGGATGTCAAAGGGTCTCTTGAATGGGCACCGCGTCTAGAGAAACGAAAAATATTAAAGAACATTTCTGAGAGTGAAGCCATTGTTTATGAAGTGAGAAAGCTCCCTTGGCCTTGTCAAAGGAGGGACCTTATCCTCCACAATAAACTTCACTTTGATAAAAGCAAAAAGGCCCTTGTCCTTGTCACAAAGTCTCTTACGAATTACCCCCATGACCCTAAGCCAGAAGATATGGTGAGGGCCCATCTGTCCCACAGTGCCGTAACAATGAAACCTATAAACGATAAAGAAACAGATGTTGAGGTGACCATCCATGTAGACCCTCGGGGTCAAATTCCCTCCTGGATAGTCAACTTGATCCAAAAAAACTGGCCATACCGCTTTATAAAGGGAATGGAGACAAGGAGCTTCTCAATTACACCGATCTTAGGACCAGAGCTTCTCAATTTTGCTTCCTTAGCTAAACCTAACTAACGGTTAAAGGCCCTCTTTAAGGCTTCATGAGGTTTTTTAAAATTTCCTGAGGAATAGTTTTTATCTAAATCACCATGAATACTTTCCAAAAGCTCATGGGTGATCGGCTCCGTTAATAGCCTGTGGGCAAACTCGTGGGATAGGATAAATATACAGCTTAAAGTTCCTATTTTACTTTTATTCAGACCTCTTGGAAATCCATCGCCATTAGGCCTCTCGTGATGCTCCCAAATAATATTACGAACATCTGGTGATAATTCTCCCAACCCCTCTACAACCTCACACGACTTTAGTGGATGAGAAAGAACCAGTTGCTTTTCTTCTGGTTTTAGCTGTTCAAAAGCCTTATCCGTTTTTTTACAAATTTTTGCAAGGTCATTGCTTTTAAGACTCACATCCTGCATTAGGGAGGCGTAGGATAACTTTTTATACGTTTCAGTCGTCGCCCACTCAGTCTCATTTGCGATAGCAGTGCTTATATAACATGTTAAGAGGCTAAGCTCATAAATATAGTTATCCTTCTTGAGAATCGTCTTGAGTATAGAGGAAATTTTCTTATTTGACTTTATTGTGTTTAAGGTTGACTCGACAACACCGTGAGCTAGCTCAATTGCCCTCTCACCCATGCCCACGTAACGAAGACCTTCATGGATACTTTCTACTGAATCCATTTGAAGTTTAACTTTTTCAGTTTCATCGCCATCTCTGGTAGCGAGTTTTTCCATGACTTCAGACATCGCTGAATCCATGAAAGATTCATATTCATTTTCCTCAATGTAAAGGTACTTCACACCTTTAACAACAATGTTATAAATAAGCTCTTCAGAGATTTCATCGTCTTTATTTACAACTTTTAACATCTTGTTATCACCAATTTTTAAATGGGCGCCAACAAAACATTTATTAAAAGTTAAAAACCTATCGATGGAAATTCTTTTGTAACCATCAATAACCTTTATTAGCTCCTTATTCATAACAAGCTTCATTTTTTCTAATAATTCTTCTTTTTTGAATGGCTTAGAAACAAGAGGAGAAAAATCGCCACTAAAAAGTCCACTTAACTCGGGAAGCTTTTCCACAACATCCTGATTTTCACCACAGACTAGTAGAAAAGGGATATCTGGTCGATTCTCCTTAAGCCACTGATAAAGTTGCCCGCCGTCTCCACCCGGCATATAATAATCTGAAATGACAATATCTATTTCAGGATTCTCTTTTACAGCTTCAATACCATCTACGGAAGAGGAGCCTAAGATAGTTTCATTATCAAACTCAGACTCAATATACATCGCCATTATTTCAAGGTTGCTCTCATTATCGTCTACAATGAGAATTTTTCCTTCGCTCATAAAAGCTCACCCTTTGAGATATGCTGCTTATGCTTTAAATTCAACATTATTAAAGGAGAAGTGATTACTTGGAAAAAAACTAGGTAAGCACCACTCCCTTTGGTATCAAATAATCATAACACTATTTGGATAAAGGGCCTAAGATTGAATTTTATTCCCAAACACTTAAAGCTCTATATCTCCGGAAGTTCCTGACTCTTCCGAATGAATATCAACCAAAGCATCTGCATCAACTTTACCCATATTGAGGACATTAAAAAGAATTAATTTTTCAGCAGCGATTCTTTGAGTAAAATACTTGTAAACTGGTTTTAATTCTTTAGTACAAAAACGATCTTCAAAATCTCGTAAGAGTTTTTTTCTTATCCAAAAGTAATCCACTCCATCTTCAACAGTTCTTCTAAATTTAAGCCTTACACCCTCTGCAAGACAATCATTACCACCAACAAGAACCCTTGCTCTAAATTTATAAAGAGACTTTCTCGGGGATCTTGATTTAGACTTCTCAATATCAAGAATTTCCAACACGCCTCTTTCCTCAGCATAACTTCCATCTATTGGACCAATATAGGAAGCTTGCGAAGGTCCATTTAGACCTAAACAAAAAACAAGCAAGACCATTAGCTTTTTCATGTTAAGACTCCAACTAAAAAATTTATTAATATTTATTTTTATTCAATTAAAACTTATTTTTTCCTCTTACAAAATAACCTATTTCCCATCCTGATGGAAAGTATTAGGACAAGATGACTATTCACGAACACTTTAATAAGCACAAATACGAAAAAGTCACTCCTGTTAAGGGACTTATCAATCCCTTTTTAAACCCTAAAAAAAAATGTCAATTGAGGAATTCTTAATATGTCAAAAACACACCTCTAGCATAAACACAGAGTGTTTTCTTGTCTGGTAGGCGCAATTATTTCCCCCAAGGTTGGGGGAAATTTTTTCTACTTTGAAGTCAAAGTGAAGACTCCATCCCAATCTTCTGGAGGAGGGTTTTCCTTAAACTGATTGCAACGGTCTATATAGATCAAAGAAGGGTTAGTTTTCTTACCTTCAAGGTCAGGAAACCTCTTATTCTCATACTCTAAGGACTTATTAAATCCCTCAATGGCCTCATCCCATTTTTGATTTCTATAGAGATCTAAAGCTTCATGGAATAAGCTCTGAAGAGTTAAAAGGTCCTCTTCCGTCTTACCGACTTCACCTAAAAGGTCATAAGTTGTGACAGGTTCTTTTTTACCTACAACTCTCATCGTGTCCAGTTCTCTCATTACAAACTTATCTTCTAACATATCCTTGGTGAACATAGAAACTTGAGTAAAAATACCATACTGCTTAGCTGCTTCTTCCAAACGAGCAGCTAAGTTCACGCTATCACCCATCATGGTGTAGTTCATTCTCATGGCCGAACCCATATTACCCGTAACAATTTCACCGGAGTTAATACCTATTCTCATCCTCATATCATGGACAATTTGTGGCCACTTATCTCCTTCAGAAACCCATTTTTTTCGAAGATCAAGAAGTGCATTTTGCATACCAAGAGCAACTCTACAAGATCTAACAGCATGATCTTCTAGAGGCATGGGAGCACCAAAGAAAGCAATAATAGCATCACCTTCATACTTATCTAAAGTTCCACCCTCTTCCAATAAAATATCAGTCATGGCAGAGAGGTACTCATTTAAAAGCTCAACGAGCTCAGTAGCGGAAAGCTTTTCAGAGAAAGAAGAAAAACCTTGAATATCTGTGAAATAAGCCGTGATTATTCCGCAATCTCCCCCAAGTTTTGGAGGCTCACCACTTTCATACATCTGGTCAATGAGCTCCGGAGAAATATAGTTCCCAAAAGCATTTTTGAGAAAGGCCTTATCTTTGGCCCCTATATAATAATTTAGTAATGTGTTCCATGAGTATGTACCCACGACGGCCAGTAGACAGAAAAACAGTGAGAGGGTGTAGCCTCGAGGTATCAAATGGTAGATATCCACATAAATTATAGAAAACCCAAATACAACGACAAATATCGCATCGGCGATGGCGTTTTCAAACTGCTGAATACCTATCATTAGAAAGGTTCCCAATATAAGAATCAGCCATGAAATATAAAGAGACTTTTCTTCTGGCTTAAAAAACCTATTTTGCAAAAGCATACTCGTTACACTCATGTGGGTATAAACCCCAGGCAAAGCCGCATCGATGGGCGTATGCCTTAAGTCGTGTGCCCCAGTAGCTGTACTTCCAATAAAGACAATTTTTCCTTCAAGTTTCTCTTTGATTTTTGGATCTTTGCCATCAGAAGCCAACAAATCTTTAATGGATACATAACCATATGATTTTTGCGAACCGGCCCATCGAATACCCGAGGCTCCAGTAATCCCCAACTCCATAATTCCCTTTTTAGTTTTTAAAATGGCCGCTCCATTAGAGTCAATCTCCAAATCTGCACTCTCTCCTGTTAAGTATTGAAAGGCACTTACACCAATGGAAGGCATATAGATTCCATCTCCGACATTGACTGATACGAGGTTTGTTCTAAAAACACCATCAGGGTCTGGATAAGCTGTAATATGAGCAAGTCCTGGTTCTGCTTTAAGAATATCTGGTACCGGAAACATGGTTTTAGCCACTCTCCATTCAGTAAGATTTACATCTTGCTTGGCCTGCTTTGTATTTAAAACAAAATTGTAGAGCTCACCAGGAAGCTCTTTGTAAGAAATATCATCATCACTTGAAGCTAAAGTTGTTAAGTAATAAGGAATAATAACTTTATTGCCTGGTACTGATTGGAAGTCCGCTATGGCCTGGGCCATATAAAGGTCAGGGGAAGGCTGTCCTTCTTTTCTCGAAAGCTCTGGTTCTGAAAAAATAACGTCAAATGCAATGACTTTTGCACCATAGGTTTTTAGCTTATTTATAACATCATACCAAACCATACGGGACCAGGGCCACCTACCAACAGACTTTAGAGATTGTTCATCAATAGAGAGGAGGACAGTTTTATCATCTTTTGCGTTCTCATCCAGAGTCTGCATCATTCTTGAATCATAAAACTTTTGTTCAATACTCCCTGGAAGAGAAATCATGCCGGTCCAGTTACCCTCCCGGTCCATAAGGTTCAAATAGTTTTCAAACTGCTGAATCCCGACGCCACCGACGGCCAGAAAAACGATCAGAGATATGCCAATCCACCTTATAAACTTTGTAACCATAATATGATCCTTTAATTAATTTCAACCTAAGCATTTATCGGGTAATTAACCAGAAAGGTTGAAATTTCATATCAACTAAAAGAATATTTATTGTGGATATTTTAGATGCTTTGAAAAAAGCTAAGAAGAAAAGAGAGCACTACCTACCCTTACAAAGTCACTCCCATGGGCCAAAGCAATTTTATAGTCCTTACTCATACCCATAGACAACTTAATTTCTTTAAAAGAAAAATCGTTGAGTACGGAATCACGAAGGTTGGCCAAACTTTGAAAAGAACTGGCTGCATCTTGTTCAAAGTTATCAGTTCTAACCTTACCCATAGTCATAAAGCCAAGAAAGCTTAGAGGTCCTTTTTGATTTTCTCTCTCTTTAATAAAACGTAAGGCCTTGTAAACTTCATCTTTAGAGTTAAACCCTGACTTTTCTTCCTCATCAGAAGTCTTTACCTGAAGAAAAAATAAAAGGTCCTTGCCCTTCAATGCTTGGGTTGCTTTTTCATAAAGCTTCTCCAGTAGCCTTAGAGAGTCAATAGAATGAACTGAATATAGATTTTTGATTTTAAGCAGTTGATTTAACTTATTTGACTGAAGGTTCCCAATAAAGTGCCACCGCACATCATGAAAGCCCTTTTCATAAAACGCCTGCGCCTTGGTCTCTAAATCTTTAACTCGATTTTCACCAAAGTCCCTATGTCCAATTTCGTAGGCCAAGAAAAGATCTTTCAAAGGAGAATACTTTGTGACAGCAACAAGTTCTGCCTTTCCAAGATCATTTTTAACCTTCTCAAAATTATGGGTCAAAGACTTTAATCGATTTTCAGAATTTTCAATGTTCATCATTTTGGCTTTTAGGGTTCCTTCGAAGAGTCTGCATTTTTTTGACTTTCCTTAGTGTCTTTAGGTTTAAAAGAAAATGTCGCCTTTACTTCTACATCATACTTTTCCAAAAGTTCATCTAAAAATTTACGACCATCGACTTTTTCAAACTTTTTGCTTAATTCTTCACGAATCATTTCTAAAAAGTCTGCCTTAGCAGACCGGGCATTTTTCTGAATTCCGGAAACAATGTCCTTTGGAAGCTGAAACTCCGAAAGGAAACTCTTAATGGCGTCTTCTGTCATAAAAGCTGCTCCAACACCAATAGAAACAACCCTCTTTATTGCTTCAGAAAAACCTGAATCCTTGTCTCCTTTTTCCTTCTTTTGAGTCACTTTTAAATCCTCCCAAAATGAAAAAATAATTAAAGAAATGTTCCCTTAACTAGTAACGTGGCTTCCTATCAAAGTGATGCTCTGCCTTTATATCCCGAACCGTCCCCGACTGGCTCCTCATAACCTTTGAGTGAGTCACAGCTCCCCAGCTTTTAAACTTAACTCCTTCAAGAAAGCTTCCCCCTGTCACGCCTGTTGAACAAAACATGACATCTCCAGAAGCCAACTCTTCAATATCGAAAACTTTATTGAGTTCAAAAATCCCTTTCTTTTTGGCCAACTGAACCTGGGCATCATTCTCAGGTTTCAGGATTCCCTGGAACCCCCCTCCCATACATCGGAGTGCCGCTGCGGCCACAACACCTTCAGTTGCACCTCCTATCCCAAACAGGATATCGATTCCCGATTCTGAAAGACAAGTACTTATGGCACCTGCAACATCCCCATCACGAATAAGTTGGATCCTTGCCCCTGCCGCCCTTACATCGTCAATAAGCTCCAAATGCCTTTCCCTATCTAAAATCACTGCTGTTAAGTCACTTACGCGGCATCCTTTAACTTCGGCCAATCTTTGTAGATTCTCTTTGGGTGTTTCCAAAATATCAATAACACCTCTTCCTTCAGGGCCAGTTCCAACCTTTTCCATATACATTCCGGAAGGAACAGGAAGAAGATTTCCTTCATCAGCAATCGCCATAACAGAAAGTGAATTCTGCCCACCCATCGCGCAAACAGCAACTCCCTCTAAAGGATCTAAAGCTATTTCTAATTGAGGACCACGACCAGATCCAACTGTTTCTCCAACTTTAAGAGATGAGCTCTCAGCAATATCGCCTCCGGCTCCAATAACAACTGTTGCTTTACATTCAACAGAATCGAGCATGCAACGCATAGCTTCTATCGAGGCTGCAAATGCCCCTTCCTCATCACCCCTCCCCATAAAACGAGCGGAGGCAATGGCGGCCATCTCAGTTACTCGAACAAACTCTAAAGCGAGATTTCTATTCATATTTTACCTCGTTATTACTGTCTTTTTAGATATAAAAGGTGGACACCTCTTCCGCTGAATCTATAACACTTTAGAGGTTTTATTATAAAAACAAAATTAACCATCGAGAAGCTCGAAAATAATTAGTAAGAAGAGAAATTAGCCCCGTAGTTTTCTCATAACAAAATCTTGGCCTTCTTTCTCAAGTTTATCTTCACCTAATTTTGAAACGACTTGCATAGCGAACTGAATTTTACTGTCATCTTGAACTTCATCAACTTTAAAAACAACTTCATCCTTTTCAGAAAGTGGCATATCAAGTGACCTTTGGGTTCTAACAGTTCCAGTCATTAGACCTCTTCCATCTTCCCACTCGATAAAAGAATTCATAAGGATAAGCTGAAATTTTGAGATTGCTTCGTCCTTGTATTTCCAGAGAAATAAATCACTTGGCCCATCACCTCTAAGCCATAAGTTTAAGTCATTGGGAATATCGTAATCCAGGTCCAAAAAGGGAATAGGCTTCATATTTTTGGCAACATTTTCGGGAGACATAAATGAGCGGACATTATCATGAAGCGCCTCTCCACCTTGAAAAGAAACTCCAAACCTATTTCCCTTAACCCACCTCACCTGTCCCTTCAGCTCGAGGCTCTGTCCGACCCAATGGAGGCAACCTTCTAGAGTATCCTCACTGTCATAAGGTATATCGCCATTTTTCAGACACAGCTGCATACCAGTAAGAGAAATTTCTTTTACTTCATAAACTTTTTTATCTTCCGTTTGGAACTCTTTAAAAGTGAGGTAGCAAAGGGGGTACCGTGGAAGAACTCTTTTCTCCAGTTGCTCAAAATCTGTCTTTATCAAGCTTAAACCACCCATTTACCGCTCCTTCCTTAGGGATTATGATTCTAGAATAGACCCCCTGTCCCATTAATGTTAGATGGAAAAAGAAGCCTTCACTTCTTCTCACCGAGGATGACTTCTAGACTTATTTTCTTGGTTTTGATAGAACTATAAGGATGGAAACAGTAGCTCCCCCAAATAACGAATGGGAAATTAACAACCTCCCCAACAAATTAACTATTTTCAGAGTTTGCCTGATTCCTGTTATTATTGTTTGCTTAATATTAAACCTTACCAACTTCGGTTGGATTCTTGATAAAAAAGTAACCTTTGGCTATATTGCAGGGTGGACTTTTGTCGCCGCGTCAATAACAGATTTTCTAGATGGATACATTGCCAGAAAAAGAAAAATCGTCACTGTTTTCGGCTCTTTCATCGATCCTATTGCTGATAAATTCCTCGTTGTTTCTTCACTCATTATGCTCTTGGCACTAGAGCGCCTTAACGTTTTGGTTGTTATCGTTCTTGTTCTTAGAGAAATTTATATTACGGCCCTAAGACTTCTTGCCATAGAAAGAGGTGTGGCCCTTCCGGTTGCCAATTTAGCAAAGTGGAAAACTGCGTTTCAAATGATTGGTATTCCCATGCTTATGCCAAATGATGAACCGTGGGGCTTACCTATGCCTATAACCGGTAAAATTTGTGTATACCTAGCGGCCCTTATCTCAGTTTACTCTGCAATGCAATATTCTTTTGGCCTTGTAAAAAAACTTAAGGAAGAAAGAAAAAAAAAGCAGGAACTAAAAAGAGGTAAAAAAGAAAAAGAAGAAGAAAAAGAAAAAAAAGAACAAAAAGCTGAAGAAAAGCAAACCAATAGCTCTTCAGATATTAAATCCCAAAAATAATTGTTGCCTTTAAGGCTTCCCCAAGGACCCAAAGTGTCTCAACCAAAACAAATCCTCATTACTGTAAGTGGGCAAGATAAGCCTGGAATCACCTCCAAACTCGTAAAAACTATAATAGAAGGCGGCGGGAGACTTACTAATATGGGTCAAGCTGTTACCCATGGCCTTCTTTCCTTAAGCCTTGTTTTCAGCAAAAATGAAGCTCACTTTGAACAGGACCTTATTTTAAAAAACCTTCTTTTCGAGGCAAAGCACTTGGGTCTTGAAATGGATTATAAATACCTAGATGAAAACCCTCCTCATATGGCCCCTTATGTCTCATGGGAAAAGTTCATTCTCAATTGTGTTTCTCCCAAAGAAATTCCAACTCAATTTGTTCATGATGTTTCAAACCTACTTGCTAACCACAACATCAACATAAACCGCATTGATAACGTTACTCCAGTCGAATTCAAAAGCCTCGAGATGTCCATGTCGCTCCCTCCTGATATCAACTTACGGGAACTAAAGAAAGACCTCTTAAAAATTGGTGGTTCTCATCGAGTTGATGTTGCTTTTCTAAAAGATAATATTTTCAGGAGAAACAAAAGGCTCATTGTCTTTGATATGGATTCAACGCTAATCCAAACTGAAGTCATTGACGAAATGGCCAAGGCAGCTGGTGTTGAAAAAGAAGTTAAAGAAATTACTGAACTCGCGATGAATGGTAAAGTCGACTTTGATGAGTCACTCATAAAAAGGGTTCAAAAACTAAAAGGACTAGAAGTTTCAAAACTGCAAGACATTTTGGAAAATCTTCCTTTTAATCATGGTGTCGAAGAGTTTGTTGGAACTGTTAAATCTCTTGGCTACAAGCTTGCTCTTATTTCTGGAGGCTTTAGTTTCTTTGCAGATGCTTTGAAAGAAAAATTGGGTCTCGACTATGCCTTCGCTAATGGCCTTGAGATCCAAAATCAAAAACTCACAGGACGGTTGAAGGGAACTATTGTAAACCCTGAACAAAAAGCACTTCTTGTTAACCTTCTAGCACAGCAGGAAGCCATTTCTCTTGAACAAGTTGTCGCCATTGGCGACGGGGCCAATGATATTCCCATGCTCTCCACAGCTGGACTCGGAATAGCCTTCCATGCGAAAGAAATCGTAAAAAAGGAAGCTGAAAACCATATGAGCTTTGGTCCCATGACTTCAATCCTTTATTTTTTAGGAATTCCTGGACCAGTAAGAGAAAGTATCCAACATTAGATAAAATTTCCCCCCTTGTAGCGGACTTACGTACATTTATCATAGGAGATAACCTCTCCGTATGAGCTCCCTTTTCTAAGGATTAGAAAATGAGGATTTTCTGTACTTTTAAAAAAAAAGCCGGGGCTTTATGTTTTTTCCTGATTACCTTCATAATTTTTGGTCTTTTAGTATCTTTAAAAGCCCACTCTTCACTTACAATTGGTACCTTAAATCCACCCCTTAACAAAATACAAGTTGACGATGAAGGCAACTCCTCGTCCTTCGAATTTGACCCATTTATAGGACTTCAACAGAATTTTGGAATCCTTCCCTTTTGGCTAAATCACCCTTTTGTACTAGAAGCGGGGTTTGTCTACCATCAAGTCGATGTGAGCGAAGAATACAATAAGTTTAGCCTTTACCTTCTTTACGAGTTTTCGTGGAACCTTATGAGAAATATAAATATTCTTTACGGAGCCGGAAACTTTGTGACTTGGATAACGGGAGCCGGAGGCACAATCACTAGAAACAATGGACTGACTACAACAACATTTTACAAACCTATGGGCAATAGCTTTAGTTTCAACACAAGCACAAACCTGGGGCTTGAACTCAAGACGACAAGTAAGTTGTCCTTTTTAGGAAAGGCCCTTCTTTTTGACATCATGAACTCAAAGAAAAGGACTATCCGCTATACCGTGAGCTTGAATTACAAAATTTGATAAATAGTTCTGACTCATTTCATTTTAGGAGAAAGTCATGCTTTTCTTTTTTAAATTGCCCTTATTTATTCTTCTATTCTTCATAACATCCAAAGCCTATAGCTTTACACTTCTCTGGAATATTCCTCCTCGTTTCCCTTCTGGTAACATTACAATCAAAGTCAATACAACAAGCTGCAGTTCAGGAGTACCAGAATCGTATACTGAAATACAAACCCTCTTAAAAGAAGCTGCCGATACTTACTGGAACCAAATTTATTCTAGTAGCCTAAATTTTAAAGTAGAGGGAACCATTACTGTGGATAATGACATTGACAAAATTAAAGAAGCCGCCAACAACTTTGTTGCAGTTGGGTGTGATGATTTGGGTACTCAAGGAACTTATGCTGCAGCAAGCCTTGATTGCTCAAAGTCCAATAACATTTGCACTAACGCAAAAGGATATATGGTTATAAACCATAATACCGTGAATTCTCCATGGAAAAACGCAGACCGTAACATTAAAATCGCTGTGTTGGCCCATGAGCTTGGGCATACTATTGGAATTGGTCACAGTCAGAAAAGTTATGCTCTCATGTATTTCTCAACTAGCAATAGTGATATCCAAACATACTTAAGCGAGGACGATGCAGATGCTGCAACTTTTCTTTATCCAGATGACCCTGCTCTTCTAGGCTTAGGGGGTGACTGTGGTGCAGTTGCTTCTACTCAGCCAAACCCTTCCTATGAAAAAACCTTTCTGTATGGCCTTTCTCCTTTGATTGGACTTCTCTTTGGTGGCTTTTTAATATTATGCACAAAGAGGTCTTACTCTTTTTTTAGAAAGCATAACTCTTAATTTTTTTTGTGAGACCTGATATAACTTAATTGAAAAAATAACTCCTTCCAAGGTCTCAAAAATGAACTCTCTAGGCGCAAAAAAACTTTGGATTCTCTGCCTCTTTTTCATAACTGTTCAAAATCCTGCTCTTGGGAATAAAAGAACAGCAATGGTTTTCGTTGACCACCTCAAAGAACAATCTATTGAGACCCAAGCCTCTTATTATGGACGCTTGACACCACTTAAACTTTTCAAAGTCTACTCACCACTTGAAGCCCTTATTATTACGGTTGAAGTTCAAGAAGGCAGAAAGATTAGAAAAGGTCAGACCCTGGCAAAAATAAAAAAAAATGTCATCGATATGGATATAAACCCTTTAGAAATAAAGTCGCCAATAGATGGATTTATCCTCGATACCCATGCCATTGAAAACAACCTTGTTTTAAAAAACCAACCTCTTTTTTCTCTTTATGATGGATTCTCTTTTCAAACAACAGTGCATCTTTCGCCAGACGATGCCAATAAATTAAAAATAGGCGATGAAGTCAGTGTTAATGTTTCGAATCATTATTTATTTGGAAAACTTCAAACCCTTTCTGAACGAATTGACCCCCACACAGGAACAAGAAGTGCTCACATATCAATTGACTCTAAAAAAGGCCTGAGACCAGGCCAATTGGCAAAGGTTATTTTTACTCTCGAAAAGAAAGAAGGCTTTCTTATCTCAAAGAAGGCCCTCGAAAAATCCCCAAAGGGAGATTACATTAATTTTCTTGAAGGAAGTAAAGTGAAAAAGATTAAAGTTTTTTCCAAAAGAAGGCACAATGATTTAGTCGAGATTTGGGGTAAAGGGGTTGATACAAAAAAACCTTATATTGTTAAAAGCTCTGTAAATCCTCTTGTGCAAGGTCAAACAGTCAAGGTCTCCAAACAAAAAAGATAAAAAAATGAAATTAAAACACTATATTCAAAGACCAACGTCTTTTATCTTTATAGTTCTTATTATAATTTCTCTGGGTTTTTTTTCCCTTTTTAACCTTCCCGTGAAAATGTACCCTCAGATAAAAAAGCCGATGCTAAGAGTTCAGTTCTCTCACAGATCACTGGCAAGCCCAAAAGACCTGTATCAAACGATAGGAAAACATATTGAAGAAGATTTATCTAATTTAGAAGGGGTCGAAAACCTTCAAAGTACTTATTATCAAGGAAGAGGAAATGTTAATCTGGACTTTGAGTGGGAGCAAGAAACCGAAACAATTAAGGAAAATATAAAAACAATCCTTTCTGGACACAAATCAAAGTACCCAAACCAATTTAGTTTCAGTATCACATCAGGCAGAAGTAAATCTTCCGGAAATATGCTTGTGGCCGTAGGGCATAAAGATCTTGGCCCTCATCAACTTAGATCTTCACTGGATACATTCCTCCTCCCCAGAATAAGAAAATTGAAAGATGTTTCAAGTGTTAATACGTGGGGCTGGAAAACAGAAAATATTGTTCTTAAAGTGGATAGAGAAAAACTTCTTACTTTTAATATTTCTCCGTCAGAAATTATCAAGGCCATCAAGGAAAGCCTTAAGTCTCACCTAACGGGCCGTATTGGCCACGGACAAAAAAGAGGGGCCGGTTCTTCGATTACTGTTCCCACGTCTTTAGATAAGTTAAGTGACCTCGAAGCAGTCCTCATAAAAAAAACTCGTGGGAAAGGCCACCCGATAAGAGTTAGGGATATTGGTGTCATTGAAAACCTTTTTCGAGAATCCGCTTCCATCTATCAGCTTAATGGAGTTCCTGCAAAATTTCTTATGGTTGAGTTTAAAGATGGAGGAGACATAAAAAGAAGCAGTGACAATGTCAGTAATTTATTGGAAAACCTCAAAAAAGAAGACTCCTCCTTCGTCACTCAAGTGATCGTCAACCCCTCTTACTTCATTTCTCAATCTATTAAAAACCTTCTCTTTAATGCCACTTTTGGTGGAGTCATGGCCGTTTTAATTGTTTATCTTTTTCTAAGGGCATGGAGTAATACAATTATTATTGGACTCTCCATCCCTTTTTGTCTCATTTCTTCCTTTATTCTTATGAATATATTTAATATCAGCATCAATATTATATCTCTAGGAGGCCTAGCTATTGGAGTTGGCCTTATTTTAGATGGTGCAATTGTCACTCTTGATAATATCTACCGCCTCTTTGAAGAGGAGGTAAACAAAAGTGATCATAGAGCAACTCTTACAAAAGATAGAAAGGTGGCCCTTATTTTACAGGGAACAAGAGAAGTCGCTATGCCAGTAATAGTTTCTCTTCTAACCTCCCTTGTAACTTTTATTCCCCTTATTTTTAGTGCTTCCTATACCCAAGCTGTTTTAGGCAATCTTGCTAAGACAATTGTTTTTTCCCTTTCCCTTTCACTTTTTTCATCACTCATTATTGTACCGGTGATGAGTTATTTCTTTTTAAAACCTAAGCAAAATAAAAAAGAAGATCAGGACCTTTCAAGTGATTTAAATAAAAACATGAACTTTAGATTAGGAAATTCTTTTAGCAAGGTTTTAGACTATTTTCTCGAAACAAAAAAGAAGTCACTTTTAACTGTAACTATGGCTTCATTAGTTGGGTTATGTTCTCTTTTCCTTATCCCAAAAATAAAAAAAGAAATTATTGCCATACCAGCCACAAGGCTTATGGACATCCGCCTCCATTTTGAAGGCAATACAGATATAAATGCCTGTAAAAAAGTCGTTGATAAAATCGAAGGCTTTTTCTCCAAAAGAGCAGAGGTCAATAATATTGCAACTTACCTTTGGAGCCCATCTTACGGTATGGTTACGCTGGAACTTAAGGATAGAGATCAATTTAAAACATTAAGAAAACTCGTCGAAGAGCATTTTCCTTCAACACCATTGGTTCAAATAAGAGCTACCAAATGGAATCCCGGAAAACTACCCTTACCAAGAGAAAGACACCTTGTTGTTAATCTTCATGGAGCAAAAGAAAAAGAGATGACAAAGTTCTCTAACAAAATAAGGGCACTAAGGCATCAGTTTAATGCTGGTGCCTGGAGAAGACCCTGGATTAATCCAGCAGAAGAAGTGTCCCTCTCATTTTTCCAGTGGGTTGAGCAATCAGTCAAAAGAGAGGCCATGGAACTATTAAGGGCCTCCACTAGGAATGGGTCTTATGTTGAAACTTTGTTTTTTGATGGCATTGAAAAAGGTCTTAGACTTATTTTTAAAGACCATCAACAAAATGAATTTCTTGAAGACGTGAAGTACCTCCCTATAGCTTTAAAGAAAAAAATTGTTCCTCTTAAGGCATTAGCAGATGTAGAACTCAAAGAAAGAAGTTATATCCCTTTAAGCATTATAGATGGAAAGAGTGCCCAACAGGTCTTTATTTCCTTTAGAAAGGGTAAATCGGATGAGAAAGTAAATCAATATAAAGAGGCCATTTCCAAAATAGAAAAGCCAGAAGGTCTAACTGTCGAGTATCCTGAATTAAATAGGGAAATTAAAAAATCATTTGAGAGCTTCAAAAGTTCACTTATTGTAAGTATTGGCCTTATCTTTTTCCTAATTCTCCTCTTCTTTAACTCTCTCAAATACCCTCTCATTATCCTAAGCACAGTCTTTTTTGGCCTAAGTGGTGTTTTGGGAGGCCTTTACATAACAGACTCAACCCTTTCTCTTAACTCAATGCTTGGAGCAATCCTCTTAAGTGGACTCGTCGTGAATAATGCAATCCTTATCGTTGATTTCTACAAAAAAGAAAAAGAAAACTTGAATAACTCCATTGATGCCTTAAAAAAAGCGATGGCTTTGAGAATACGACCCATTCTTCTTACAACGCTCACCACCCTTTTAGGTGTTATACCTATTGCCCTTGCCTTTGGAGAAGCAGGAGAGATCCTTCAACCTTTAGGGATCGCCGTCTTTTTTGGGCTTCTCATTTCAACGGTCCTCACCCTTATAGTTGTCCCCTGCTTTTTAAGATTAACGGACACGCTTTAAAGACCTTATTTTTTTTCCGTAGAGAAAGCAATCGACAGTGTGGTCATTTGTCATACCAACAGCTTGCATGAAAGCATACATAATAGTGCTTCCCACAAACTTAAAACCCCGCTTTTTTAAATCTTTTGAAAGGGCACGGCTAATGGGAGTTTCAGTAGGACAATCCTTAACTGAAGTTATTCCTTCCACCCTAAGCGGCTTATTACCTACAAATGACCATAAATACTTATCAAAGGTTTTAAACTCTTGTTGAACTTTTAAAAACATTTTTGCGTTATTAACAGCAGCTTCTATTTTTAGCTTATTTCGGATAAGCCCGGGATCCTTTAGGAATCTCCGAAGTTTTGCTTCAGAGTAAGCCGCAACTTTTTCAGGATCAAAATCATCAAACATTTCCCTGTAATGGGCCCTTTTATTTAAAACGGTTTCCCAACTTAATCCCGCTTGTACACCCTCTAATATGAGCATTTCAAAAAGGTGTTGATCATCATGAACGGGTCTCCCCCATTCAAAGTCATGGTAATCCAGGTATAGAGGGTTTTTTGGATTGGCCCAAAAACATCTCTTTTTCATCCACGCCCCTTAAAAAGTTAAGTAAAGAAAGGCTATTCAATTGTTTGAATAGTGTCTTTCTTCTTTTTCTTTCCATCCATAACAGATTTGCATTTTTTATTAACCTTAGGGAGACTACTTTTAACACAGGCTTGATAGTCTTGAATAGCTTTAGTCGGATTTTTTCCAATAACCTTTTCATCAAACGGACATAGTTTTTTTATGTCGCCCATGCAATTATCCACGATCTTTTTTACAAATGGTTCCTTTAAAATAGTCGGGTTTCCATCGGCCCCAAATTTCTCTCTACAACTTTCCGTAAGACTATTCCCCTTTAAACGAAGACACCTCTCTACAGACTCTTCTGCAGTACAGAGGTTTTGAATATCTTGCGCACAGGAGTCAGTTTCAACGACCTCCTGACTGGTTCTATCCATTAATGATTTATAACAAGATTTAGAGAAAGATTTCGACTTTTCTTTGAGGCAGTTTCCAAGATTAAGCCCATCTGGCTCACAAAGGGACCCAATTTCATTATCACAATCCTCTTGCGACAATGATAAATTCAAAAGGAAGCAAATAAAGATCATTGTTACTGTAAATCTGAGCATTTCTACCTCTCTTTACTTAATTATGCCAGAATCACCAATTTTTTCGAAAATATCCTTAAATTAGGTAAAAAAAGTGGGCCTGGATCATAGGCCAATAAACCTTAGAATAAAAGTATGAGACGTTTTCTTTTCCGTTTAACAATCACTACTTGCAGTCTTGGCCTTCTCTCCTTTCATTTAGGTGACTACTCAGTTATTTATGCACAAGACCCCCTCGCCTGTATGAACCGTATGGATGCGGAGTCAAAGTCAAGAGAGGCCAGGCTAAATTCAATAAAGAGTAAGGTTGACAAAAATACAAGCAATATTGAATCCCAACAAAAGATTGTAGATGACCTTAGAAATCAATTAAATGCTGGATCGAAGACACCTGAAGAACAAAAGAAAAACCAGGATGCCCTTGAAAAATTAAGCCTCGAAATTACCCTCGAAGAAGATAAATTAAAAAAGCTAAAAAATGAAAGAGATGTTCTTTTAAGACTTGAAAAAAATGACTCCACAAATGCCAAACTTTCCGAAATAGAAGAGCAAAAAAAAATCATAAACAGCCTTGAAAAGGAAATGGATTCAACCGACACTTCAAGCCTTAATGAAAATATGTCTGAGGAGGATGCAAAAAAATTAAAAGATAGTGGCTCAAAATCAAGTGATAAAATGGAAGAGCTTGAAGAAAAGATGAGTGTTGAAAATGAAAAACTAAAGGAATTAGAAAAAGACCTCACAAAAGATACTAATAATTCACAAATTAAACAAAAAGTAAGCGAGATAGAGGCCCAAGAAAAAATTATAGAGGACAAGCAAAAAAAACTTGATGAAAAAACGAAAGAAATCGAAAAATATGAAACATCCGGAAATACATCAAGTGATTCAAAGCAATCATTGACCGCCAAATTGAAGGAAGAGGAAGAAGGTCTTGAAAAGCTAAAAGAAGAAAAAAAATCTATTGAAAAAGACCTCGCCAAACAAAAAAAAGATGCCGCCCTTGAAGAACAGCTCACAAGCTCTAATCTTTCCGACTTTCAACTCTACGAAGCTGCCATGGGAGAGGTTCTCATTCAAGATAAAGCATTGGCCAGCAATAAGGAGCTTGATTTTGAGGCCCTTGGTTTGGCCCTCAACAATATGGAAATGATGTCTACAGCTGCTGCGGCCCTTAACCATCTTGATTGTAAACCCTACGGTGAGTTTGAATCAAAAAGCTACCACCTTTTTGTGGGAGCCGCAGCAACTTACGTTGTGGATCAGATTAATAGAATTCGAAATTTTAAAAAAGAAAGTGAATGTCAGGTGGACATGAGTCAGTTTGATAACACAACGGAAGGAATGCAAGTAGAAACACTGAAAAAGGTTTTCGAACAATATTCCGTTTTAGCAGATGCTGTTCAAAAAAGATTTGAGGGTCGAAAGGATACAATGGCACTTTTTGAAGAGGCCTTAAAAGCTGCAACAGAAGAGTACGAGGAAAAAACAAAAAAAGTTGGAACAGCACGTACTAACTATGAAGAAGGAAAAGGATGGGTTACAAAGACGGCAATAAAGTTTGCTGTCACCATGGCCTCAGCGATTATCGCCTATTATTCTTTTTTTGGGATTGCTGTTGCTCTTGCTCTCTTTGCTCTCGCAGCTGTCTTTGCCGTGGACCTAGTCAAAGCAGTTATCTACAGAGACCTTTGGTACGATAACCTGCTAAAAGCAAGAAACTACACAAGGCTTACCTGCAACTATAATGAAGCCTTTAAATATGATCCACTTGAAGGAAAAACTCCTGACTCAATAAAAACGAATAGTGAGTTCCCAAAATTTATGGAAATGAAAAAAAGCTTTTGGGAAAAACAAAGCTTCGACGCCTCCAAGAGCCTTAATATGGATAAGGATATCCTTGAAATAGATAAACTGGATGACTCAAAAAAGACCGGCTTTCCTCTCGTTGAGACAAGATATAGTTACATTCAGGCCATGATGAATGGAATTTTAGATCCAAACCTTCTCAGTGAGTTTATGAAAGCTTATGAACTCACTCGAAAAAACAAAGATCAAATATGGAACCTCTACTCTCAGGCCCAAACAGACTTCCAAAGTGTCGTCACTATTGAAAAAGGCTATAAAACAGAAAAGAAGTTTGTGACAAAGACATGCTTAAAAAGTGGTGAAAAAGGAAAGTCCTCACCTGACCTTAAATGTAATTGTAGAGAAACCAAAAGTTGTAAACAATTTAAGTTTCCAACTTTTAAAAACTTGGATGGTCAATTAGCGCCACCGAACCCAAGCATGGTCAAGGCCATTAATTTTTCTCTAAATGGGGACACAGAAAGGGCCCGAGTTGAAAAAAATAACCTCCAAAAAAATGCTGCCGCTCTTCGAAAAAAACTTGAATCAACAAAGGCAAACATAAACAAAATAAGAAAAGAACAAGATAAAAGGACAAGACCAATACAGGAAAACGCAAACAAGCTATTAACATCTATGAGGCAAGGCCCACTAAGCTATAGACAAAAAGCCGAATCTCAAATGCGGTCTTCTGACACTGTTGCTTTGGAAAGTGAAAAGGAAAAAAAGGAAGAAAAAGACGTAAGAGGAACAGATGGTGTAGTAAAAATAGCATCACCCTCCCCAAAAGGCCCATCACCCAAAAGGAGGCCCAAAAAGCAAAAACCTCGTCTTAGTGTCGCCCTTGAAGGATTCGTAGATAGTGATGAAGATTTGGAAGATGTAGAGTTAGACAAAACACTGTTAATAGATGGAAAGAAGAAAGAAGAAACGACCAGGTCAGTTTCATCAAATCCTAAAAAGAGAAGGGAGGTCAAAGAAGTCAACCGTGAGAGTGAGTTTTCTCTTTTTAAAATTATATCTAGAAGATACCTTAAATCGGGATACCCCAGGTTATTGAAAAAAAAGAAGGTTGAGGACTAGAAAAAAGGTGACAAGCACCACCCATTTTTACTAGTACATGGATTTAAAATATATGAGGTTTATTAAAGACAAGGAATTGAGCATTGAAACCCCTCAAAACGCAAGGCATTAAAATTGGATTAACCCTTTTAAGTTTAACCTTATTCATGAGTTCTGCTTATGGAAGTAATGACATCACCAAATGGGTAGAAAAGATAACAAAAAATATCCCCCCCTCCATGGAAAACTGGCTTGGACTTTTTGGTTTTGTCCTCTTAGGCTTTATTTCGGTTAAAATCGTTAGGAATTACCTCACTGATATTTTGCTGAGTTTTATCCAAAAACACTCCATTGTATTAACAGAATTAAACAAACAAAAACTCCTCTTTCCTTTAAGCTTTGTTGTCTTTTTCGGAATCATTATTACGGGAATTGGAGTCCTAGATTTCTCTGAAAAGACAGAATCTATTCTCCTAAGAGGTTCTTATGTGGCCTTTACCCTCGGTATAGTCACTTTTTTCTTTCATATTGTTGATGTTATTAGCCTTTACATGGAAAGATGGGCCCTAAAAACAGAAAATAAATTCGATGATATTCTCGTTCCTCTTATAAGAAAAACAACTCGGTTCCTTGTTGTAGTCATTGGTATTGTTCTCATTGGAAACAGTCTTACCATTGATATGAAAAGCATTATTGCAGGTCTTGGAATTGGTGGTATTGCTTTTGCTCTTGCCGCTAAAGACACGCTCTCTAATATTTTTGGTTCACTTACAGTTTTAGTCGATAGACCTTTTCACATCGGAGATTGGGTCGTTATAGGTGGAGAAACAGAAGGTAATGTTGAAGACGTAGGCCTCCGCTCCACACGAATAAGAACTTTTTATGATTCAATCATTACAGTCCCAAATGGGCAACTCACAAACGTTGTTATTGATAATTTCGGACAGAGAAAATACCGACGTTACAGGACAAAAGTTTCTGTTGAGTATTCAACTCCTCCTGAAAAGCTTGAAGCATTCTGTGAAGGTATAAGGCAACTTATTATAAAGCACAAATGGACCAGAAAAGACTATTTTCATGTCTACTTAAATGAGTTAGGGGCAAGTTCATTAGATATTCTTGTTTATGTTTTCTGGTTAGTTCCAGATTGGTCAACTGAGCTTCAAGAGAGGCACCGACTTTTACTTGATATCCTCCGTTTAGGAAAAGAGATGGATATTGAATTTGCCTTCCCAACGCAAACCCTCCACCTTTTCAACGAAGAAAAAAAGGACACAAATATCGATGCTTCTCTAAAAGAAGACATCCCTCCCCACCTCTATGGACTCTCAAAGGCAAGTAATATTACCGCGAAACCTCTTACAACAAGTGGCCCAAGAAGCGGAAATATAAATGAAAAAGTTGAAAAAGAGGAAATATCTCTTTAAAAAAGCTAAATAATTATTATTAAGCTTCATGAAAAAGGCTTCATCTTATTGATAAAGCCACTTAAATAAAAAACATTAAATGTTAAGAAAATGCCTATAATTTGTGGAGGCAAGTATTAAGAATTCTTCACTCTCCCAAAGCATTTCTTAAGTATAAATGCCTAACCTACCTTAAACACGTACTTTATATAAATTTTTTTTATTTATAGTGGAAAACCTCGATCATGATAATCGATTCCGTTTTAAAATTAAATCAAGGTTACGTAGGAGGAGTTCTAAAGCGGTTTTAAATAGTGAGAGAGTTAAGGTTTATGTGAGCGAAGTTAGAGCGATTGTTGGAATAAGTTGAAGTGAAGGTGAAGGTGAAAGCTAAAGCTAAATTTAACATAAAAGTAAAAGTTATTAAAATGCTCCTCACGTATCCTTAACTCAAACTTGTTCACCACAAAAAAATCCCTGAAACAAATTAAAATAAAGGAAAGCTTAAATTTCAAAAAGTTCTCAACAAAGAGCTTGAAAAAAGTG
>DKQD01000105.1:34387-37879 GCA_002474345.1 Bacteriovoracaceae bacterium UBA7317
AGCTGGCTATCCGGGTCTTATCCTGACTCAAGAACTATTTAATCCGTAAAAACACTTGCAGATTTTTTCAAGATAAGTCTTGAATACCTACTCTTTGAGGAAAGTGGGAAAAGTGTATCCTCTATACAGAGCAAAAGTCTCTGCTACTAAGAAAAACAATCTGGAAGATATAGTTCCTTCAAAATAGTTAATATTTTTACCACAAAAATTTTTCTAGGTCCTAAGTCTCTCTTATAATGGAAAATAATGGATATGATAGAAGCATGATTTCAAAAGGGAAAAAAATGTCCAAAATTTCTATTAAGAGTTCTTTAATTTTAACCTTTCTTTGTCTTTTTCTTTTTTCGTGTTCAAGAGTTCCAAATAAGTCTCCAGAATCGATTATAGGAAAGCCTTTTCCTATTCTCAAAGGAAAATCTTTATCACAAAAAAAGTGGACCCTACCAAACGACTTAAAAGGACAAAATACTATTCTTCTAACGGGGTATGTTCAAGGAGCACAATTTGATATTGACCGATGGCTCATTGGTTTATCCATGGCAAAAGTCAAAACTCCTGTTTTCGAAGTTCCCGCTGTAAAAGGCTTTTTGATTGGCCTTTTCAAGGAAAGGCTCGATCAAAGCATGAGAAATGGTATTCCGAGTGAAATTTGGAAAGCAGTCGTGACAGTTTATGGAGACAGCGAAAAACTTATTAATTTCACAGGCAGCCAGAAGCCAAGGAACAGCCGCGTCTTTGTACTTGATAAGAAAGGAGAAGTAATCTATTTTCATGACCGAGGGTTTTCAGTGAATAACTTAGAGAGGTTATTAAAAGTTCTCCCTGCTAAGGACTATGGAGCTTGTTTTAGGTAGTCACATTTAGATCATTTGCATCAATGCCAAGAGTTTTAATAACTTTTTCTCTAAATGATTCTTCATCAAAAGGCTTTACGAGGAAGTGCTTGGCGCCATATTGCATCGCTTTAGTAATAGACTTTTTCTCAAAAGCACCACTTACCATGATAACATCCTTAATTTCATTTCCTTCGTGATCAGCAATATATTTAAGGACATCTAAACCGCTTCTTCTGGGAATATTAAGGTCAATGAGGATAAGGGAAAATGTCTGGTTGGCCAGCTTATTAATTGCAGTCGTACCATCATAGGAATGAATGATATTTCTAAAACAATCCATATTGTTTAGATACATTTCTAATGTTTCCGAAACATCAGTCTCATCTTCAATAACCATGACATCTTTTATTTCTTCAAGAGGTCTTTTTTCTTCCGACATGATAAATCTCCTTCGTCCTTAATAGTAATTTATCACAAAATTTTTTCTCGCCCAAAAAAAATTTAAGACTGAATTCCAAAAAGAGATTTCTCTTTCACAGTTTTTGCGACAATTTCCGGAACATCCTTTTCCCAACCTTCCTCACCATTTTGAATTTTTCTCAAAACAGTTCGAGACCAAATTCCTGTAACACCTTTTTTAAAGTCTTTGATGTCTTTGATCAGGTTATTTTTTTTAAAAAATTGCATTATTGGCTTAATTGATTCTTTTATTGCTATATTGCTGGAAGTTTTAAGGGACTCCATCTCCCCTTTTCCTTGATCTTCTTCAGAAGCCGGATACACATAAAGCCTCGTATTTTGGCCCATTAGAGAACCTAAAGCACCCAAGAGCCCTGTTTGATTTTTAGCATATTTATTCGGATCAAGAATATCTTCTAAATTATAAACCCCAAGAACAATAGCAATTTTTTTCTTTGTATAACCTGAAAGGTAAGAGCTTAAATGATGAAATGATTCGTGATTTGTTATAAGAACTCCTTGATCCAAGGAAGCAAGAAGCTCTACTCTTGCAAGAAAATCTTCATTATTGAAACTTCCTCTCTCTAAAAATTTGGTCATACTTATTTCAGGCAAGACAACAATAGAGTTCTTTTCACTATCAGGTAACTCTTGGGAGAAGTTCTTAAGACCTGTTTCAAGCATATCAATATTAACAAGAGTTGGCGGTCTATAGCTCCCCCTACAAATAAGAATATTCTTTTTATATAAAGTATCACTTACTTGAAGAACTTTCCCTTTGGAGTCAAACATAACTCCATCAGTGAATCCTCGCTTAACAAGCTCCAAACTCCAAACACGACTATCTTCGCCCTTAAAAGCCGGTCCTTCTATGCGAATCATATCTATCTCAATACGGTCTCTTGAAAGACCCTCCATTAAGGCCTTAACAAAAGTTTCGTGATCATGACAAAAGTTAAAGCATGCGTGAATGAGGTTAACTCCCACCTGGCCCACAGTTTCTTGCTGTTGTAGGTTTTCTCTATCAAACATTTTAATATGGATAATAGCATCACTTGGTGGGGCTTTGGGATAAGCTTGAAAACGGACTCCAAGCCATCCATGACCGTCGCTTGTTCCTTTAAAAGCTTTGGCAGCAACCGTATTTGAAAAAGCAAAAAAACAGGTATCATCAGGCCTTGTGCTCGCTAGCCTCTTAACAATTAAATTGAATTCTCGAGTCAACATTTTGAGAAGTCTAGGCTCGCAAACATAGCGGTTTGACTCCTCCTTACCATAGATAGCATCACTCATGGCCATGTCGTAAGCAGAAATAGTCTTTGCAATTGTTCCTGCAGCTCCTCCCGCTTGAAAGAAATGCCTTGCCGTTTCTTGTCCGGCTCCTATTTCCGCAAAAGCACCGTAAATCCTGGGGTCAAGATTTATTTCGAGTGCCTTTTGCTTACTACTGAGTGTCTGGGAAAAAATCATCAAAACCTCAAATCTATACTAAATAAAATTTATGAACCCCACCCTTGCTTCGATTTTAGCTGTTGTAAGGAGTTCGGGAAACCGAGAAAAAAAAACTGCTCCTCTATACCCTTGAAATTTTTAGATCTTATAAAAATATCAAAAAAACCTCTAACAAAACTCAGGTTTTTAACGAAAAGTTGAGTATGAGTATATAGAACAAAAAACTAAAGATTCAAAGGGAGTTTTTATGCTCTTACCCTGGCCATCTTACTTCTTTCTTTTCTTTTTCCTTCTTACGTTAGGACTAGGATTAAAAGGCCTCAATAAAGCCTACTCGGAAAGAAAAAAGGTATTGCTGAAGCACCCCATGAGAAGGAGAAGGCTCTCTCAAAGGGGTTTGATAAAAACAGTTTAATTCTTGTGAAGGATGCTCCAAGGGAAAATAGCTTAGCATTAAGCATAATCAAGCCTAACCCTTGGAAAAGCCTACGAATTTAGTGAGTTTAAAAGCCTGGCCATATCTTTGGCAAAATAAGTAAGGATCATGTCCGCACCGGCCCTCTTAAAAGCAGTTAAAGACTCAACCATTACCTTTTCACCCTCTAACCAACCCTTTTCAGAGGCAGCTTTAATCATAGAATACTCGCCACTCACATTGTAAGCAGCAATAGGCAGATGACTTACCTGCTTCAACTTTGCTATTACATCAAGATAGGGAAGGCCTGGCTTAACCATTAAAATATCC
>DKQD01000004.1 GCA_002474345.1 Bacteriovoracaceae bacterium UBA7317
TAAAAAAGGCCAATATCCTTTTTCCTCACTTCCTTAGTCATAAAGCTTCTTAAACTTAATTCTATTATCTTTAAAGACTCTGTTGTCTTTATTTGTTTATCCATATAAGGAACAACCGCTTGATAATAAATTTTTTCTCCAGTAGGCTGCATAACAAAGACAGTCAAAAACAATGCAAAACCTATTAAAAGTTGATTAGGAGGCATATTCTGAGTACCAATGGCCTGTCTCATAAAAGATAAAACTACTATAATTCGGGTGAAGCATGTACAAAGTATTATTACGGCAGGAGCCAAAGTTATAATTGTAAAAAGTACAAGTACTTCAAGAGTATCAACCAGGTTAGCTCCCTTTCCAAAATTTACAGAAAGACCAGGTAATCCGAACTCTCCTTGTTCAGCAAAAGAAGGTTCAATAATGATTAATATAAAAAATAAAAAATTAAATATAAGCTTCATTTAATAACCTTTCTTCAGTTTACTGAAGAGGCTTAAGGTCTCTTAATTTTGTTTTTATTTGATCTGAGAATCTTTCCTTTTTATTCTTAACTGGTTTGATATTGTTATTTTTTAAATTGTCTAAGTTGTTTTCTTTTAACTTGAAGTCTTTGCTATTTTTGCTTGCTTCATCCAAGTTCATATCGAAGTTACTTCCAGATAAAGATACTTCACCACTTTTAATAACAGTATTTGTATCTTTTAATTCTGTTATTAAATTCACGCCCTGTTCTGAAGAACCTAAAAGTAGAACTTGATCATAAACTTTAACGACAAGAAGGTTTTTCTTTGGGCCTAAATATGTTGTGCTTAAAATTGTTACACCTTCATTATTCTTTAAGAAACCCACGTTTCCTTTTTTAAAGAAGCCCTTTTTGAAAAGATAGAAAACTCCATAAAGAAGACCAATTATTATAAAAATAAAAACGATAAATCTAATTAGATAATCGTTAATTTTATTTTCTTCTTTCTTCTTTAATGTTCCTGAAAGAGCTAGCTTAATCTCATCTTCATTAACTTGATTATTTTTTTCATTATTTTCTTCTTTTACATCAACTTTATCCTTTAGAAGCTTATCCAAATATGACTCATCATATTTCAAAGCATTACTTCCAACGGAATTTTTTTTAATTTTATTGCTACTTTTACTTGAATAAGATTTTCTCTTTTTATTCTTAAAATATTTATTGAGAGGAAAACTAGCTAAAATTTTGTCATTTATGACTTTTATCTTTATGTCATTTTTTTCCAGTTTATGATTATTTTTAAATAATATTCTTACTCGAACATCATCTTTGTTATATTGGTAAGCAAGCAAGGTAGTATTAAATTTTTCACTTCCTAACGTTGCCTTTTTTTCTATTTTTGGCCAAACTACTGATGCAGGGAAGGTCAATTGCAAAATATTTTTTTTCAGTAAAACAATTGGCTCATTTTTTATATTTCCCTTAAACTTAACTTCTAACTCACCTTTATTGAAATTTTGTTTAAAGTTGACGTCATTAATATTTAATTTAGAGAAGGCCTCTGGAAATCCATATAAAAAAACTAAAGCAACTATTATCTTTAATTTTATATTCATTTTTCCCTCGGTTATTTTATTGTTTCAATTCTTTCAATAGGACTAATAATTTCTTTTATTCTGACACCAAATTTTTCATTAACAACAACCACTTCTCCTTTGGCAACGAGTTTTCCATTAACTAAAATTTCCAAAGGCTCACCAGCTAATTTATTCAGCTCCAAAACTGATCCTTGCCCAAGTTGTAAAATATCCTTAATCAAAACGGTCGCTCTTCCTAACTCAACAGTCACTTTTAATGGTATATCTAAAATAAAATCAAGATTTTGAATTTTAAGTTTATTTAAGGCATCATCACCCGCTTTAAAATCATCTGCGAGTTCACCTACTTTTATTCTTTTTACTTCTTCTTCTTTTCTTTTTTCTTCCTCTTCACTCATGTTTTATTCCTCGCTTATGCTTCTGCTTCTTTTGTAGTATTAACTTCTTTATCTTTATCAACCTTTTCTGTGGTTATTTCTTCATCTTCTATTACTTCTGTTATTTGAACTGACCTACTTCCTTTATATACTCCGATAAGGCACTTCATCTTTTCAACACCTTCAACAGTTAAGGAAACTTCACCTGAAGCCTCTTGACCTAAAGGTATTATGTCACCTACCTCTAAGGTAACTAAATCACCTACGCTCATATCCGCCTCTCCTAATTTTACAATTACTTCAGCAGAGGCATCTTTTATGTGGCCATTCATACAGTAAGTCCAAATACTATCGGCCAGATCACTATCTGTTTGAAAGCTTGAGCTTAGTTTCTGCTTAATGGGTTCTATTGTTGAATAAGGAACAACGATCATTATTGTTCCAGATGCAGATTCAAATTCTATTTCTAAAGTTGTTGCAATAATAACGTCAGAAGGTGGCACAACCCCAACAAATTGTGGGTTTATTTCTGTTCTTAAATATTGGGCATCAATTCTATGGACAGGGGCCCAAGACTCTTCAAGATCATTTATGGCCATATCCATTACTTTCTTCATAAAAGAAAGCTCAATTTGAGTAAATTCCTTTCCTTCAATTTTTGTAAAAGGTCTATCAGTTCCACCAAAATAAGAATCGATAATTGCATAAGCTAATTTTGATTCAAAAACTAAAAGCGCCGGTCCCCTTAGCTCGTTAAACCTCATAATACACATACAAGAGGGTATAGGAAGAGTGTTAACAAACTCTCCAAATTTTAATAAGTCCGTAGAAATCATAGAAATTGTTGAAATTTTTCTTAGGGAATTTGAAAGGGAAACTCGAAAAGATCTTATAAACCTTTCGTAAATTAATTCTAAGACGGGCATTCTTCCACGAATAACCCGGTCCTGGTTTGTTAAATCATAGGCTTGAATATTCTCATCTTCTTCCTCAAAATCCGCATCACCATCGAGAAAATCATCTTCGATGCCACCGCCACCACCGCCACCACCGTCATCTGAATCACCATCATTGACAGCAGTTAATAGAGCATCAACCTCATCCTGACTTAAGACCTGGGCCATTTTTTCCCCTCCTAGGATTTATTAGGCCTAATCCTTTAATTCACCTGAAACTGGGTGTAATAAACATTAATAACACTTCCATCAATAAGATAAGTATTTATAGCAGCCTTCAACTCTTCTTTGAGATTGTTTTTTCCCTCAAGCTTTAAAACATCTGTTGGTCTTTTAGAATTGATTATCGTAATGACTGTGTCTCTTATCTGGGCCTTCCTAGACCTAAATTCCTCTTCACTGGAAGTTTTGCTAAACCTTAAAACAACTTTTAATCGCAAATACCTTCTAGGTCCGTCACCTTGAGCTAAGTTAGCTGTAAATGGATCCAGGGTAAAATTAATTCCATCTTGTTCTTTGGCTTCTCCCGTCTCGGCTTCCTGATCTTCTGCCTCTTTCATTTTCTTCATCTCAGCAGCAACAACGTCCTTAACCGACTCCTGGTTTTTTTGGGCCTGATGGCTTTGCCATTGAAGAAAGGCAATGACCCCCATTAAAATTGCATTAACTAATGTGATGATTAAAAGGAGTGGATTTTTTCCAGATGACCCTTCATCTCCACCGCCTTCTGGTTTTGCTTCTTCTTCAGCCATTTTTTCCGTCCATGGTCCAATGGTTTTAAATTATTAATAAGAAAAATCTTCCTAACTTTTCTTATTAAAAAGAGAAATCCTTTCTCTTATATGTCAAAAATTATACATTTTTCCAAAATTTGGATCAAGATAAGTGCTTTTTAAGATAAAAATCTGCCGGTTTTTGCATCATGCTTGACAAGGATTTTATTTAAGCAAAAAAAAGTGTCACATTTGTGACACTTTTTTAAAAAGAAAATTTTAGGAATTTTTAGAACGACTAAAGCTGGACTTTTCCTCTCTTCTTTAACTCACCTATAATTTGAGTGAAGTGTGAAGAAGGGTAGGCTCCCTTAACTGGAACTCCATTGATAACAAACCCAGGAGTTCCTTGAATCCCAAACTTCCCAGCTTCTTTAATATCATTTTGGATTTTTTCCATAATTTTAGGATCTTTCAAATCTTTAGCTAACTTTTTCTCATCAGCTCCTATTTTTTTAACAATGGCTTTAAGAAACTTCTCGCCATTCTTTAGTTTTCTTTGATTCTCAAAAATTTCATCATGGAACTTATATGCAAGCTCAG
>DKQD01000049.1 GCA_002474345.1 Bacteriovoracaceae bacterium UBA7317
TAACTTAACTTAACTTAACTTAGAATTGAAAAGGTAAAGTAGATAAAAATTCCAACGAGAATAAAGGAAAAATCTCTTCCATTTTGAATCAATTGCGTTCTTTGAAAAATTTCTTTATGCGAGGGAGTTCTTTTGAGTTCCTTTTGAAGTTGTTTGGGAACTTTGATTTTAAGTGATCTTTTAACATCTTTTTCTCTAAAGAAAACGAGCTTTAAAAGGACTAGGAAGCCAAAGAGAAGAAGATGCAGGTCTGGGAATGATTTGGGAAAAAAGTTTAAAACAAGGCCAAGTGGAAGAACTGTCAGCGCTGATAAAAGAATAAGAACAAGGCCGTTAAATTTAAAGTATTCTGTTAATGTTTTCATAAGTATGAAACTAGTCATTTTTCTTGGATAAGGGAAGCTTTTTTGCGAACCATAAATAATCTATAGGTTGACGAGGGGTCGTTTCTTTTAGGAGGCTTCTTTAACTCTTTATAAGAATTGACAAAAAAGTGATGATATGCTTTTTGCGGTGCGTTTTTTGGAATTGATTATAGGCATTTATTTTTCAAGTCGACCATGAAATAAGGGCAATCATGCCTGCTTGTTCCTAGTAGAACACCTTTTATATAATTGAGGAAAAATTTATATTCAAGGAGTACTCGTTTTGGCCCTTTTTTACAGGTTAATGCTTTTGAGCTTTCTTCTTTTAGTAAGTACGTGCGCTCAAAAACAAAACCAAATGAACTCGAAAAATTCTTCCAAAGTTGTTTCTGCCTCAAGTTCAAACCTTAAGTCAGATGATTTTAAAGGAAGAATCGTGGCCTCTGCCTGGGACCGCAAAAATATTCCTGAGAATATTTTAGTGACAGAGACGGCCAGAGACAGCAATTTAGAGAGGAACTTTAATTTACTTCCCTTAAAAGGCAAGCTAAAAACTCTTCCCTGGACCGGTGATTACTGGGCAAGTTATAGGGGGGGGATTAGTTATAGATGGAATAATAGAGAGCTTGATCCCGATGACTCAAGAAGATTTGAGTACGAAATAGGGGAGGTGCCTGGAGGAGATATAAACCGCTTATCTCCCGCAGAGAAATGGGACCTCTATACTGGAAGCACAAACTTTAGGTTGACAAGAAGTGAGAGGAGGCGTGTTGGATTAGGGGCCAGAAAGATTCCGAAATGGGAAGGTCTCTGCCATTCTTGGGCTCCTGCGACTGTTAATTATAAAAACCCAACGACCCCTGTTACAGTGAAATCACCTCAAGGTCAGTCCATTACCTTTTATTCTTCAGACATTAAAGCGCTTTTAACCTACTTTCTTCATTGGGATAATCCACGAAATGGTGGAAGCGGTCGCTCTTTTTCTTCCTTTTTGGGGTCACGCTGTGAGGCCACACTAAAGGAGTTGAGGGAAGCTTATAATAATCTTATGGGCTGGAGCCCAATGACTGCCTTAAGACCTTACACAAAATACCTTAAAGGTGCTTGTGGTGATTCCAATGCCGGCTCTTTCCATCTTGTCTTAACAAACCTTCTTGGAAAGAGGAAAAAAAGTTTTATGATGGATGTGACTCGAACGCAGGAGGTTTGGAACCAGGCCGTTTATAAATACGAGTCGGAAGTTCTTGAAACGAGAGATGGCGCCAGTTCCGGTGCCGCCGATGGTACTGTCAGAGAAAAGGATATCCTTTCAAAAGTATGGTATGTAGCGGAGCCTAGTTTTCCTTTTTCTAAAGATGGCATAAGGTCCATTGATGGAAAACGCATCTATACTGAAAATACGGCCACACAGGAAAAATGGTTTTTCTATAGAGTTGAACTCGACAAATCCAATAAAGTAATTGGTGGTGAGTGGCTTAAACCTAAAAATTACAAGCGCTACTTTAGTGGAGGCCTTTCGCCGAGTGATGAGAGGTTTTTTGAGGACCGACCTGATTTTTTATGGGATGAGACTTCTCCAGATTTTTACGGACGCTTTACCAAGCTCAAAGGCCTTTACGAAGCTTCTATTAAAAAGAAAACACGACCTAAATTTAATGAACCAAAAGGGGACTATCTCTATGGTTTAAATACCGGCATTTTAAATGTGACAAATTATTATACGAAAGGAAATACAATTCACCTTGTGGGAACAAGCCGCTATGAACAAGGTGGAAAGCTCATTGTTTGGAGAAGAACAAACGTGATAAGAACACCGCGAGTTGTTCACCGAAAAAAACTCGAAGGAAAAAACTTTCACGTTAGCTTTTCTTTGGGCAGGTTCGGTCGCTTTAATACATCTATTATTGCTTTAGGACTCAAAGTTAATGGAAAAATTGTTGATTCTATTAGCTATAAGGGCCCTGATTTGGCAAGACTTTTTAGGTAGGGTCAAAGAGTAGTGTTCTATGAAGAGAGGGGTTGCCTAAAGCTCTTCATAGGACACTCATATTTCTTAAAATAAAAGAGTTAGCATCCTGCTTTTTCTATGACTTGATCACTTAATCACTGAATCAAAACACCTTCTTTAACAACCTGAGTCCCATCATAGAAGGTAATAGTGACTTGCCCTGTCCTCCAACCTTCAGCATAAGTTTTGAAAACAGGAGTGGCGAAAGACCTCCTTCGGCTTCTTGAACGGTAAGTTGAATAGCGGCCAAAGGATGGGTGAATGTCATAGTGAACAAATCTAACGTCTTTAAGGTCTCCAGTAAGTTTTAGCTTAAAGGAAATTTCTTCATCTGTTTCAGAAACAATGACCTTTTCAACATTAATTGAAGGCCTTTTCTTTTCACCAATAGTTTCTTTACTTTTAAGGACAATGTTTTTTTCTGCGATTTTCCGATCTTTAAGGTAAAACTTAAGAACAAGTGGAAGGTCACTTTTTCTTGAGTAGGTTTTAAAAGAGAAACTGCCTTTATAACCATTGATCTGGTGTTCTCTGAAGCTACCTTTTTGAAAAATAGTCATAGCGTAGAGGAGCTTCATATTCTCTTTTCCAGGGACCACAGTCACAAGGTAATAGTTTTTCCCATTTTCTTTATAGTTCTTATATTCGACTTTAATCGTCTTAAGGTTAAAAGTGGGTACCAGGGTTATTTCTGGCTCTGGCTTAGG
>DKQD01000164.1 GCA_002474345.1 Bacteriovoracaceae bacterium UBA7317
TCTACTTCGCCAGGACGGCTTCAAACGCTGTAATTTCTAATTATAACTAAAGACTCGAGGCCTGCTTTTTCAAGCGGGCCTTTTCTATATTTCCTGCATAAACTCTTCGTAGCAGCAACGCTAAAAAGTTGAAGTAAGTAAAAGCTCAAAAATGTTTATATCTCTCGACCTTTTTGCGTTTTGATTACTCGAACTTGAGGGAGTTACCTCTTCACTTACATTTAAAGACCTCAAGTAAGCGCCCGCATTAAAAATGCTAACTTTGACACCCACTCCTAGCTTTGTTTCGGAAGTGACCCTGTCGTTTCCATCGGTAGGATCGATGGAAGCTTCAGTTTCCGTTGATTTTTGAAAGGAGACAATAGCTTTATTAACAAGAGGCAAAAAAGAAGTCGTCAAAAGGAATTCACCGCCAAAAATCAATTTTCTTGTTTTCCGGTGATGGTTTTGATTCTTACCACTGCTAGTCATATTTCCAGTAGAATCATTATAGGTTTGCTTATAAGTCGAAGGGGCCTTTGACTCTGGGGACATAATGTACGTCACCTCAAACCTTGGAGATAGGAGCATACTATTCAAAACGACAGACCCACTCAAATAACTTTCCTGCCAAAAAAGAGTGGCCAGCTCATCTCCAGAACTTATGACAAGGTTGGAACCACCTCCCAAGATAAAAGGACCAAACAATTCATAGAGAAAACCTGAGCCAAGTTTGTATGTATTTTCTGTAACCGCCTCCACGTAGTCGGAAGCCTCTTCAGAACTTCCATAGGATGTTGAGACTGATTTCATCGATCCATTTGCACCGACAAGAAAAGGACCTAAACCAAAAACAGTTCCCGAAAAAACGCCTCCCAAATGAATCCTAAACTCGAGGTTTTTTTCTGTTACATAAGAGTTTTGAGTGTTGTTTGGGATATAATATTTTTTTTTACTGTTGAGGTCGGCGTATCCTTGTGCTGAAAAGCCAGCAATTTTCATTTTTCCAGAAAGGATTTGACCTGATTGAGAATAACCCTTCTCTTCAACATTTTCGACTTCTGTTGTGACCTCAACTTTTTCACTCTCTCTAACTGTTGGAGCAATATTATAATTGAGCCCTACTTGTAATCCAGATTGGGGAATTTTTGTAAGTACTGCTGGATTTTCAACAATCTGAGTGGGGTCAAGAGGAAGTGAAGAATAGGAACCATAAGCATTTTTTAAAAGAAGAAAAAAAACAACCCAGAGCTTTAACACTTTTAACCTCTAATTTATAAAACCTCTTTTTTTCCTTGAGAGGATGAATGTCAGTAAAATTATACCTAAACTTGCGAGGAATAAAAGAGGGCTTTGAATTATAAGAGCTAGAGGCATAAGAAGACCCACAACAAAAATTTTGAGAACGCCATTGCCTTCGATTATTTTAGCAAAAAACGGTGAGTATATATAATACCAGTTCACTAACTTGGCCCCAAATGAAAACTGAAGAAGGACCTTATCCCGGAGCTTTCTAAATTGATTTACATAAGGACTTAGAGGTGATCCAAAAGCCGCTGTCGCGATAAAGCACTTTCCAATGCCACTCACTTCGGCCCTGTCTTCCAAGCAACCTGAAATAGTTGGTGAATAACTTGACTGGGCAGTCTTAAAAGCAGCGACAGTTTTCCTTCTCGCATTTAAAACTGAAGCAGAATCAATTGAATTATGGATACCCATATTTTCGCCCTTATAATAAATCCTAGGGTTAGAAAAATAAGCAACTCTTGGACAACTAACATCCTTTGCCGTGCATTCAGTTGAATAAGACATAATGGTTCTATACCTTTGAGCAATACTCACCCAACCAAAGCCGGATATGCGAGTCGCCGTTGGATCAACCTTTGCCTCGTCATTTTGATAACGATCATGATTTAATCCCATATTGTGCCCTAACTCGTGAGCAAATGTTTCATAAGCACAGTCCACATCAGTAATACTAAAAGCGTAAGAGGAACTTGAATTTACATAAGCAAGCCCACAATAGTCACCTCCATCTTTTGTATATAGTGCGACTAAATCGGCGCCTTTAGAATCTCTTGTGGTATGAACACTATCCATTTTACTGTCACCATCGGTTCGAAGAGCAGTCAAGTCTGTGTTCATATTTCCAGTTTCTGTGTAAGAAATTGATGAGGCATTCACAAGTCTATAACGGTAATCAACACAACTATTGGCAAGAGCAATATTAGTCGCATCAATATCAGCTTGAGCATCTGTAGCTATATTGAGACCTGAAGCTGCATCACTTGTGTAAAAAATTGCAACATCAATAAAGGTTCCGTCGGCATCCGTATCGGCGTTTAAGGGTGGAGAAGAAGGCTCTTCATCTCTTGGAGGAATAATAGCATCATTTAAAACTTGGTTTCTTTCTTTGAAAGATGCCACAGCATGAATGCCATTTCCCATCCAAGAGACTGAGTAAATTTCCCCTTCTGAGGTGTGTATATTGGCGGCCATCTTATCATCCTTAATAACAATGGCAACGACACTTCCCTGCTGGTTTAAAATATGTCCCATCCATGAGAAGTCATTGGGTCCTCTTTCATCAACGTGGTCTCTATAAGCAACCAGCTTAACGTCGTCAAAAAGATTTAAGATAAGAATTGACTTAGAATAAGGGTCTTTGAGACTCTCCCCTATATCAAATGACTCTTCCTTTAAATCAAAAAGTTCATCGTTTAATTTGTAAAAACCAATTCTCTTATAATTTTTCTGCTCTTTAAAAATATCTATTCTTTTTCTTACAGCACGACTTTCCATTCCGAATTCAGCATCTTCATCAAAGGTCTTGGAAAAAATCTCAATTCCGTAAACATAACTTATGTTTACGGAAAAAAAGAAAAGAAGGAAGGAGAAGGTAATTTTAAACATTCTTAACCACTCTTATTATTATTTTTTTATGAATGAATTTTATTGGTAAAAATACCTTTTGAAAAACTTTTTTTATATATTTACTGGCCCCCCTCTTTTTGGACCAATTTTTTAATTGTAGACTACAATTTGCTTATCATATTCAAAAGGGGCTTAGCCTATGCCTTTAGAAAAATTTGACTGTCTTGTGATAGGTCTCGGTGGGATGGGGAGTGCAGCTTTGTTTGAGCTTAAAAAACAAGGTCTCAATGTTATGGGAATCGAGCAATTTTCAATTCCTCATGACAAAGGATCTTCTCATGGACTTTCAAGGATTATAAGACTTGCCTACTTTGAACACCCCTCTTACATCCCTTTACTTAAAAGGTCTTATACCCTATGGAGAGAACTTGAAAACGAGTCTAGTGAAAAGCTGCTTTTACAAACAGGCTCCATCGATGCCTCTTTACCAGATGACCGCGTTTTTAAAGGATCCCTTAAATCATGCCTTGATTACAACCTAGACCATGAAATTCTAGATGGGAACTCCTTAACAAAAAAGTTTCCAGGATATGGACTTCCCAAAAAATTTAAAGCCGTTTATCAACCTGAAGGAGGCATCCTAATACCAGAGAAATGCATCACTACTTTCACTAATATGGCCAAAAAGAAAGGGGCCATCATAAAAGAAGGAGAAAAGGTTCTCAACTTGGAAAAGGATCCCTACGGAATCAAAGTTACGACCAACCAGAAAAGTTATCTAGCAAAAAAGGCCGTTATCACGGCTGGATCATGGACAAGTGAACTTATCTCTGAATTTCATTCAATCCTTACTCCCGTCAGACAGGTCATGGGTTGGTTTAAACCAAAAAAAGAGGAAGATTTTACAAAAGAAGTTTTTCCCGTTTTTAATTTAGAGGTAGAGGAAGGGCATTTTTATGGATTCCCATCGTTAGACCAAACGGGCCTCAAAATAGGAAAATGGCAGCATCGTCATGAAAAAACAGTTCCTGATCAGCTAAGAACTGACATCGATAAAGAGGATGAAGAGGTCTTAAGAATTTGTCTTAAACATTACTTTCCCAAGGCCAATGGACAGCTTTTAAACGCTAAGGCCTGTATGTTTACAAATACTCCAGATGAGCATTTCCTTATCCATCAAAGCCCCTCAATGCCTCTCTTGTCTGCCAGCGGTTTTTCAGGGCATGGTTTTAAATTTTGCAGTGTCATTGGGGAAATTATAGGGCAACTTATTATAAGAGGAAAAACCGATTACGATATCGACCTTTTTTCAATCCGCAGGTTTGGTAGGTAAAGGAATCTCTGAACAAAAAAGAAATATTCATTCAAGCAATTTTTTTAAGCTGCTTTTTTCTCTTCCTCCAGCTTGGCCTGCTCCAAGATGTCTTTGTAAGGGTTAATTAAGTTATTTTTTATGATTTTTTCGTTGAGCTTTGATTTGTCTGGTATAAGGCGCACAGACTTTGATAGGGCCTCAAATTTTTCAGAGTAATCTTCATTCAAAAGAACTTTGAGTAAGAAGGAAACAAACCTCGACCTTTGATTAATAAGATCCATTGTCTTTTCGAAGTCTGGATATAATCGTGCCAAATTTGCTGCTTTCTTGAGCTTATCTTCATCAATTTGATAAATTTCCCTTATTAGAAAAATGTATTCAAAAAGGTTTTTGAAGGTTTTATGGAGGTCACCTATCTTATCATCAAGAGTTCTCACAATATTTTTATTGATTGTATAGTTAACTTTTCCTAGCACAAATTTGGCAGAATTTGCATACCTCATAAGGTTTTCAATAATTCCACAGACCTTTTCCGTAGCCTCAGATTGATAATTTATTTTTTTTTGTGTTGGTAAATCTTCCATAACCCACTCTTCTGGCACTATTTCATCTAACTGTTTTTTTAAAGAAACAAGCTGATAAAGTTCCTTATCTAATTTTATTTTAAGGTTTCTAAGCTCTTCTTTAAAAAAGCTTGAATTGTAAGTGTCAGATAAAGGTGAAATAAATTTTTCTAAAATCATTAATGATTCGTTAATGGAGTATTCAAGGAATTTAGATATATTTTCATTCCCCTTTAATAAAAGAACTTCTTTTAAAAAGAAGTAACTTAACTGATCCATTTGGGTCTTTTTGTGAAAAGCCTCTGCCTCTGAAAAGTCTTCAGCGATAATCATTAAGCGCTCAACTATATCATTTGAAGAACATAAGGGAGCATAAGATAATTTTAAAACCTTATCACTATTAGATTTAGGATTGAAAACTTTAACTCTTTTGGGAAGATTATCTTCTAA
>DKQD01000018.1:0-167 GCA_002474345.1 Bacteriovoracaceae bacterium UBA7317
TTTGATAAGTTGTTTAAAGTTGCTTCTATTCTTCAGGACTCACCAAAGAGAACCTCTATGTATGAAACTATGTACAAGATGGCTGCTGAAGAAGTTCCTTGGATTTATGGTGTACATAGACAAAGTTATGTCGTGAAGCATTCATGGATTAAAAACTATGTGCCTTC
>DKQD01000018.1:302-4579 GCA_002474345.1 Bacteriovoracaceae bacterium UBA7317
AGGTGCAAACGGTTCTGGTTACAGCAACCCTAAGTTTGATAAGCTGTTTAAAGTTGCTTCTATTCTTCAGGATTCACCAAAGAGAACTTCTATGTATGAAACTATGTACAAGATGGCCGCCGAAGAAGTTCCTTGGATTTATGGTGTACATAGACAAAGTTATGTCGTGAAGCATTCATGGATTAAAAACTATGTGCCTTCGGATTTTAACCATGGTCATGTTCAGTACTGGGATGTGAACCTTCAAGAAAAAGTTAAAGGGCTGGAAAAGCTTTAAAGGAAGAAAAAAGTGAACCTTTGGGCATATGTTTTAAGAAGATTGTTGTACGTGATCCCTGTGATTCTAGGGGTCTGCTTCATCATCTTTATTCTATTTAATGTTTTTTCTCCGGATCCCGCGCTTCTCTTACTGGGGAAGCACGCGACTGCGAGTCAAATTGTTGAACTGAGGCGAGAGCTAGGTTTAGATAGACCATGGATTTTACAGTATTTAGATATTGTAAAATCCGCTTTTACTTTTGATTTCGGCCGTTCTTGGTCTACTAAGCAAGAGATCTTTTACATGATAAAGCAGGGAGCGGTCCCTTCTTTGACGATCTCTCTACCAAGCTTTGTTATTGCATCAACTGTAGCTTTATCGATCTCTCTTCTTGTAGCTTATTTTAGAGGAAAGTTTATCGATAAAGCGGGTGTTTTTCTTTGTGTTGCTTTAATGAGTATTTCTTCTCTTGCGTACATCCTCTTCTTCCAATGGCTTCTAGCTTATAAGTGGGGGATGTTTCCAATTGCAGGTTTTGAGAGTGGGTTTCCCGATTTTATAGAATACATTATGCTTCCCCTAATTATTTGGTTGATACTCTCTTTGGGGGGAGATGTAAGGTTCTATAGAACCGTCATTCTGGATGAGATTTACCAAGACTATGTCAGGACAGCGAGAGCTAAGGGTGTTGGAGAAAGAGTTATCCTTTTTAAGCATGTACTGAAAAACGCTATGATTCCCATTATCACTCAGATTGTTATCCAGATACCTTTTTTGATTTTGGGAGCGCTTCTTTTAGAGGCTTTCTTTAGTATTCCAGGTTTGGGTGGGATGACTTTGAGTGCAATAAACTCGTCTGACTTTCCCGTGATTAAGGCCATGACTATTTTAAGTGCTATTGCCTACATTGTTTTTAGTGTAATCACTGATGTGCTTTATACGGTCGTTGATCCAAGAGTGCGCTTGTCATAAAAGTTGAGAGAGATTGGTTAAAATATGGAAGATACAATTACGATTACAATGAACTCGAAGCCGAAAGAGAAAGAGAAAAAGTCAAAATCTCTTTGGGCCCATGCATTTGATTCTTTGAAAAAAAATAGGATGGCAATGGCTTCTTTGTCCATTGTTGTCCTTTATATACTGATTGCTTTTCTATCCTTCACTGGTTTGATCGGTGGCGAATGGGCGAAAGAGATTGGTCCCGCCTATGATTCGCCCTTTTGGGTAAAGTGGATGAGTGGTCAGGCAGCCTCCTTTTCTATTGAGCATCTCTTTGGAACGGACATTCTTGGAAGGAGTGTTTTTTACAAGATGATTAAAGGGACTGAGGTCGCGATGCTCGTTGGGTTTGCGACAGGGCTCGTTACAATGGTTATTGGGGTAATTTTAGGTGCCATTGCTGGGTACTTTGGTGGAAAAGTCGATGAAATAATTGTTTGGTTTTATACAACCTTTTCTTCAATTCCTGGAATCATGCTTTTAATGGCGATCACCTTTATATTAGGGAAAGGGATTATCGCAGTTTTTTTGGCACTTGGCTTAACAAGTTGGGTTTCCCTCTGCCGTTTAATTAGAGCGGATGTTATTAGGCATAAGAATAGAGAGTATGTTCATGCTGCTTACTCCGTAGGTGCTAGTCATTCGAGAAGACTTTTCCTTCATATTTTACCGAATGTTTTTCACCTCGTGATTATTAACTTTTCTTTGACCTTCCAAACGGCCATTAAGAGTGAGGTTATTTTGTCTTATCTTGGCCTTGGAGTTCAGGATAGGCCTAGCTGGGGGATTATGATTGATGATGCCAAGCTAGAGCTGGCAAGAGGTGTTTGGTGGCAATTATTAGCTGCAACGGCTGCAATGTTTGTCATTGTTTTGGCCTTTAATATTTTAGGAGACGCTTTAAGGGATGCTCTGGATCCAAAACTTAAAGGAAAATAAATAACGATTAAAACCTAAAGGGTTCGTATGTCCGAGTTAATTTTAGAAGTTAAAGATTTAGTAGTTGATTTTAGAACAGATAGAGGAAAAATTACCGCTGTTAATGGAGTTAACCTTGAGGTTTATAAAGGAAAAACTCTTGGAATAGTTGGAGAGTCTGGTTCTGGGAAGTCTGTGACGGCTTTATCTGTCATGGGTCTTATTCAAAAGCCAACTGGTAACGTCAGTGGTGGTGAAATTCTTTATAGAGGTGAAAATCTTCTTGATAAGTCTGTTGATGATATGAGGCATATTAGGGGAAATAAAATCGCTATGATTTTTCAGGAGCCTATGACGTCTCTCAACCCTGTTTTTACTGTGGGAAATCAGATTATCGAAGTTTTAGAGCTTCACCAGTCTCACCTTTCTAAAGCAGAAATGGCAGACAAAGCAGTTGATATGCTTAGGCTTGTTGGGATCCCTTCGCCAGAGCAGAGGTTTCAAGAGTATCCTCATCAACTTTCAGGTGGGATGAGGCAAAGGGTAATGATCGCAATTGCTCTTGCTTGTGAGCCCGATATTTTAATTGCTGATGAACCAACGACTGCCCTTGATGTAACAATCCAGGCCCAAATTCTTGATTTAATGAATAAGCTTCAAAAAGAGCTTGGCATGGGCATTATCTTTATCACTCATGACTTGGGAGTTGTTGCAGAGACTTGCGATGATGTAGCAGTTATGTACTGTGGCAGAATCGTTGAAAGAGCTGATGTTCAGACGCTTTTTAAAGATCCAAAACACCCTTACACAATAGGACTGATGGACTCAATTCCATCCTTTGATTCAACTCAAGATGAACATAAAGCGCGTCTTAGGACTATTGAGGGCATGGTTCCTTCTCTATTTGAATTGCCTTCGGGTTGCAGTTTTCAAGATCGATGCCCGCGAGTGATTGATGAATGTAGAGGAGCTAAAGGTGTTCCTGTTCTTAGTAATTATAAGGCAGACCATAAGGTGAGTTGTTTTAATCCTTCTCATTAATTTAAAAGAGGAATTTAGATGAGTTCAGAATATTTATTAGAGGTCAATAATCTTACAAAGCGTTTTCCAATAAAGGGTGGTCTTTTTGGTCGCGAAGTTGGAGCAGTTAAAGCTGTTAACGACGTTAGCTTTAAAATTAAAAGGGGAGAGACTCTTGGTCTTGTAGGAGAGTCAGGTTGTGGGAAAACAACTTTAGGTCGTTGTATTCTTCGCCTTCTTGAGCCTACTTCTGGAGAGATCCTTTATAATGGTCAAAATATTCTAAACTATGGCCCTAAGGAAATGAGGGAACTTAGGAGAAAAATTCAGATTATTTTTCAAGATCCTTATGCTTCATTGAATCCTAGGATGACTATCGGTTCAATTCTTTCTGAACCACTTCGAATCCATAACCTTTTTGAAGGAAAAAAAGAGCGTCAAAAGAGGCTTTATGAGCTTCTAGATCAGGTTCAACTACCAAAAGATGCTCTCAATAAATACCCTCACGAGTTTTCTGGGGGGCAAAGGCAACGTGTCTGTATAGCTAGAGCATTAGCTGTAGAGCCTGACTTTATCGTATGTGATGAGCCAGTTTCTGCGTTGGATGTTTCTGTCCAAGCACAGGTTATCAACCTTTTAACAGACCTTCAAAAAGATCTCGGGTTGACTTACTTGTTTATTGCTCACGACCTTAAGGTTGTAGAATATATCTCTACTAAAGTTGCTGTTATGTATTTAGGGAATATGGTTGAATTAGCTGAAGCTTCAGAGCTTTACGGAGATTCGAGGCATCCCTATACAAAGGCCCTCTTTTCAGCGATTCCTGTAGCCGACCCATCCAGAAAGACGGATAGAATTTTATTGGAAGGTGATATTCCTTCTCCAATGAATCCTCCGGCAGGTTGTCATTTCCACCCAAGGTGCTGGAAAGCAACTGATGAGTGTAAAACAGCTTATCCTAGTCGGACGGATGCTTCTGGTAGCCATTATTATAGGTGCTATAACCCTATTAACTAAAAAAAGTCTTGTCAGTTTATGAAAAAGTAAGCTAAAAGAGACTCTCTTAATGCCCAGGTGGTGA
>DKQD01000163.1:0-8328 GCA_002474345.1 Bacteriovoracaceae bacterium UBA7317
TGGTCAAGTTACGCAAGCCTAAGTCAAAAATCGAACTCCCAAGGTTCTTCGGTTAAACCACAAATTGAAATTGGAGAAATTGGTCATGGAGGAAGTGGATGCCCGGCAGGTTCCTCTCCAGTACTCAAAAACCCAAAGTTTGATAAAAAAATTGTTTTTAGGCCTCTTAAATACCGGTTGGAAACTGGAAAAAACAAAAAGAAAATTTCTAGAAAAAGCTGCCAACTATCAATCCCTATCAAAGTTCCTCGAGATATCTCTATTACTTTTGATCATCTCAATTTCAAAGGTAACCTGGATTTAGAGAAGGGGGCTTCTCTGAGGTTTTCCGCCGAGTACTTTATTGCAGGGAAAAAGGGACCTCAAATTAAAGCAACCTTTAATGAAACTAAGATAAAGTCATTTCAAATAAGTCCAAAAGAAAACACTCCACCTTTGTGGAGTGAATGTGGCGAAAGTGTTAACTTGAGAATTAATACTTCCCTATTTTTAAGATCAAAAGGGACGAGTGAAGGGTCTGCAGCTCTTGAATCCATCCAAATCGGAAAGAATTTAATGGGTGCTATTAAGTGGAAAAAGTGCCCTTAAGGGATACGAATTGCCGTATTGTTTGTGATGAATCTCATTCTGACGGTTAAGTCAGCCAGCCCCTCTCAAATAAACTGAAATTTATTCAAAAGGGGCTTAGGTTCCTTTACTTGTGGCCTGTATGAAGTTACTTTCCTGGAGGAAAGTTTTAGAGGATCAATAAAAATGATTGAGATAGGAAAAAAGACGGCCCTTCTAGTGGCAAATGAGACCAAATCAGGCTTTAACCTGCAATCTGATGATGGCGATGAAGTCTTTCTTCCCGGGAGTATGGCCCCAAAAGACCTCACTACTGGCCAAACCCTTGTCGTTTTTGTCTATACAGATACCCAGGGTAGCAGAATTGCAACACCAGAAATCCCTTTTGCCGAAGTCGATACCTTTGCCTATTTGAAAGTTAAAGATGTAACGGACTTTGGGGCCTTTTTTGACTGGGGTATTTCAAAAGACCTTCTTGTTCCAGGAAACCAGCAAAAAGTTAAAGTTCAGCTTGGAGAATACCACCTCGTTCGAATCTGCCTTGAGCCGGAAACAAATCGTCTTTACGGAACAACCAAAATTGGTGCTTATACGGAGACAAGTGACGTTGACCTCAAAGAGAAAGACCTTGTCGAGATCCTTCCGTTTAAAAAAACTAATTTAGGTATAAAAGTTCTGATTGAAGAAAAATATATGGGAATGCTTTATCACAATGAAGTTTTCTCTAAGATTACACTGGGCGCAAAAACAAAGGGCATCATAAAAAAGGTTAGACCTGATGGTCTTATTGATGTTTCTCTTCAGGCCCAAGGGATGAAAAACCTTAGGGATAGCTCAAAAACGATTTTGGAAGCTCTAGAAAAATATAACGGAACCCTCCCACTTACTGACAAGAGTGACCCACGGGATATACAATACTTCTTAGGAATGAGTAAACAAACTTTCAAAAGGGCAATTGGAATGCTCTATAGAGAAAAGAAAATCCTACTTAAAAAAGCAAGTATAGACCTGAATAATGCTTGATTCTAATAAGCGCTATAAAAAGACTCAATAAGATCTTTGCTAAGACCCTGATCAGAGAACTCTGGAAGTAGAAAGCATTCTTTGATTCCCTTAACTTTACCGATAACTTTTTTCTTTAAAAGTCCACAAACAGTTCCCTTTAAAAAAATAAGCTCAAATTGGTTAAATTCCTCTGTCTTTAAAAAGTAAGTCTCTTTTTCTTTTTTTAACCTTGAAGAATTGCCAAAAGCTTTTCCAAAAAGGTCCATAGTGAAAGCTTCAGCGGAGCTTTCCGCTACAGGCTCAACTTTGCTTTTGTGATGGTCAAGGATCTCCTGCGCAATTTTTTCGTTTTTTGAGGTCACTTCACTGAAAGTTAGACCATAGGCTTTAATAGTTGTGCCAAAAGGGCAATGAAGGCACTTACTTTTGCAACAGCTCCCTCTTTTTCGATGATAGTGGGAAGTGAAGACATGGTCTCCAGATTTATTGACATAACTTAATGAGTTCATAAGGTTTACATACGTTTTTTACTCGCGGCTGTCCAATAATTCATACACCTTCATCAATAAAACCTATAAGAAATGACCTAAAATAGAGACCTATCAATAAAAAATCTAAGAAATCAAACACGACCTCAATAATCTCAATTGAAAACAGGTATTCAAACTTATTTCAAAACAAAAGTGTTAGGGACATAACTTACGATACCGGTTAGAATAATAGTGAAAAGTATATTAAATAAAACGAATAATATTGAGGGAAAAAATGAAAATATACAATCCTCCTATTAAAGAGTTTAAATTCATTCTGGAAGCTATTGGTTATGATGAGCTAAGCTCCATTTCCAAGTACTCAGGTTATGACCTTCCAACCGTCATAGAACTCCTCAGTGAGGCTGGTAAGTTTTGTGTCAACGAACTCCTCCCCCTAAACCGACTTGGTGATGAAAAGGGAGTCACCTTTGACCCCAAAACTCATGATGTAAAGCTTCCTGAAGAATTTGTGGCACTTTATCAAAAATATGTGGAAAATGGCTTTGGTGGACTCTCTCAACCTGAAGAATTTGGTGGTGGTGGAGCTCCCCACCTTTTAGGTCTCTTAATTGGCGAGATGGTCCTTGCTACAAACAAGAGCTTTTCCATGGGACCAGGTCTCACAAAAGACCTTATTCTTGCCATCAGGATGAATGGCTCCGACGAACAGAAAACAACTTACCTCCCACCTCTTATTTCAGGAGAAGTCTCCGGAACCATGTGCTTAACAGAACCTCAAGCAGGCACGGACCTAGGGCTCGTCTCGACAAAAGCCGTTCCCAACCAAGATGGTAAGTCCTACAGCCTAACAGGGACTAAGATCTGGATCACTTTTGGAGAACATAATTTTACTGAAAATATACTCCATCTGGTCCTCGCTAAACTTCCCGATGCTCCTCCTGGCATTAAAGGAATTAGTGCCTTTTTGGTCCCTAAAGTTCTTGCCAATGGAGATAGGAATAAAATATTTTGCGGAGGAATCGAGCATAAGCTAGGAATCAACGCTTCCCCTACTTGCGTGATGAACTTGGAAGGGGCCGAGGGTTACTTAATGGGTGAGCCTCACAAAGGTATGCGGACGATGTTTGTCATGATGAACTCTGCCAGGCTCGGAGTTGGACAGGAAGGTGTAGGACTCACTGAAATTGCCTATCAAACTGCCTTGGCCTTTTCCAAAGACAGAAAACAGAGCCGTTCTTTAAATCCAGAAAAAGTCGATAAATCATCCTCTGCAGACAATATTCTCGTCCACCCTGACGTAAGGCGGATGCTTTTAAATATTAAATCAACAAATGAGGCCATGAGGTGTCTTGTTTTCTATACCGGAAAATTAATTAGCGTCTCCCATTCCCATCCTGACGAAAGTAGAAGGGAGGATGCGGAAGACATCATTTCCCTCCTAACTCCTGTCATCAAAAGTTATCTAACAGAAAGAGGGTTTCTCAATATATCAGAGGCAATGCAAGTTTGTGGGGGGGCCGGTTACACAACGGAATGGAATATCGAGCAGTATTTAAGAGATGAGCGTATTGCTATGATTTATGAAGGAACAAATCATATTCAGGCACTCGACCTCGTGGGAAGAAAACTTCCTATGCATGGGGGAAGGCTTGTTCAAAAGTTTCAAAAGGAAATTGAAACATTTCTTAAAGAGAATGCTGCAAATCCGGATATGGGTGAATTTCTAGGACCTATTAAAGAGTCCTTTGAAAAGCTTCAAGATGTTACCATGTGGATGATGAAAAATGCCATGAGTGACCCTGAGGTGGTTGGTGCCGTATCTTCGAATTACTTAAATGCCTTCGCACTAGCTACACTTAGCTATATGTGGGGGATTCAAGTCAAGCATGCTCTGGGGCAAGACTCTAAAGAAGCGAAAGCCAAATTAAAAACAGCACGCTATTTCAATGGCAACATCCTTCCAGAGATCGATTCCATCATTTCTATTATCAAGAAGGGAAAAAGTAATATGATGGATTTTGATCCAGAAGAATTGTAGCCACCTTATCAAAGGATTGATCAGCTGTGGAGTCACAACTTTGGGTTCTGTTTGGGAGCTCTTTTATGTCAGCAACCCTCCTACCAGGGTTCTCAGAGGCCAATATCATTTATTTGTCAAAAACGACCTCTCACTCGCAGGAGGTCCTCGTTTTAGTGGCAACTATTGGAAACTCTTTAGGAGGACTAACTAATTACGTGATTGGAATCTTAGCAGCGAGAGGAGTAAAGCTTAAGTATTTTGAAAAGGAAAATCTTCAAAAGCCTTTAGAAAAGATAAGAAAATATGGCGCTCTCTCTCTTCTCTTTGCTTGGCTCCCAGTCATTGGAGACCCTCTCTGCTTAGCTGCAGGGTACTTAAGAGTCAATGCGCTTCTAAGTACCCTCTTTATTACGGTTGGAAAATTGGCCAGGTATGCTCTTCTTGTCTTTGTCTTTCAGTAAATCTGATAAAACGCATACCATTTTTTTAATAGGGAGTTTTATTTTGTTGTATTCTTCTTAATGCTTCGATCTTTTCCTTTAGCATCACACCTATCTTCGGCTGCCAGACCTAAACGGTAAACGCGGTCATTATTTGGGCCATTGTTATGACCTCTCTCTTTGTGAACAGAAGCTGCATGACCAATTTCGTGGAGGATAACATCTGTTAATTTACAAAAAGCATTATTTCCGAATTTATTTCTGATTCTATTGTAACAGATAACCACAGCACTATTAAAAACATGCCTCTCCACACCACCTCTATCAGGGTGATTTTTACAAACTGGCTTGTGGTCCATACATTTAATATTAACGTTTTTTACTTTTCTTCTAAGCCGCCTTTTTTCACCATTTGTAAGATCATTGATATTATTCATAATCTTTTCAATATTGTTATGAAGAAAATTAAGAGATTTTTGAACTTCACTTTTAGACTTCCCCCCACAGTTTTTGATTTTTTGAGCTGCAAAACTTTGAGTTGTGAAAAGAGTAAGCAAAAGGGCGGTTATTAGGTAAAAATGCTTCATTAAGGTCTCCTTTTTTTCGCTAAGACGAAACGTTGATAGTTCTTAATCAAAAAAAAGATAAAAAATCCAATTTAATCGAAGAAAGGCCTTAAAAACCTTTATTTTTTATGCTTTTGGAGTCATCTTGACCCTTATTTTCCTGAACTTTTTTTAGATGGAGAATCTTTTAATGAAAAACCTTGCCACCATTCCACACTCTATAACAGAAGAAGTGAGTGAGGCCATCGAGAAGGGAAAACCTGTTCTGGCCCTAGAATCGACGATCATAACTCACGGTATGCCTTATCCAGACAATGGTGAACTTGCAAGGGAAGTTGAAAATGTTGTGAGAAAGGAAGGTGTTACACCCGCCACCATTGCTGTTATTGATGGAGTCATTCAAATTGGCCTCGACCCCCTAACGCTGGAAAAGTTGGCACAGTCTGGGAAACAATCCTATAAAATAAGCCGTAAAGACTTGGGTTATGCCCTTGGAAAAGGGCTTACTGGAGGGACGACAGTTGCAGCGACAACTTTCCTTTCAGGACTTTTTGGGATCAAAGTTTTTGCAACTGGCGGAATAGGTGGCGTTCACAGAGGTGTTTCTGAGACCCTAGACATCTCAGCTGACCTCAAGGCGGTCTCGGAATCTCCCGTTATCGTAGTTTGCGCTGGGGCCAAGTCTATTTTGGATGTTCCCAAAACACTAGAGGCACTAGAAACATTAAACGTTATGGTAATTGGTTATCAAACAAAAACGATGCCTCTTTTTTACCTTTCAAAAGGTGGCCCTAAACTTGACCTAAAAGCAGACTCTCTTAAAGAGCTAATCTCATGCCTTAAATTTCAAAGAAGCCTTTTTTCCAAAGAGGGAATTGTTGTGGCCAACCCAATTTCTAAAGAACAAGAATTAGACTCTGAGCTTCATCATAAGGCCCTCTCTCAGGGACTTAGTGACGCAAAAAGATTGGGAGTTGAAGGAAAAGAATTAACCCCTTTCCTTCTTCAAAAAATGACTGAATTAACCAAGGGAAAATCCCTTCAGTCAAATAAATCCCTCATCTTAAATAATGCAAAATTAGGCTCAAGGATTGCAAAAGAGTTACTCTCTTGATTCAAAGTTATGGTAAACAGTAACGACGTCCTCATCTTCTTCTAAAAGACCTATAAGCTTATCAAATTGCTTCAGGACTTCTTCGTCATCAGAGTCCTTATAGCTGACTGGTACTCTAATCAAAGCGGCTTCATCAGGAGTAACATTAATTTCTTGAAGTTTTTCTTGAATTGTCCCAAAGGAGTCTACAGGGCCGAAGACCTCATATACGTCATCTGCTTTTTCAACTTCCTCAGCGCCGGCGTCGATTAAATTAAGAGTTAAGTCATCCTCATCAACACCTTCTGCTGGAATATAGAACCTGGCCTTTCGTTCGAAAATAAACTCTAGGGATCCAGAAACTCCCAAAGAGCCTTTACATTTATTAAAATAGCTTCTTACGTTTCCAACTGTCCTTGTACCATTATTAGAAGATGCTTCTACAAAAACAGCTATTCCACCAAGCCCATAACCTTCATAATTCACATCTTCATAGCCAACACCATCAGAGCCCTGACCTTTTTTGATGGCCTTTTCAATATTATCTTTGGGTACGTTTAATTTTTTGCATCGTTCTACAGCAACTTTGAGAAGAAAATTGGTGCCCGGATCACCACTACCACTTTTCGAAGCAATAAAAACGTCTTTTAACGCTCGCGTAAAAACCTGTCCTCTCGCTTTATCTGCCGCGCCCTTTCTTGTTGCGATTTTTGCTGATTTACGCCCCATACCAAGTACTCCTTTGTCGAAAAAATAGAAATTCTCTTTGTTGTGCCATCATTTTTCATTAACAGACAACTCTATACTAAAAATCTACGAGATTTCCCAATACATTTTCATAAAAGCAAAGCAATAACAATCAGTATTAGAGTTCGGAAACATTCTAAAATAGATCTATATTGAATGGATTAAAATAAATTGGCGATGAGTTTAAAAATGAACTAACCCTTGGAGACCTTATGGAGGTCATCAAAAATGGAAAGCCCCTTTGGGCCCAGTAATTGCTTTTTTATTTCATCATAAACAGGGTTTTGGTGACCAAAAGCTTTAGCTAAGCTCTCCCTTTCAGCCGATGTTGGAGTGTAAATTTTTGTGCCCAGTTTTTCAAACTCTTTTACACAATAGCTTCTAGAGTTTTTATAGTGCTCGTATTGCTCTATCTGTATTTCTTCAAAGGCCATTAAAATCTGCGCTCTTGTTATTTGATCAAGTTCATCTATAAATTTTTGATTCCCGATGGCCACCCATCCATCGTGGACTGACTCTATTTCAGAGATAACACCAATTTCTTTTTTTAAATTATCAGGACCAGCAAATAAACCTATAATGGCCGGATCTAAAGCCTGATACCTACCGGCCCTCGCTGTCCTAGCGCATAATTTCCAGGCTATTTTTACTGGATTAGCTTTAGTCAGTTTATAGAATATTGCCAAAGTCTTAGATCCAGGTATTCGAAAATCTACATTCAAGAAATCTTCCGGAGATTTTATGACTTTTCCAAATTTTTTTGTTGAAGAAGCAGTTCTCGCACCCACAACATAGGGGAAAAGAACTTTTATATTGTACTTTGACATTTTGGATAATACATACCGATCCCATAAACTTGAATTAAAAAGTCTTAAGTAATCATTATCGTTTGATGACCAAAATGGGATATTGAGAACATCCAATTCTTTAACCATAGTTGATAGATTTGAAACGGATAAGAGGGCCCCTTGAACCTGGCCAAACCTGACCTTATTCGAAAGTACAGAGCCAATCCCTTTAGACCCCCATCAAAAATATTGACGTATACTTTTCCTTTTGTATGTTTTTCAATCAGCTTTTTTATCTCCCGGTGTGAGTGCGGAGTTGCTACATGACTGTTGGTAAAATAAGGGGAGACAAAATTAAAAATATATTTTGCTTTCTTTTTTTTAAGGGCTTCTTCTTTACTATTAAGGCTTTCTCCCAAGACAGTTATTGGATTTAATAATTGGCTTGATATTCCCAAAGACAAAAATGCTGACCTTGCAATAAAATCTCTTCTTTTCACTTCACTTAAAACTTTTATCAAAATTAATATTATAAAATTAAAGCTTGCTAAACCATTTATATAATTTCTCTTTTTGAATTAAAGGTAAATGACTAATGTAAAAATATT
>DKQD01000163.1:8730-19621 GCA_002474345.1 Bacteriovoracaceae bacterium UBA7317
TTTTGATAAAAAAGGTTTTTTATAGGCTTTTTCCTAGTTAATATTTTTCATATTTAACCTAAATTTACCGATTAATATCTTATGAAGAAAAGCTCTATTCAATTTGAGTTAACAATTCCCATTGTTGTGGCGATCTCCTTATTTTTAGGAGTTTATGGACTTTTCTCCTATTCCGTGAAAAAAGATAAAATGATGGGAGATCTAAATAAGTCTATAGAGCGAACCAAATCAAGGCTTGTTAAAAATGTAACCTACTCTCTTTTTGAGCTAGACCTTGAAGCAATAGAGCTAAACCTTAAGTCTGAATTAAAAAAAGATCACTTAAAGTCCATTCAAATTTTAAATGACTCAAAAAGTGAAATCGAAGTAGGAGTCTACAAAAATAAAAAAAATATTATAACACTTTCTAAGAATAAAGAGTTATTTGGTTCTGATAACAAAAAAATTCAAGGAAAGATTTTAAACCCGAATCAAGGAAATAAATCAAAAGAACTAGTCATTGGTCATTATATCGTAACAATCAATGAAAATATTATTAAAGAGGAGTTGAATAAAGAAATCATTTTCATTCTTACAACCATAATTTTTCTAAATATTATTATCGGACTAGTTATTTATTTTCTTTTAAGAAAGATTGTCGTTGTACCTTTAGGAGAGCTTTCAGAAATTTCCAAAAGTATTACAGAAGGCGATTACTCCAAGAGAGCGGAAAAAAAATATTCTCTTGGGCAAGGTAACGAGATGACTCTTCTCGCAAAATCCATGAACCAAATGACGGAAAAAGTAGAAAAGTTAACAACTGGGCTAAAAAAAGAAGTCGACTCACAAACAAAAGAAATACAGCTGCAAAATGAGACTTTTTTAATATTTTATCCAATTTGGACCAAGGTTTTCTCATTTTAGACAACCAAGGGACTATTATAAGTGATCCATCAAAACAAACGAATCTAGTTTTTCAAGTTGACCCTAAGGGAGTCAATATTACTGATTTGTTTGGGCTAAACTTTACAGAGAAAAAGTCTTTTCTCAAGTGGGTTGGACATATCTACGATGGAAAAATTCCTTTTAAAGACCTCCTTGCGTTAACTTCAAAAGTCATTACGATAACCACTGGAAAGGTTATTAGCCTAGATTATAAACCTATTTATAAGCATTCAGGGAAAAAAATAGTCGATAAAGTCATCTGTATTTTTAAAGACATAACAAGTGAAAAAAATGCCCAAAAGAAAATTGAATATGCTAATGAGAAAAGTGACATGATCTTAAAACTGATTGAAACTCCAATCGAGTTTTTAGATATCTTAGACGAACTGAGAGATCTTATTCACACTTTCCTACAGAGTCCAAAGGCCAATCCTTACGAAGAAATCTTTAGAAATTTTCATACATTAAAAGCAAGATTTTCTAACTTTAAAGTTTCACAAATTGTTAAGCGTATTCATGAATTGGAAGAAGATCTTTTTTCTATTATGAACTACGATATCAAAAAGAGCGAAGAAGGAGGTGGAGACAAAAACAGCAAGCTCTTTAAACCTGATCATGAACATGATGAAAAATACCAGACATTAGTCAAAAACCTAGAATTTAAAGTTTATAACCTCGGTGAAACCCTTAAATTATTTATGAAAGAAAATAGGCAAGTTATTGAAATGGCCCAAAGTTGCTACAATTCTGGAGAAGAGTTCGAAGAACTTCATATTGCCAGAGATGAATTATTAAAATTTAATGACATGATTTTAAAAAAGTTTATTTTGAAGAATATAAAAGAACCTTTTGGCCAGTACTTAAGACCTATTGAAGAGCTTTCAAAAGCTCAGGATAAGTCAGTAAAAGTCACTATAGGTGAGTCTGATATCCATCTCAGCCTAGATAGGTATAAAGACTTTTTTTCTGCTCTCCACCATGTTTTTAGAAATGCAGTTGATCATGGTATAGAGGACAAAAGCGAAAGAATTGATCAAAATAAAAAAGAAGAGGCGACTATTGAGATTGCCTTTAAAAGAAAGGGCCTTCTTTTTTTCCAAGTTGCAATCAAAGATGATGGCAGAGGAATCGACCCTTTAAAAATAAGAGAAATTGCTAGAAAAAAGGAAAACCTAAAACACCTCAAATTCAACAAAATGACCCCTGAAGAGCTTATTCAAATTATTTTTGAACCAGGCTTTTCTTCAAAAGAAGAGGCAACAAATATATCCGGAAGGGGGATTGGAATGGATGCTGTTAAGAAATGTATTAAAGACCTAGAAGGAAAAGTATGGGTTGAGTCTGAAGTAGGTGAAGGAACCCTTTTTGTCGCAGAGCTCCCCATTCTCAAATAAGAACCAACAAAAAAACCTCTTAGTTTTTTCAAAGCAACCGACCACCCACCTTTTTAAAAAGTTGACCATTCTTTTGTAAATTTTTCCAATAGTTAAAAAAAAGGCCTCAATAAAGCTTCAATTTTTAAACATTTTGGTACTAAATTTTAATACCTCAAAAAAATGCCTTCCAAAAATGTCTTAACTGCGTCAAAGGTATCTATGCACTCATTAGATGGGTGGGACCAGAAACTTATAGGGCAAAAAAAATGAAAAATTTACTTTTAATACTAAGTCTTACTTTCTCAATAATTATTATTGGGAGCCCTAAATCGGCCCAGGCCTTTTATGGCAAACAATCTCACAAGGCCACTTTGACCTTCAAGGGAAAACTAGAAGTTGAAAGCGATCTAGACCCTGAAAGCATAAAAGAGGAAATAGAAATTCAGACAAGCTTTCTTCTCGGAACATTTCAATCCGAAAGCTTTGCTAAAGAGTTTGGGTCAAAAGGTGTCGTTGGGGAAGATCAAAAGATAACCAATATTAAAATAAAGCACCTACCAGAGAAAGATAAAGACTTGGTTACTTATCACTTTGAAGCTGAAACTCTTTTTAATAAAAATGCTTTTGGAAGAAAAAAAACAATTCGAGTTCCTATAAAGCTACCTATTAACCCCGAAGAAATATATAGTCATGGAATTGTAGGAAACTCCAACAAGTGTACTGATAAAACCTATAATTCAGAAGGCGACTTCTTTTACTTTTGGGACCCGGACCAAAAAGGTTGTCCACTAAAGGATGACAAAAAACACATCCTTAGAATTAAAGGAACTCTTAAAAAACTCAAAAAAACAAAAAGAACATACCCTGCATATGAAAAACTTTTTGGAGATAATGAAAATGGAGATACCACAAGAATAGATTTATTCTACGGCTATATTGAAAGTAATGCCCCTAGAAACCTCCACCACTATCTTAAACAGACTTTGTCTGTGCTTGACCCCGATGCTTCTATTGAAAATGTTGATGATGCTATTATCTCAGCGTATGAAATTGGGGATTTTTTAGAGGGTAAGGGTTTTGAAATTTCTAGAAGAACACTTTTTGGAAAACTCACTAGAAGACAAGAAAAAATGCTCGAGAAAAAAGGACTTGAATTAGATCATAGACCAAGTACAAAAGAAGGTCTCACTCCTGGAGAAAAAAGGACTTATACAAAAACCTTTGATTCAGGAAAAGAAATTGAGGTTAATATAATTATTGCCCACTCTGACCTCCAAGATAATAACAAAAAAGAAAGCACACTTTTTAAAAATATGTTTGAAGATGCTTTGGAAAATGCGGACATCATTGATTATGAAGGTCACTCAGGGCTGGGTGGAAACCTTGACCTAAATGCACTATATGGAGAACGTGATATTTTTAACCCAGATAAATACCAAATTATCTTTATTAATGGGTGCCATTCATATAGCTACTTTAAAAATATATTTATGGATAGAAAAAACCATCCTCAAAATCTAGATCTTATCCTTTCTGGGCTTTCTACTTTAAGTGATGATGCTACAAATAACACAAAGGCATTTTTAAAATACTTCATCAATCCAGATAGAAAGAAAAAGCCTACTTACCAAACAATTTTGAACGCTATTGAACGTTCGAATAATAAAGAAAATGGGACTTACCTCACATCAGTTTTTGGAGATATCAACAACTTTTAAAGAGATTTTCCATTTACAACTTTAATTAACTTCTTTAACAATAATATCCTTAATTTTTCTAATCCAGATCCTGGGCTTTCTTGCCCTGGGGTCTTTTGTAAACTAAAAGGAGTCCATTAGGATGAAGAAACTATTATTGTTGGCCTGTCTTTTATTTTCTTCTTTTGCTTTTCCGACACCCGAAGCAAAAGCTGAAAGTTACTACCGTGGTGGCCCCCGTTTAGGAATTTTAAAAGTAAAGAGAAAATGTGCTGCTGAATTCGTTGGAAGATCAAGAAGAAAAAAAGTCTTTTTTGGTAAGGCCAGAGGGTTTAGAGGAACAGGCGTTAAAAGAAAAGCTTGTAGAAAGGCGCTAAGAAAATGCCGTAATACCTATCCTAGAAGAGCTCATAAATGTGTAAGGGCGTTCTAAAGTTCTTTAGCTTTCTTTTTTTTATTTTGCTTGAAGACCTCAAAGAGTTGTTTTTCTTTGGGGACTTCAAACCTTAAGTCACCTTCAATAACATCATCCCCTCTCATCTTTGGCAAAACTAAAAAAGAACTTTGAAGCATAAGACCTTCTTTATTTTTGTTGCCTCTTCCATATTTGGGATCCCCCAAAAGAGGGTGACCTATTTTTTCAAAATGCCTTCTAATTTGGTGTAGTCGCCCTGTTTTTATACTGGCCAAGGCAAGAGAATACTCCTTGCAAGACCTAACAACACTGACCTCAGTCAGACATTTTTTACCTTCTAGGCTATTTTTAATTGCTCCATGACCTTTAGGAAACTTTTTCTTTAAATCGCCTTTAGTGACTGCTTGATAAGTTTTAATTGTTCTTTCATGGGACCAAATTTTAGAGAGCTGCTTTGCCTTTTTTTGACTATAAGCAAAAACCATGAGACCAGAAGCTTCTTTATCTAACCGATTAATTAAATGAACTGGTTTATTTTTTTCTTTTTCCAAAAAACGGTTTAAGGCATTTTGATCTCCATACTTTGTGCCCTGAGATAATACATTAACCCCTTTGTACCAAACTCCCCAATCTCCAAATTCTTTAACTGGATAGCAAAGCTTTTTAAGGTCCAAATCTTCTATTTTCGATGAGTGGTAAACCTCCAAAAGGTCTCCCTTTTGAAGAGGGTGTTTTGCCTTCCTCACTCTTTTTAAAGAGCTTTTTCCCCTTTTAAGCCAAACACCACCTCTCAAAAGAATTTTCTTTGCCCATTGTTTGGAAATAGAGGTTTGTTCACTTAAAAAATCGACTAAAACACCCTTGGAGGATTCAAATGTTAACTTTTTTGAGAAAGAAGGAGGACAGCTCATTTTAACCACCAACAATTTGCAGAACCTGATTTTACAAAACAATCTTTTTATAAATGCACGGCATCTACCGACGCAAGTTAGCGCATCACAACAACAAGTAAGATAGTTACTTAGCGGTTCATTTTAAAGTTGGTCAATATAAATCAGAAAAACTTTAAAGAAGCAATATAACCTTCCAACTGATTGTTAATTATGCTCAACTCCTGTTAGGAAATGGCTTCTTTTTAATAAAAAAAGAAGCCTGTAGCCCATTAAAACATTTCACGTTAGAATATCTCAACATAAAACCTTTATCGGAATTTCGATGGAAATTTATAAATACTCAAAGCGTGTTGGCAGACTCACTTTTTATTTCCCCATTGTTTTTATCATTCTAATTTTAGGGTCCCTACCCCTTTTTTTTGCCTTTTACGAATTCATGGTCCCCCTCCTGCCATTATCTGTTAAGGAGTGGTCTACCTTTACTTTTATTGTCCTCACCCTTTTTTTTAGCTTTTACCTCATTCAAATCGTGGTCATGTCTTGGTTTCTTTCTTTTTACTTATCTGAAAAGATTGTTTTTTTTAAAAAAGACTTGCTCACGACCTATAGAAGAACATGGCCTTTTAGGTATGAAAAATCTTATGAGTTGTCACAAATAAAAGAGGTCAGAGTTAAATCCTGCTTCATTCCTGGACTCTTTAAAATTGAATTGAAAGGTGATGTTTTTCTAGTTCTCAAATATACTTTTAGCTTTGAGAAGGCAAAAAAAGTTGTCAATAATATTAACTTACTGACAGGTCTTCCAGTAAAAGACGAGGTTTGAATATGAAAAATGAATTGAGAAAAGAACTGCCCTCTAAGCTTAAAAGAATCGTTATTAAGCTTGGCTCACTTTCTATAACAACACCTAAAGGGGATATAGACCAAAAAAAAATTGAAAGCTTAATGCTTGAAGTATCACGTTTAAGAAAAAAAAATATTGAAGTTATTCTAGTAAGCTCTGGGGCAATAAACTCTGGGAAGAAATATATAAAGGCCCCTACAAAAAAAACAAGTGAAAGAATTGAGTACTTTCAGGCCTGCTCAAGCGTTGGCCAGCCACTGCTTATGCATGCTTACCACAAGGCCTTAGAGAATCAAAATCTCTCATCTGCGCAGGTTCTCCTCACACATGATGACCTTAAAAATAAAACGCGCTATTTTAATATAAAGAATAACCTACAAACCCTCCTGGCCAATGGTATCATCCCAATTCTAAATGAGAATGATAGCGTCAGCTTCGAAGAAATTACAGTTGGGGATAATGACCAACTTGCTTCGATGGTCTCTGTGCTTATGGAAGCTGACCTACTTTTATTGTTAACTGAGACTGATGGGGTCTATGACAAAGATCCTAAAGATGAGACCGCTTGCCAAATTTCTCAAATACCTTTTGAAGACAATTTTAAACATATTAAAACCCTTTCAAAAAGTGAAGCCGGTCGAGGAGGAATGAGGACGAAGCTCGAAGCTGTCAGAAAGTGCACCCCACTAGGCATTCATGTTATCATATCTTCTTTCAAACCTCTTCTTCCAATTTCCCACGCCGTTACTCATGAAGGTGGCACTTATTTTTTCCCTAAGAAACTAGATAAAGCATCAAAAAATAATTCAAAAAGAATAATGGCAACCGCAAAAAGTGGTGTCTCAATTAAGGTTGATGAAGGGGCATACCGCTCACTTTTAAGAAATGGTTCTCTTCTCCCTATTGGGATAAAAAAAATCAAAGGGCCATTTAAGAGGGGTGACTCTGTTGCTATTCAATTTAAAAACAAAACCTTTGCTTATGGACTTTGTGATTATGACTCCAAAGATATATTAAAAATTATGGGTAAGAAAAGTTTTGAAATTGAAGAAATCTTAGGCTTTCTTATCTCTGATGTGGTCATTCATAGGGATAATATGATTTTAAAATAAACTAAAAAAACCTTTCAAAATATTTAAAGGGACTTTATTTTATGGATGTTAAAAGCCTCGCAATTACGACTGAACTGGCCCAAAAGGATCTCTCATTAATAAGTGAAGAGTTTAGATGTAAGGCCCTTCAAAAGGTCTCCGAAAAACTTATAGAGAATAAAGAAAAAATTATTGAAGAAAACCAAAAAGATATCAATAAGGGAAAAACTGAAGGTTATCCAGAAGCCTTTATTGATCGGCTTACTTTAAATGAGGCAAGAATTAAAAGTATGGCCGAAGCCGTCTTATCTATTGCTGAAAGTCCTAGAGTACTAGGAGAGGTTGTCAGTGAATTTAAAAGAGATGATGGACTAGTGATTCAAAGAGAGAGAATCCCTATTGGTGTCATTGCCATGATCTTTGAATCAAGACCAAATGTCGTTATTGATTGCGGGGCCCTTGCTTTCAAGTCAGGAAATGCCATTATCCTCAAGGGAGGAAAAGAGGCCAACCATTCAAATAGAATTCTGACACATTTATTTCAAGAGGCAATTAAGGATTATGTTAATCCAGACATTATTCAGCTTATTGACTCAAGAGAGGACCTACAAGAAATCCTTTCCCTTAAAGAAAATATTGATGTCGTTATACCGAGAGGAGGAGAGGGCCTTATTCAATATGTTTACGAAAACTCGAAAATCCCAGTGATTGCTCACTTTAAAGGTCTTTGCCATATTTATGTGCATAAGGATGCAGATTTGGAAAAGGCCATCGATATTTGTATGAATGCTAAAACGCAAAGACCTGGTGTATGTAATGCAATGGAAACCCTTTTAGTACACGAAGATATTGCTGAAGATTTTTTACCAAGAATCCTTGCAAAACTTGATTCTGAAGGTGTTGAAATTAGAGGGTGCTCACTCACAAAGGGTTTATTCTCTAAGTCCATTAGCGCCAACTTAGGAGACTATTACACAGAATACTTAGACAAAGTCCTTTCGGTGAAAGTCCTCCCAAACCTCGAAAAAGCTATTTCACATATTCAGGAACACGGGACTAATCATACTGAAGCAATTTTAGCAAAAGACCCAAAGGCCATAGATACTTTTAAAAAACGAGTGGATGCAAGTTGCATTGTAGTTAATGCTTCAACTCGATTTAACGATGGAGGGGAACTTGGACTTGGAGCAGAATTAGGAATTGCTACGACAAAGCTTCATTCCTACGGCCCCATGGGGGCCCGAGAAATAACAACGACCCGATTTGTTGTTAAAGGTGAAGGGCATATTAGGATATAGTTTTAAGTTTGATTTTAGGCCATCCATTCAAAAAGACTATAATGCTCATCGCTCATGCCTAAAGACTTATAAACTTTTTGCGCACTAAGATTTCTCTTATCAACATAGAGCCTGATCCCAAGGTAACTTGGATTTTGACGAACTCTTTCCTGTAACATATTGTAAAACTTTTTAAAAACTCCCCGTCCACGAAACTCTTTTTTTACAAAAGCAGAGTGAACCCACAACACTGTTCCTTGCCGCCAGTCGCTCCATTCATAAAGAGTAAGAAGACATCCTATCGCTTGCCCTTCATATAAGGAAACCCAATATTCTCCTTCCTTCGGATTGTCAAAAATATGCTGGACACCTTTTTTAGTTTTTTCAAAATTCAGCTCCATATTCTCTGTTTCTAGTGCCATTTCAACTTGGAACTCAGCAATTATTTGGGCATGTTTATCTCTCTTTGCATTTTCTATTACACAATTCATTTTACTAACCCGTTACCTTTCTCCATATCCTTACTTTTTTAAATTAGAAAGAAGCAGCCAATAAAAAACTTTCCTAATCACTACCTAAATCTTTTAAATTAATAAAGCTTCAAATTCTTGGTTAAATCATTAATTTCACCTGAATCACCAAAAAGAGAAAGGGCAATATACTTAAAAGCAGAAAACCTTGTCTTCGATGCTCTTTCAACAAGCTCTTCATATTTCATTGACTCTTGTGAAACATTTGTTAAATCAATACATTTAGTATTTTCTAGCTCCAAAGCATTGTGACGGATTTGAATAAGCTCTTCTTCTCTGGCCTTTAATATGGCCACAGGAAAAGAAAGAAGACCCATATGGAAAACACCATCAGCATCCTCGAAGTTTTCTCCAATAAGACTTGGGTATTGGCCTCCTAGACTTGAACCAAGAAGGGCCGTGCAATTGAGCGCCAGTCCTTTTGATAATTTTTCTGATAATATAAAGACGCATTTTTCAGGTTTTTTTGGCATTGGAGTTTCTCTTCTTGTAAGGGTTCATTTTCTTTTCAATTACTTCAAAAAAATCTTCTAATGATTTTCCCTCATCATTAATGAATTGGCTAATAGCCTCCCTAAAAATTTGATTTTCAATATAATGGGCACTCCAAATCCTCTCAGGCAGAAATCCTCTTTTTATTTTATGTTCCCCCTGGGCACCTGCTTCAAATCGGTCAAGTCCTTTTGAAAAAACGAAGTCAAGACCTTGGTAATAGCACATCTCAAAGTGGAGGAATTTAGTTTTTTCCAACGCTCCCCAATACCTTCCGTAGAGTGTTTCGTTATCATAGAGAAATAAAGAGCCTGCGATTAATGACTCTCCTCTAAAAGCGAGTACTAAAAGAGTTTTATCTGATAAATTTTTGAAAATTTCTTTGAAAAATTTTTCGTTTAGATAGGCTTGAGCCCACTTCTTTTTTATCGTTGATAAGTAACATTGATACCATAACTCTGCGTGACTTTCTTCGAGGCTTTCACAAGTAAATTGTTTAATAACCAGACCCGACTGTTTCGCTATATAATTCCTCTCCTTCTGAATTTGCTTTCTTTTTGACTTTTCAAGTCCATTTAAAAAATCGGTAAAACTTTTATAACCCTTATTTTTAAAATGGTATTGATGAGTCTTTCTATGAAGAAAAACGTCTTTTGAAAAATATTCTTTCTCATGAGGATGAATATACAAAACATGAATAGAACTTGTTCCTATTTTTTTGGCCACATCAAAAACAGCCTTTTGTAATATTTTAGAAAACTTCGCTTTAGAATCTAAATAATCAGGGTGGATTAAAAGCTTAGAATCTGAAATTGGAGTAAAGGGCGTTTGTGAACAAAATTTAGGATAGTATGGGAGGCCTGACTTTTGAAAAGCATCGGCCCATGCCCAATCAAAAATATATTCTCCATAACTGTGACCTTTCAAAAAAAGATAGTAGCATGCCCTCAGACTTTCCTCTTCCCAGAGTGTGAAGTAAAAAGGTATTTGCCCCCTTTCTTTTCCAATACAATCGGTGTTTTCCAAGGCGCCTAAAAACTCATAGCTTATAAAAGGTGATGCGTTCATTGTTAAAAGGTCCCAATCTTCTTTCTTCAATTGAAAAAGTGACTGAAATATTTTGATTTCCAAAGTTAATTTCCTTATTAAGTACGGTATTTACTATCCTTAACTAAAAACTTGATAGTCAACATTAAAACTCAAAAACCTCAACTTAATTAATTAAAATTAATTCTTCACGAGTTGAACACTTTAATCAACTTTACTAAACAATCTCCCTGTGAAGCACATATTATATTGGCCTATTATTAAATTATAAAAACTCAATAGCCGACCATTTAACTCGCACATAC
>DKQD01000109.1:0-10417 GCA_002474345.1 Bacteriovoracaceae bacterium UBA7317
ACTCAAGGTCTTTCGCATTTTGTAAGAGGGCTTATTTCTTCAGGACTTGTCACTGAGTCTTCTAAGGAAGGTTTAAGCTTACAAGTTTAATTTCCTAAGACATTCATAACCCACTGATGTAGCAACATTTGAAAGGTTGAGCGATCTAACATGTTCATTAAACATGGGAAGTTTGTAAGCATTACTCTTATAAGTTTCAAGTACACTCGGTGGTAATCCCTTAGTCTCAGACCCAAAAATTAAATAACAGTCCTCTTTGAAAGGAGCGTCAAAATAGCTCTTCTCACCGGTTTTACTAAAGAGGAATAAGCTGTCTTTTGTTGGAGACTTCTTTTGTATAAAGTGGTTGAAGCTTTCAAACTCAGTTAGGCGTACATGTTTCCAGTAGTCTAAGCCTGCTCTTCGAACAGACTTTTCTGAAAGGTCAAAGCCATAGGGTTTAATCAGAATAAGGTCTATATCTAAGGCCAGGCAAGTCCGCCCGATAGACCCGGTATTGCCGGGAATTTCGGGAGCGTAAAGGACGATACTAAATGGCTTTTTTTTCATATGTTTGTAAGGTAGTGAGTAAGAGTTCTTACAATGGAGCCGGAGGCACCTTTAGAAGGGCAGTATGGTAGGTGAGATTGAGAATCACCAATACCTGCTATATCTAAGTGAGCCCAAGCAATTTTAGGGTCTACAAAGTTTTCTAAGAAGGCGGCTGCTTTTGATGTGCCACCAAACCTAGAACCGCCCATATTTTTTAGGTCAGCAATATTTGATTTCATATCCTTTCTAAAAGGATCAATTATAGGAAGTTGCCACATATACTCATCGACTTCTTTGGCAGATTCAAGAAGGCTGTTCGCAAGCTTGTCACTGTTTGTCATTAAGCCACACATTTCGTGACCAAGAGATACAAGGCACGCTCCAGTTAGGGTGGCTGCATCAATTATAGTGTCTGGCTTTAGGTCACTAGCATAACTCAGGACATCACCGAGAACGAGCCTACCTTCAGCGTCCGTATTTAAAATTTCAACAGTTTTTCCATTTCGCGCTGTTACAATAGAGTCTGGCATTGTAGCCTTCTCATTCACCGCATTGTCGGTAATGCCTAACAGACAGGTGACTTTTACATCTGTGTTAAGTAGTGAAGCAGCTCTAAAAGCAGAATAAACAGTCGATGAACCGGCCATATCAAACTTCATATTCATCATTGATCCGGATGGCTTCAATGAGTAGCCACCCGTGTCAAAAGTGAGCCCTTTTCCAACCAATACTATGTGTTTTGTTTTTTTGGTTACTTTTTTTGGAGTGTAGGTGAGGTGAACTAGTCTTGGTTCATAGGCTGAGCCAGCATTTACAGAAAGGAACATGCCCATTTTTTCTTTTTTGAGTTGTTGCCTTCCAAGTACTTTTACTTTGACTCTATTGAGTTTCTTAGAGTCTTTTTCAACCAACTTTGCATAGGTTTCTGAATTTAAAATATTCGGTGGCTCATTTACTAAGTCTCTGCAAAAGTTAACCGATTCACAAATGATTAAGCTCTCTTGAAGAGCTTTTTTGGCAGCTTTTGAATCTTTACTATCAACCTCAAGAACAACTTTTTTTAACTTTTGCTCTGACTTTGAAGATAAGTGTTTTTCAAATTTATAGGAAGAGAGAAGAAACCCTTGTATCACAGATGAAACGGACCTTTCGAAATCCTCTTTAAGGGCAAATTGACTAATTTTTAGGACAACTTCAGAGTGTTGGTTTAAGATTTTTTTACAGACGTTTGCTGCTTCGCATCTCAGTATCTCAAGAGAGACAGAACTTCTCTCTCCTAAGCCTAGGGCAAGAACGGTTGTTCCATTTTCTAGTTGGAAATTAAAGATTTGACCCTTTGCTCCTTCGAAAAACTTCGAAGCTTTAATTTTGTTGAAAGCTGTTTTAAAAGATGGGTCCCAGTCAGATATATTAATTGCTTTTTTGCTTTTTGACTTAAAAGCAGGAACGATGACAAGCTCATGTCCTTGCTTTTCATTTTTGTTACTCGTGGAAATTATAAACTTCATATAAGCTCCTATGGGAATTGGATTTTTTGCAATTTAAAATAAGGTTTTCAATGTTTTTACGAAAAAGCTAAGCTAGCACGAGTAGTTGAATTTTGTCTAAAACAAATGGTAGTTTGTTTTGTTATGCGTTGTGGTGTTTTTATGCGTGTAATTCATAGGTATCTCATAACAAGTTTTATTGGTCCTTTTGTGTTGGGGTCGTTATTTTTCATAATTTTTCTCTTAACATTCCAACTCTTTAATCTTGTGAAAGTTATTTTAAGCAAAGATGTACCCTTATCTGAAGTTTTGGCTTTATTTGGGCATATAGCTATAAGCTTTACCCCTTTATCGATTCCAATATCTATTTTATTTGCGACGATGTTTACACTAAGCAAATTAGCTGAGGACTCTGAAATAGTTGCAATGAGGTCTTTTGGCTTCTCCAAGAATAAGATATTTTTACCTTTTCTAATAATAGGTGCTCTTATTGGTTTGGCCCTTTACTCAGTAAATCTTAGAATTATTCCTAATTCTAAAACTCAATTTAAAAATACAGTAATTAAATTAACTAGTAAGGCAATTTTAAGGAATGTGAAGTCTGAGCAATTTTATGCTGAAATACCTAAGGCCACCATTTACGCAGAAAAAGTTTCGAAAAGAGGTACTTTTCTTGAAAATGTTTTTATCCATATAAAAAATAAGGAGGGTTTAGATGAGAGGTCCATTTTGGCAAAAAAAGGAGTTCTTATTAAAACCCAAGAAGGTAATGAAAGGTCGCCAAAAATTAGGTTGCTTTTGTACGACGGTAATATTGCCAAAATTAATAGGAGTGATAAAAATGTCGCAAAAGTTTTATTTAAAGAGTACGAATTTCCCATAATGTCTAGCGATATAAAGATAGGGTTTGTTACGCGTGATGGGATGAGAGGCACAACTGAAATTATTGAACTTAGAAAAAGTATAAAAAAGCAGATAAGTAAATCAAAGTCAGCCCAACAAAAAAAAGTTGATTTAAATGGACTTAGAAGAAGACTTCTAAACCTGGAAATAGAATATTGGCAAAGAATTAACAATTCAATTCAGTGCGTTGTTTTTGTGGTTCTTGGATTTTGTCTTTCTTTTGGTCACAGCAGATTTAAGAAAAAAGGGTTTAGTGGTTCTCTTTTTATGTCCATAATTGGTTATTATGGGATTTTCTTTTTTCTTTTAAGCGTTGTTAAAAAAGGGGGTGTTCCCCCTTCGGTTGCTATCTTGACACCTTCTGTAATGGTCATGGCCTTATGTTTTTTTCTAATGAGAAGGCTAGATTGGGTTTCTTAGATTAAATGCAAACGAGCTTTTTTATAATTTTTCTTTGATAACTTCCTCAGAAGTTCTCGCTCTGCCACTGTCTTCAAAAACGAATAAAGGTAGTTGGTATTTACTAGTATTTCTTTTTGGAATAACAAGGCTTTTTACACCTGTTCTTGATGAATAGGATATAGGCTTATTATTAACAAAGATTTTTGTCGCATTTATATTCCCAAGAAAAATTCTCATTTCTCCCCCCTTTATAAAAAGGCTCTTATCTTTTTTAAGAAATAGCTGCCTTATGGGCTTGTCATCGACTTTATAAGTAATCCATGTCTCACCATTCATTGCCTTGATATAAACTTTTTGTGGAGAAGTATCCTGTTGAACGCTTTTTGGTAAAAGTTTCAAATCGTTCTGGTTGATTTCCGTCTTATAGGTAAAAAGCTCTCCTTTTATAGGAGAAAACTTGTACTTTTTTACCTTTTCATCTGTTTCAACTTTTTTGTTTTCTTTTTTAGCAATAACTTCTTTTTTTATTTGGTTACTTTCTTTCTCATTTTGATTTTGTTTTTTTGTTGTCAGAGTAGTTTCGGGATTATTTTTTTTAATAGAGTTTTGCGCAAGCTTTACTTCGTCTTTTGTTTCTTTAAGAGGAGTTTTAATTGTTAGAGACTGGTGAGAAATTGTTTCAAATGAGGTTTCTTCTTGTTTTGAGGTACCCTTGTCATTAAAAAGGTAAGAAAAAGCGACAAGTCCCATTGTCACTGCAAAAATAGCCGTCATAGCTTTAGGCTTTTTTGATGAAGAAGGAGTAGAATACTCTTTCACCAAATTATTCGCTTGCCTTTGAGGAAATTGATTTAAATAGGTTTTTTCCAGTAGGTTTAGGCACTCTTTTTGGTTAATTGATAGGGCCTTACAATATGATTTAACAAATCCTTTCACGTAAGCTTTGTTAGGGAGTTGGCTAAGCTCATCTCCTTCAAGTAATTCAAGAAGGGTAGTACTTATTTTGGTAGTCCGAGAAATAATTTTTAGAGGAATTTCTTGCTGTTCTCTTTGTTTTTTTAGAAAACTACCAATAGTTTTGAAGTCGTTCTTTACAGCATTGGAAGTCGTTTCTTGTGTTTGATCCATTTTATCCTACCTTTTCTTAAAAACGAGGAGAAGTAGTCATTATTTCAGTATTCTTTTGATTTTCGAAGTCTTCAAATAATTTAAAAGCTTTTAGGTTATCTTTTTTGTTTTCAATTTTCAAAAGTTCAGTACTTTTCATAAAAGAAGATTTTACTATATTGCGAGATCTTTTCTTTGCGAATTTTCCAAAGTTACTGTCTGGAAACTTTTCAATAATTAGTTCATATTTTTTTAGAGCTTCTTGTGGTTTCCCAAGCTTTTCTAAGGCTAGAGCTTGTTTAAAGTGTGGAGCTGGTTCTCCGTAGCAGGTACCTTTAGAAGCTTCTAGGAAGTTTTTGTGTGCTAATTGGTAAAGCTTTTGTGAGAAGTAGAGTTCTCCTAGTTGGAATTTTGCTGGGCAATAATCCTTTTTTCCTGCAATTGAGCTTTTTAAATGCTTGAGGACACTTTTGACTTTACCCCTTTTTAGGTAAATGAGGGCCAAATTGTAGTGAACTCTATACTGATGAGGATATATAAGGTCTTCAAGCACTCTTAGGTACTCTTTCTCTGCTCTTTTTAGAAAACCTCTCTTAAAGTAAAGCGAGGCTAAATTGTTTCTGGCATCGGAGTTTTCTGGATTGGCGCGCAATGCTTTTAAAAAACTTTCTTGGCTTTTTTTAAAATCTTTTTTGAAATAATAGGTCATGGCCAGATTATTTAAAATCTTCGTGTCATTAGGTCTTAGAGCCTTTGCTTTTAATAGGAACTTGAGAGCATTTGTGTAATCTTTTAAAATAAGCTTGGATGTTCCATGAGAATAATAAATGTCAGCTCTTTTATCTTTGTTTGTTTTGGTATCGTTTCCTGTAAGGAGGGAACAAGACTGGAATAGGAAAAGAAAAAGGTAATTTAAAAGGTTGAATTTTTTAGAACTCATCTTCTCCATCTACTGGTTTTGGTTTTCTTCCAAGCTTTCACAGTTCCATTTTAACGATTTTAGCTAATTAAATCAAAACTAATCCTGATGAGTTTTGTTGTGTGATGCGTCTTTGGCATGGTTTGTTCAATTATTTTTTCTAGCTTAAGAATTTGATGTAAAGAAGATACCTAGATTAAAAAAAGTTTAAATGATATTAAGATGGTTATATGTCTCAGGTATTTAAAAAATTTCCTTTTCTCATTGAGCTTTTTTTTAATGGCTCTTTTATACTTCTTTTCTCCTTGAGAAGCGCAGATAAGATTCCTTTTCAGTTTCAGAGCGGTGAACTTAAGGACTATATAGAGACTGGAGCTTTTTTTATTCCAATCGTTATTGCTTTGGTTGTTTTCACGAACTATCTTGAAGCAGGTAGTCTTGAGGAGTTCGTTAGGAAATATGTTTTTTCCTTAGTTATTTTTGTTCCTCTAGTTATAACTTGGGGAGATGTTGAGTTTGCCTTCTGGTTATCCTCAGCCCATCTTTTATCTTCCGTACTGACTATTTATGATGATGATACCGATGAGGGAATTAGAAAACAGAGGCAGGGGTACGCCATCTTTCAAGGTATTAAGCTTAGACCTGCTCAGCTTGTTTTGTTTTCTTTTTCTGCAGTTATTCTTTTAGGGACTTTTCTACTTCTTTTACCTGTATCTCAGAAAGAAGGTGTAAATATGTCATTTATTGATGGGCTTTTTATGGCCACATCAGCGACATGTGTAACTGGTTTGACAACTTTTTCTTTAAATCAAAGTTTTAGTTTTTTTGGACAAATAGTTATTTTAATACTCATTCAAATTGGTGGGTTAAGTATTATGACTCTTTACTCATCGATGGCGATTTTACTTGGTAAGTCTCTAGGCGTAAAAGATCGGGTTATAATGCAGGATTTATTGGATATATCTAGCTTGGAAGACTTGCTCGCTATGGTAGGTAATATAGTTAAATATACTTTCTTCATTGAACTTTGGGGTGCTATTGTTCTTACATTAGCTTTTTATGATGAAGGGTTTGAATTTGGTAAGGCCCTTTATTACGGTATTTTCCATAGTATATCCGCTTTTTGTAATGCTGGATTTTCCTTATTTGACGACTCTTTAGAGAGTTATGCTGTTAACCCAACTGTTCATGGGACTATAGCATTTTTAATTATTTTAGGTGGGTTGGGCTTTATAGTTCTCAAAGAATTAAAGGAATTCATTGTTCTAAGGAGAAGTTTGGCCAGGCTTTCCCTTCATACTAAGGTAGTTTTATCAATTTCAATAGTGTTAACAGTGGTGGGGATGCTCTTTATCTTTTTTAGTGAGTTTTTAAATTCTTTTGATAAGTTTACTTTGTGGGAGAAGATACAGGTATCATTTTTTCAGTCTATCACAATGAGAACAGCGGGTTTTAATACCGTGCCTCTAACTAGTTTTTCTCCATTTACTATTTTTGGGATGGTATTTTTTATGTTTGTAGGAGCGAGCCCTGGATCAACTGGTGGTGGTATCAAAACGACAACTCTTGCGATTCTTTTTGCCGGTATTAGATCAACCTTGCTTGGAAGAAAAAAGGTTGGATTATTTGATCGGGTTATTCCTTCTCCTATGGTTGTAAGGGCCACTGCTTTAGCAGTCATATCCATAATCGTTACTTTAGTTTTCATACTTATCTTGATGTTAGCTGAGTCTGAAACGACCTCTTATTTACCAATCTTTTTTGAGGTGGTAAGTGCAGGAGGGACAGTAGGGTTAAGTTTAGGTGTAACTCCTTCCCTTTCTTTACTTGGGAAGTCTTTAATAGCCATTTTGATGTTAATAGGGCGAATCGGTCCTCTTACTCTAATACTCGCCGTAGCTCAGAGGGAAAAATTGCCTGGGGACATTGAGTATCCAGATGGAAAAATCATGATGGGTTAACGAGTTTTGCTTGAATATACAGAGAGGGAGTTTAAAGAATGATAGTCGCTGTTATAGGTTTGGGAACATTCGGGGCAAAAACTGCTGTAAGGCTCTTTGAAAAAGGAGCAGAGGTAATAGCTATTGATAAAGATGATCACCTTGTCGAAAAAATTAAGGATCGGGTGACTCACGCAGTTTCGCTAAATGTTACTGATGAACGTTCTCTTAGATCAGTTAACATATCAGATGTGGACGTCGCTATTGTAGGAATAGGTGATAACGTTGAAATGAGTGTTATGGCCGTTGCTATGTTAAGAAAACTAGGGGTTGGTAGGGTTATTGCTAGAGCTACAAGTGCACTTCATCAACACGTTCTTGAGGAAATCGGTGCAAGTGAGATTATTAAGGTTGAGGAAGAAATGGGAGAAATTATTGCCTCTCAAATTATTGCTCCACACGTATTGCAAAGGTATAACTTTGCTGCCGGTTATTCGATTGTTGAAGTTAGGCTAGGTAAAAAGTTCGAGGGGAAATCTTTAGTTGAGAGTAAAATCCGACAGAATTACAATCTAAATATAGTTGCTCTGCAGAAGAAAAGGCCTTATATAACAGATGAAGGGAAGTCAGCCTATAGAGTAGATATAAATGACTGTCCTATGCCGATGGATGTAATAGAGCCTAATGATGTTGTGGTGCTTGTTGGCTCTGAGAAAAACTTCAACAGATTATTCGGTGATTTGGAAGAAGCTTAATGTTTAGGGTCATGATTAGTTGGGAAGAGGGTCTAAGCACAGCGCTTTTGGAGTATTGAGTTGAATCTTTCTTTAAAAAAGAGAATTGCGATTAGTTTTATTATAGCTAACTTGGCTGTGTTAGTTCTTTCTTTTGTTGTTTTTCACTTCCTACATAACTTGAATACAAATATTGAAAGTATAACCAGTAAATCAATGAGGATTTCATCTCTTACAAATGAAGTCAGGCTTTCAACCCTACAAATTTTGGAGACTCAAGGGGTAATTCTCGTAAGTAAAAAACCATCAAAATCTTCTTTGAGTAGACTTAGAAATAAATTGAAAATAAGCAAGAATCAGTTGAAAGGTTTACTTGATGAGAAGTCTCAAGGTCAAAAAGAGCTTAGTGAATTGCTGGCTTATGTCACTTCCCTAGAAATTGTCTTAAAGAAGTCATCATCCTTTCACAAGAATATTGTAGGACTTAGAAAGAGTATTGGTGACTTTTTTGAAAAGATTTTAAATGTTTTTACAAAATTACAGGAGCTTCAAGACAATCAGTCGATGAAGCGTGATCAGCAAATTAGAGAAATTATTAAAGATACCAAAAAGAAAATGATGTTTACCCTGATCATTGGTTTTTTTGCCACAATTCTTCTTGGTTTTATTGTCCCAGGAAAGATTGCTCTACCCTTTAAAAAGATCAAGGATGCATTGAGAGAACTCCAGGAGTGTAACTTTGATGTTTCAATTTTTTATAATCAAGATGATGAGATTGGTGAGATTGCTCGTGAAATGAATAAAATGATACATAGTTTTAAAACGTTTGAAGAGCTTCGAATGAACAGAATTTCTTTGGAGAATAGGAAGTTTGATGCTCTTGCAAATATGGGTAAAAAGCCAGTCCTTGTGGCTAACGCAGATAACAAAATCATTTATATGAACGGTTCACTATACAATCTGATGAGGGTTCAATCAGAGGATGTTATTGGAAAGGTTATGGATGAAACTCTCGTGCCAAAGAGCATTATAGAGTGTTATAAAATGGCCATAAAAAGGCGTTCAAAGATTGAAAATATGAAAGTTGTTATTCCTGCGAAACCGAAGGTTGATGGTGAAGAAGAATCGGGGCTTAGCGTTGAAATTGTCGAAGTTGAGGTTGAAAAAGAGGGAAAAGAGAAGGAGATAGAGTTGCAAGAAGTTGTTTTTTCAGGTTATGGGAATGTCATTCCAATTCGTGGAAAAGAAAGTTCCCTTGATTACTACCTTATGGTACTTTCCACCGAAATGTTTGTTTGAGTCTCAATTGAGTTTAGGCAAACACCATCTATCTTGAATTGGGTTTTTTTTTATGGATATTACAAAAATAAGAAATTTTTCTATTATTGCCCATATCGATCACGGCAAGTCGACTCTAGCCGATAGGTTAATGGAGAAAACTAATACTGTTTCCCAGAGAGAGTCCGAAGACCGCCTTTTAGATAATATGGATATTGAAAAGGAGCGGGGTATAACCATTAAGGCTCAGACTGTAAGGATCACTTACAAGTCTAAAAAAGATGGAGAAACTTATTTTTTAAACCTTTTGGACACTCCAGGTCACGTCGATTTTTCTTATGAAGTAAGCCGTTCCTTGGCTTCTTGTGATGGAGCTTTGCTTGTTGTGGATGCTTCGCAAGGGGTAGAGGCTCAAACATTAGCAAATGTTTACATGGCTATTGAAAATGATGTCGAAGTTCTACCAGTTCTGAATAAAATAGACCTACCTCATGCTGACTCTGATAGGGTTAAAGAGGAAATTGAGGAGATCATTGGAATTGATGCGAGCGATGCTAACGAAGTTTCAGCTAAGTCTGGTTTAGGTATTGAAGGCCTTCTTGAAACAATTGTTGAGAGAGTCCCTTCCCCTCAAGGCTCTTCAGATAATCCTCTTCAAGCTCTCATATTTGATTCATGGTTTGATCCGTATCAAGGAGTAATCGTACTGGTGAGAGTCTTTGAGGGAAAAATAAATATAAAAGATAAGATTACATTTAAGTACTCCGATCAAACCTATGAGGTCCTAAAGTTAGCTGTAAATAATCCCTTCTTTAATGAAGTCAAAGAATTAGGAGCAGGTGAAGTAGGGATGATTATTTGTGGAATCAAGACCATTCGGGATGTGAGTGTTGGAGATACAATTATAAGTTCAAAGAGTAAGGATAAAACCCCTGCACTTGAAGGTTTTAAAGAAATTAAGCAGATGGTTTTCTGCGGAATTTTTCCAGTTGACTCTGTTGATTATGAAATTTTAAAGGACTCTTTGGAAAAATTGGCCCTTAACGACAGCTCTTTTAGCTATGAACCCGAGAACTCGACTGCTCTGGGTCTTGGTTTTAGATGTGGCTTTTTGGG
>DKQD01000109.1:10744-16411 GCA_002474345.1 Bacteriovoracaceae bacterium UBA7317
TAGATGTGGCTTTTTGGGTTTATTACACATGAATATTATACAAGAGAGGTTAGAAAGAGAGTTTGAGCTAAACCTTATTTCAACAGCCCCCTCATGTAGTTACAAAGTCAGAACTTCAAAGGGTGAAGAGCTTGTTATAGATAACCCATCAGAACTGCCTGATATATCATTGATAGAATCAATAAGTGAACCAATGGTAGAAATCTCAATCCATCTACCAAATGAGTTTGTTGGTAAGATTATTAAGCTATGTACTGAAAGAAGGGGTGAGCAAAAACAAATAAAGTATATTACTACGGATAGGGTACAGTTAATTTATAACCTACCTCTAAGTGAAATGGTTTTTGATTTTTATGATAAGCTGAAGGGCTTAAGTAAAGGTTATGCAAGCATGGATTATGAAGTTATAGGTTATCAAGAATCTGACTTAGTGAAGCTTGATATCCTCCTTAATGGAGATAGTGTGGATGCTCTTTCTTTGATAACCCACAGGCAAAGTGCACAATTTAAGGGAAGGGCTTTAACTTCTAAACTTCAAAAGCTTATTAACCGTCAACAGTTCGATATTGCTATCCAGGCAGCAGTTGGCGCTAAAATCTTGGCGAGGGAAACTGTTAAGGCTTTGAGAAAAAATGTTCTTGCGAAGTGTTATGGTGGTGATATATCGAGAAAAAGAAAGCTTCTTGAAAAGCAAAAGAAAGGTAAAAAGAGAATGAAAATGGTAGGTAGTGTCGAAGTACCTCAAGAAGCTTTTTTAGCAGTATTGAAAGTAGAGGATTAACTCCAACAACAAGTTGTTGTTGTGATTTGACTGGCCAATTTTTCTTTTAGTGTTCATACTTTAGCTTATATGAAAAACGAAATAAAGTTACATTTAGAAAGGGTGCTAACTCACTACACCTCGGGGAGTCATTACGAAAGGCTTTTGGAGGCAAAGGATGAGTACTTTAACCTAACTGGACAGGTTAATGAAGACGATGAAGATTATGAACTTCGTATGAATTCTTTCAATGACTGGTATATTTTTCAATTTGTATCTAAGCTATCTAGTCGTGCAGCTATTTTTGATTATGTTGAAGAACATGAATTGGATGAGGCTTTGAGTAATTCTTTGAAAGGGATGAATTACTCCCTCTTTGAATACTGTGGAAAAACGTTTAGAGGCTTTTGTGGCTTTAAAGACGTACTTCATAACTATAAGTTTGTTCTTCCAAAAGAAAGCAACCCACCGGGACTTCTCAAAGAAGATATCTTTATTGGCAGAACGATAAAATGGGAAGATAACCATTATTTACTAGCTGGTTTATGTCTACTACCGAAAGAGATTAGGGGAAAGCTCCGAAAACAGTCAAAAAAGCTAAGAAAACTTAATGACATTAAACAAGAAACGGATTTTTTGTTGAAGGTTGAATCTTTAAAAACTAAATGGGTTAGATATGGTCATATAGAACCTGACAGAATTTTTTCTTTTGAGCTCTAAGTTTCATGAGTTGGCTTTAGTTCTTTTAAGTCGTTCTTTTGGGACTTTACTTTCAAACTTGAAACTATGTATGGGATTGAGCCTGTCAAATTAAAGAAGACCACACAAATAAAGTAAACGTTGAAAAGAGAAGCCCCTTGTTTTATCTGGAAAAAAGAAAGGAGAGTTCCAAAAATTGCATGGCCAACACCAAGCCCACTAGGGGCCAAAGGTAAGGCCATACTTATAAAACCAAGGGGAGCAACAATAAATGCTTGGTATAAAGGAAATGTTTGATTTGTAAGAGGGGAAATAACTTTCCAAAACAGAAAAATTGTAATGACTTGTATGACTACACTCAAAAGAAGGCAGTTTAAAAAAAGAATTCTTTTACTTCCAATAACCCAAATTTGTTCGAAAAAGTGACTGGCTTTATTTCCAATTTTTGGAACTTTGCTAAAAAGGTTTAAAAAAAATGTTTGCACTTTTTTGGGAAGAAGCAAAAGAGTTGTTAAGAATATGGCACCCAAAAAGATAAAAAAGTTAAAGTGCACAATATTTTTTAAATGGCTCGAGGTGGCTGTAATTTCAGTGTAATTAATAAGAGAAAAAAGACCCATCAGTGTAATAAGGCTTAAAAGGCCAATTAAACGATCCAAAAAGATTGTTCCTAGGAAAAATGCTTTACTTAAGGTTGAGTTTATATGTTTTTTGTAGGCAAGCTTGATTAAATCACCGGTAACAGCTCCCGGTAATATGGAGTTAAAAAAAAGGCCTATCCAATGAGTTTTTAAAATAGGTATAAAGGAATATTTTTCAGGTCCTTGGGACTGTAAAAGCATCTTCCACCTGAGTGCGCCTAAAGCAGAGCAGATAGAGTAAAAAAAGAAAAATGACAGAGCTGTTGGTATATGTTCCCTAAAAAAGGTGAAAGTCAGTGCGAAATCTAATTTCCCACTTTTTAGGAGCCAAAAAATTAAAGCTATAGAGAGGGAGAGCTTTAATGTGACACCTAGCATTTTTTTGCCTTCATTTTGAATGATTGGATTTCTCTTAATATTCTACAAGTGTTATGTTACTCATTTTGAGCAGTAATTTCAAAAATTCTTTTCGTTGGGAGTCTTTTATGGAGTTAAGTGTTATTGGAACAGGCTACGTTGGGTTGGTTGCAGGCACGTGTTTTTCTGAAATTGGGAATAAAGTTTCTTGCATTGATATAGACACAAAAAAGATAGAATCTCTGAACGAGGGGAAGATACCTATTTTTGAACCTGGCTTAAAAGAGCTTGTCGAGAAAAATAGGGAGAAGAAAAGGCTAAAGTTTTCTTCTGATTATACTTCTGTGTGCCGTTCTAAGATCGTATTTTTAGCTGTAGGAACTCCCTCTCAGTCAAATGGAAAAGCAAACCTTGAGTATCTTTTTCAAGCCGCAAAAGATGTAGGAGAAAACTTAAGTGATGATACAATTGTTGTAATAAAGTCCACAGTTCCTGTAGGGACACATGTTAAAGTCGCTGAGGTCATTTCTAGTGTAACTACAAAAAGATTTGCTGTAGTTAATAATCCTGAGTTTTTGAGAGAAGGAAGTGCGGTTAAAGATTTTATGGAGCCTGATAGAGTTGTCGTTGGTTATAAAGATGCTTTTGTTAAGGATACTTTGAGGGAGCTTTTTTCTCCTATTGTAAATGGTGCTCAGTATTTAGAAATGTCTAATTTGTCAGCAGAAATGACAAAATATGCAGCGAACTGTTTTCTTGCCACCAAAATTTCCTTTATTAACGAAGTCTCTAGATTGTGTGATTTAACTGGTGCAGACATCGAAGAAGTTCGTGACGGTATGGCGACTGATAATAGGATCGGAGGACAATTCCTTTATCCTGGTCCAGGATATGGAGGCAGTTGCTTTCCAAAGGATGTTCAGGCTCTAGTGCAAACAGGTCAGGAGCATGATCTTCCTCTAGAGTTGATAATGGCCACAGAAAGTGTGAATGAAAAACAAAAAAAAATTATGTTTTATAAGATCAAAGATTATTTCAAAGGAAAGCTGGAAGGAAAAGTGTTTACTTTTTGGGGGCTTTCTTTCAAAGCTAATACAGATGATGTACGAGAGTCTTCTTCTCTTGTTATGGCCGAATTATTGCTCTCTGAAGGTGCTAAGTTAAAGGTTTACGACCCTGAAGGAGCAGAAAACTTTATGGCAGTTATAAAGGAGTTATCTCCTGAATTGGCCAAAGGTATTTCCGTTTGCGAAGATAAGGACCTTGCCCTAAGAGGTAGTAATGGACTTGTTGTTATGACAGAGTGGGGGGAGTTTCGTTCACCTAGTTTTGTGAGCATTAAAGAGAGCTTGGAAACACCTGTTATTTTTGATGCAAGGAATTTGTTCCCAACCGAGAAGGTTCTTGAAGAGGGAATAGACTACTTTGCTATCGGAAAAAAAATTAGAGGTCGTTAATTTTGAAAATTGGAATTATCCAAATTTGCTCTAGTTTAGACTTTAGAGAAAATCTATCCAAAATTAACTCTTTTATAAAAGAAGCTAAGGAAAAAGGAGCCAAGGCTGTTTTTTTACCAGAATGCTTTTACTCCATGAGTGATGGAAGGAGTCCAACCCCATACACGATTGAAGATAAAAATGAGCACTATAAGAATATTCAAAACCTTTCAATAGAAAATTCAGTTTATGTATTAGGGGGCTCTGCCGCTACTTTAAATGATGAGGGTCAGATTGTTAATAGATGCTACAACTTCTCTTGGGATGGAGAAGATTTAGGATATTACGATAAAATAAACTTATTCTCATGTGCTCTTAAAAAGTCTGGAAGTATTAAAGTAATTAATGAGAGTGATATTTATACTCCGGGTGACAAACCTAAGTTGATTGAAGCTATGGGGGTAAAAATAGGTTTGTCTATCTGTTTTGATCTTCGATTTCCAAATATGTACAGAGATTATGTTTTAAATGGTGCTGAGCTTTTAACAATTGGATCAGCTTTTACAGTACCATCTGGAAAAGCACATTGGCATACCTTGGTTCGTGCCAGGGCCATTGAAAGTCAGTGTTTTGTCGTGGCTCCTGGGCAATGGGGTCGTAACAATGATAAAATAAGTACTTTTGGACACTCTCTTGTCGTAGACCCTTGGGGAGATATTCTTATTGACTTAAAAGAGGGTGAAGGGGTTGAGGTTTGTGACTTAGATTTAAATAAAATCAAGTCAGTTCGAGATTCCATAAAAATTTTTTGAATCATTACTTACCAATACTAAGAATTAAGAACAATTTTGCCAATTGTTTCTCCAGACTCTATTGCCTGGTGAGCTTTTGCCACTTCTTTAAGAGGAAATGTTGTTATTGGAGGTAACTTTATTTTTTCTTCTTTTAGCATAGATAAAAGATCAAAAATAGCTTCTTCTAAAAGATCTTTTCTGCTGAAAAGAAAAGAGAGGTTAAATGTAATGAGACTCTTGTTTAGGTTACTCATATGAACTGGGTTAAACCAAGGACTTTTTAAATAGTTCAAAGCAAGAGAAATGTAGTTAATTTTACCGCCTTTTTTTGGCAGCATTGAATGAAAACCATAAGAGATGAGTTTCCCTGTTGGTTTAAGGTGTCCGTAGCTATCCTTTAACGTTGAATATCCATTAGCATCAAGGATAATATCAAAGCCCTCTGGCGAAATGGACTCTGCCTTTGTCCAGAGCTGTTCTTTTGATTTATCAATGACTTTATCGGCTCCCAATTTTTCAACGAGTGGGACTTTGTGAGTTTTACCCACAACGCCCGTTACATGGCACCCTTTGGTTTTAGCTAACTGGACAAGTGAGCTTCCAACCCCACCAGCTGCAGAGTGAATTAAAATTTTCATATTCTTTCTCAAAATTATATTTTGAAATAGAGCATGATAAGCAGTTATGAAGGTAACTGGGAAAGCGCTAGCTTCATCATAAGTGAGGTTTGGAGGTATTTTAAAAAGTTGGTGAGTTGGAACAATAACAAACTCTGAATATGCTTCAAAAAAAGTAAGCCCAAAGACCCTGTCGTCAACTTTAAAGTTTTTTACACCTTCGCCGAGCTCTTCGATTTTGCCAGAGAATTCAAACCCTGGTGTAATGGGAAGTCCTTTAAGTTTTTTCGCAGATTCGTAGATGCCCCATCTTACACAAACATCAGCATAGTTAACTCCAATAGACTTTGTTCTTACGAGTAT
>DKQD01000109.1:16807-44086 GCA_002474345.1 Bacteriovoracaceae bacterium UBA7317
CCGCCGTATTTTTTTATAACTATTTTTTTCATAACATAATTAAATAAAATTTATTAAGTTATGTCACAAAAAAAGTAAACGAGCTTTTATGTGGTTTTACATGTAGGGGTTTTCTCCAGATTTATGATCAGTAAGATCTATGACATCTTTAATTTCAGGGAAATTTTGCTTTATGACTTTCTCTATGCCTTGCTTTAAGGTTGCACTTGAAGCAGAGCAGCCATGACAACCACCGGTTAATTTAAGGAAAACCTGGTCATTATCAACATCAATAACTTCTACATTCCCGCCATGAGCTGCTAAACCTGGTCTAACTTGCTCCTCCAGGAGGGAGTCAATTTTTCTTCTCATAAAAAGCCCTCATCCCTTATTACGTATAGAATTTTACCATACTTTTTTAGTATTTTATTTCATTTTATTTAAATTTTATTTTTCAATAATTCAAGCTGTGAAAGTACACTTATAGTCGCTGTTTCTACTCTTAGAACTGAGCTTGAAATTTTTACTTCTAAAAAATTATGACTTTTAAACTTTTCCACTTCTTTGCCTGTCCAGCCTCTTTCAGGTCCTATGGCAACTGTTATTGGCTTTTCAAAGTCCAAAGAAATGTCATTAAGACTTTTTTCAGAAAAAGGGCTTAAAATCAATTTCTGTTCACCTTCTTCTCCAGACTCTTTTTTGAGGCTTTTTTCAACTTTTAAAGAAGGCATGATGTGTAGGTTTGAAGATTGAGATAGACCATTCAAGAGATACTTTTCAAAAGCATTATTTTGAAAAACTTTTGATTGGGCATAGCTTTTTTCAGAAAGCTTTGCATCTAGAAATTCAAAGCTTTTGACGCCCATACTGGTCCCTAATTCTAAGACTTTTTTGCATGTTTGAGGTCTTGAAAGTCCAATAATAAGATTAACCCATGGATTTCTTTTTTTTAGTACATTTTTCTTTTTGAGAAAAATTATAGCTTCTGCACTTGAGAGAGATTTAATAATACCAGTTCCGATACCTTCATTTACAAGGCAAACCTTCAGAGCCTCTCCGACTTTTAGCTTTAAAACTTTTTGTATATGATTAACTATTTCTTTATTTTGAATCTGGTATAGATCCGGTTCCAAAAGTTCACTGTTTTTTATAATTATTGTATTCATTTTTTATAATTTTATTTTGAGAAATTTTCATCTTCTATAGGACAAAAAAATTGTTTTGGTTAGGATTTTTTTAGGAGTTTCAGTATATTGTGAAAAAGTAAATAAAATATATTTTGCAAATGATGTTTTCCAATGGAAAACATTAAAATTAACGATATTTCTATGGGCGAAAGGAGGCTGACTATACTTATGGCACCTCCAGGTTGGGGAAAAACGAGCCTTATTTTAGACCTCTATAAAAGTGGGAATAAAAAAGTCATTTTTGTTTCTCCATTGAGGGCCCTTGCTAATGAGTTTTATGAAAGGTTAAAAAAAGATAAGTTTGAAGGTTGTTCTTTAATTCAAAATTATAGCGAAGTTAAGCCTCTTTTTCGTCAATTTGTTTTGGCAAGGAAGGCGATTCTCATTGTAACACCTGAATTGATTTCTTCGATGATTTCAAATGAGCTTGAAGGATCCCTTATTGGTGAAACTTTAATTGTCTTAGATGAATTTCACCTTTTTTTTTATTGGGGCTTAGACTTTCGACCGGTCATGTGGGAGGTTTTTATGGAAGCTACAAACTCAGGCTACCCTCTATTGGCTTTATCAGCGACTTTTGATCAATCTTTGATAAATTTTTTTAGAAGTAATTTTAAAAATTTTTTAAATTTTGAAAAAATTATTTTTATTAATTTAGGAAACCAATGCCTAAAAAATAAACCTAAAAAAATTATTTTATTTCCTCCAAAAAAATTTCCTTTTTCTAAAAATATGCTTAAAAGGAGGCTTATTAGAACCTTACGGCTAAAGGGTAAAGGGATTCTTTTGGTTTTTTGTTATCGAAGAATGGAGGTAGATGCTTTAGTAAGAGAGCTGAGTGAATTAGGTTTTAAGGCATTAGGTTGTAAGGGAGGTGAGGTCGGAGCTTTCTTAGAACAGTTTACTAGAGTTAAAGAGGTTGACTGTATTTGCACTACTAGCGCCTTGAGCCATGGGGTGAACTTGGGTACCGTAAGGGGCGTTTTTTTCACATACCATGTGAAAAACAAGGATTTATGGTTTCAAATGGTGGGACGTGGAGGTAGAAGAGGAGAGGATTTTGAGTTTTTTGGCTTTAATTCGTTTCTTGGAAAACAAAATAGTTTTGTTTATTTTGTTCGGGCTATTTTAATGGATCTTTTTATGTTCTTGCTGGTTTTCGTGAGAGTGAGGAAGAAATGATTTCTAGACTTGAGGGAATTCTGGTTTCAAAAACACCGTTTAAAGATAAACATTTTATTGGAAGGCTGATTTTAAGAAATGGCAAAAAAGCTTCAGTCCTTTTTTATGGGGGTAGAGGGAGTTTAAAGAAAAAGGCTTCGTATATTGACAGTGGGCATATGATTCAGGCGACGCTTGCTCCTTACAAACGTGATCCTTCTATGGTCCAAACAAAAGAATGGTCTTTAGTTTGGGCACCAGAAAGTGTTAGGAATTCAGTTAAACACTTTTTTCTACTTTGTTTTTTTATGGAGGTCGTGGACAAAATTGCGCCACCTCATGATTTTGAAGATGAGGAATTCTCTGATTTGTCTTCTGAGGGTATATTTAGGGTTTTGAGCAATTCTCTCTATATGTTAAATAAAGATATGTCGGGTCATTTTTTTGATGCCTCGTTTCATATGTTCACCTTTTTGGGAAAGTTGCTTCTTCACCAGGGCCTTTTTCCTCTAAGAGATAGCTGCTGCTTTTGTGGAGAACAGCTTAGGCTTAGTACTGCTATTAATCTCGTTGCGAGTCAGGGCGGCTTCTCCTGTGATTCATGTTCAAGTCTGAATGAAAATAAATATTTAGGGGGCGTTGAGATGTTGAGAGCATTGGACTTGGTTGCTTGTGTAGAGTTTCGAGACTTTGTGCCTTCTAAGAACGTAAATAAATCACTTTCATGGTCACTTTTTGACTACTTTTGTTACCAATATCAACTCTCTCCTAACTCTTTTAAAACATTAAGGCATTTGGGTTAAGTTTGCTATAAGGGCTATTAAAAGCGACTGGATTAAGTTATCATCCTGTCGTTCAGTTATTGACTTTGAAGCAGGTGAAGATTTTTTTGTGGTGGGAGAGAAGAAGTGAGTGAGAAGAATTTAAAATCAATGAGTGACTTAGTTAGCCTTTGTAAAAGAAGAGGTTTTATTTTTCAAAGCTCAGAAGTATATGGAGGTCTCTCGGGTTGTTGGGATTATGGAGCACTTGGTGTTGAATTAAAAAATAATGTAAAAGCCAGCTGGTGGAAGTCAATGACATTTAGAGAGGATGTTGTAGGTGTGGATAGCTCTATACTTATGCACCCAACAATTTGGAAGGCATCTGGTCATGTTGATGGATTTTCTGACCCTTTGATTGACTGTAAGAATTGTAAAGCCCGTTTTAGAGCAGATCATGTTGATCCGAAAGCCCCTTGCCCTCAATGTGGTTCGAAAGACAGTTTTACTGAAGCAAGAGACTTTAATCTTATGTTCAAAACTCAAATCGGAGCCATGGAGGATGCTTCCTCTACTGTCTATTTGAGACCTGAAACTGCTCAGGGTATCTTTGTAAATTTTCTTAATGTCCAATCAACTATGAGAAAGAAACTTCCTTTTGGAATTGCCCAAATTGGAAAGGCTTTTAGGAATGAGATAACTCCCGGAAATTTTATTTTTAGAACAAGAGAATTTGAGCAAATGGAAATGCAATATTTTGTTAAGCCAGGAACTCAGATGGACTCTATGGAAAAGTGGAAAGAAACTAGATGGAATTGGCATAAGGATAATGGCATCCGAGAGGAAATGATGAGGTGGGAGCCTCATCCTGAAGATAAGTTGGCTCATTATGCTGATGCTGCTACAGATATTGAATATCTATTTCCTAATGGCTGGGGTGAAATGGAAGGAGTTCATTCAAGGACAGACTTTGACCTTGGCCAACACCAGGAGTTTTCTGGCAAAAACCTTCAATATGTCGATCAATCTGATGGAAATAAAAAGTATATCCCCTACGTTATTGAAACAAGTGTTGGTTGTGACCGTTCTCTTTTAGCAGTTTTGTGTGACTCGTATAGAGTTGAAAATGAGGGAGATAAGGATACAGAAAGAACCGTTTTAAAAATGAATCCAAAGCTATCTCCGATTAAAGTCGCAGTTATGCCATTAATGAAAAAGGGTAATCTAGAAGAAGTCGCAAGAAAGGTCTTTGCTACAGTTCAAGAGCATTATAAAGCTGAATATGACGTAGCTGGTTCAATTGGAAAAAGATACCGGCGCCAGGATGAAATAGGGACTCCTTACTGTCTAACAATTGATTACGATTCTCTGGAAGATCAAGCTTTAACTGTTAGAGATAGAGATTCTATGAAGCAAGAAAGAATTCCAATAGAAAATATAGTAAGGTATTTAAAAGACAAGTTACATTTTTAGTACCTCAAGAAAATTTTTCAAAGGGGATATGATGGATGATTTGAAATGGGTCTATAATTTTAGTTCTTCATCAACAGAGGGCCGGAGGGAAATGAAAAACCTTTTAGGCGGAAAGGGTGCAAACCTTGCTGAGATGTCCTCTTTAAACCTTCCTGTCCCACCAGGTTTCACTCTAACTACCGAAGCTTGTATTGATTTTTATAAAAACGATGAAAAACTAAGGTCCTCTATTGAAGACCAGGTTTTAGAGTCTCTAAAAAAAGTTGAAAGCCTAACGGGCAAAAAGTTTGGAGATCCTACTAATCCACTTCTTTTTTCAATAAGGTCAGGAGCCAGGGTCTCCATGCCAGGTATGATGGATACGATTTTGAACTTGGGCCTGAATGCTGAAACAGTTCGAGGGTTGTCCAAGCAAACAGGCAATAGCTGGTTTGCTTGGGACTCATATAGACGATTTGTTCAAATGTTTGGGAATGTAGTTTTAGGGATTGAATCATCTCTTTTTGAATCTACTCTTGAAGATCTAAAAGATGCGAGAAGTGTTACTCAAGAAAGTGAGTTAAGTGTAGATGACTTAGTAAAGTTAACGGATAGATATAAGGAACTTATTATTGAATCTCAAGGAGTTGCTTTTCCTGAAGATCCTTGGGAGCAGCTTTGGAAGGCAATCTCAGCTGTATTTAGCTCTTGGAACAATGAGAGAGCTTATCAATACCGGAATTTGAATGGTTTCTCTCATGATTGGGGAACTGCAGTGAATATTCAGTCGATGGTTTTTGGGAATATGGGTAATGAGTCAGGAACTGGAGTTTGCTTCACAAGAGATCCTTCAGACGGAAAAAATATTTTCTTCGGTGAGTTTTTAATGAATGCTCAAGGTGAGGACGTTGTTGCAGGCATAAGAGTTCCAGGGCCTATAAACGAAGCATCCAAAAATGAAAGGAATGAGAGCTTCCCCACCCTCCAGAGTTTAATGCCAAAAGTATATAGAGAATTAGAAAATATCTACAAAAAGTTAGAGCTTCACTATAAAGACATGCAGGATATCGAATTTACTATAGAAAAAGATAAGTTATACATCCTTCAAACAAGGAATGGTAAGCGAACGGCCCTGAGTGCAATTAAAATTGTCGTCGACATGGTGAATGAAGGGTTAATTACTAAAGAAGAAGCGGTTTTAAAAGTTTCGCCAGATCAAATAGAACAACTTCTCCATCCTAGGTTAGACCCTTCTAGTCCGAGGAAAATAATTGGAAGGGGTTTACCAGCATCTCCAGGAGCCGCCTCAGGGAGTGTGGTATTTTCCTCAGAAGAAGCTGTAAGACTTTCTAGTGAAGGCAAAAATGTCATTTTGGTACGGCAGGAAACAAGCCCTGAAGATATTTCTGGAATGATTGCGGCTCAAGGAGTCTTAACAGCTAGGGGTGGTATGACTTCTCATGCGGCAGTTGTTGCAAGAGGAATGGGGAAACCTTGTGTTGCTGGCTGTAATAATATTATTGTCGATTGTATAAATAATAAATTTTCACTATCTGGTGAAACTTATTATGAGGGAGATTTTATAACGATAGAAGGTTCTGAGGGGTCTGTTATGTCGGGGATAGTCCCTACGATTTCAGCAGAGATGACCGAAGATTTCTCCCTTTTTATGAATTGGGTTGACTCCTTTAAGAAGATGAAAATTAGGACAAACGCTGATACACCTAAAGATGTACAAGCTGCTTTAGACTTGGGAGCTGAAGGTATAGGTCTTTGCCGAACAGAACATATGTTTTTTGATCCAGAAAGAGTTATTTTGGTAAGAGAGATGATCTTTGCTGAAAATACTTCTCTAAGAAAAAAAGCTTTGGATAAAATTCAACCTTTTCAGAAGTATGATTTTTTAAATATCTTTAAAATTATGGAGGGAAAGCCAGTCAATGTGAGATTGTTGGATCCACCTCTTCATGAGTTCTTACCTCAAAATAAAAATGAGCAAATTGAGTTATCCAACCATTTAGGTGTTTCTAAAGAAAATGTTTTTGAAACTCAAAAAAGACTCGAAGAATTTAATCCTATGTTGGGTCATCGTGGTTGTAGGCTTGCTATTAGTTACCCTGAGATTTACAGGATGCAGGTTTCAGCAATTCTTGAGGCTGGTTTGGAATATAAGGCAATGGGAGGGAAAACTAATATTGAGATAATGGTTCCTCTAGTTTCTGGCAGCGATGAATTAAAAGAAATAAAAAAAGATATTTATGACATTGCTGATAAGCTGTTCGCAGAAAAAAAGGACTCTATTCAGTTTAAAATTGGTACAATGATTGAACTGCCTCGTGCGGCTATTTGTGCGGGAGTAATAGCAAAAGAAGCTGAGTTCTTTTCATTTGGTACCAATGATCTAACCCAAACAACTTATGGCTTATCAAGAGATGATTCTGTAAAATTTTTACCAGATTACATTAATAAAGGTATTTTTCCAGAAGATCCTTTTGTCTCTTTGGATAAGGATGGCGTAGGCTTTTTAGTTAAGTTTGCGGCAGTTGAAGGCAAGAAAAGCAATTCTAAACTTCATATCGGTATATGTGGAGAGCATGGAGGAGATCCCAAATCTATTGAGTTTTGTGCAGATTTAGGGTTTGATTATATTAGTTGCTCCCCCTATCGAGTTCCTGTTGCAAGAATAGCTGCAGCTCAGGCTTTTTTAAAAAGGCAAAATGAAAAGTGAATTAAAAAAAATTGTAGAAAGTTCTCTTCTAGGGCAAAGCTTTGATTGCCTTTCTGTAGGTGTAATAGATTTTGCAAAGGCTTCCTTTTTTTGTTTAGAACATGTCCCATCCTCTTTTTATAAGAGTATTGGGAAAGGCGAGGTCTTTTATGACCTCGCGAGTTTAACTAAGCCCCTTACCTTAGGGGCGACTTATTGTAAAGATCCTGAAGTTTTTGATGAAAACGACGACCTCTGTCTTCTTTTGGAGCACCGAGGAGGTCTTCCTGCTTGGGGAAGATTATCTAAAAATAATTGGCGTGCTCAAGTCCTTTCTTTTAATATTTCAGATTCAAAGACAAAGTATTCAGATTTATCAGCATTAAGGCTAATGTTGGAGCTAGAAAAAAAATTGGGGAAAGAGTTTCTATCATTAATGCCTAGCTATTTTGATAAGGAGACTTTTTTTTGGAAAAATCTGAAAGGTCCTAATATAACTCCTTACGTGGGGTTTAGAAATGGAAAGCCACTAAGAGGTCAAGTACACGATGATAATGCCTTTGTTATAGATGAATTTTGCACCCATGCAGGCTTGTTTAGTACTGTAAGTGGTTTGTGTAGGACATTACTTAATTTAGATAAAAAATTCTCTTTGATTAAAATTATGGAATCAAGCTTTTTAAATAGAAAAGGGAGTCATCGTTTCTTGAAAGGCTGGGATACAATTAATTCTAAAGAAATGAAGAAAACGTTAGCTGGTGATGGGTGTAGTCCTCATACTTTTGGTCACTTAGGCTTTACAGGAACCTCGATATGGGTAGATTGTGAGAAAAGTCTTGGGGTTATAACTTTAACGAATGCAACGAAAAAATTTTGGTTTGAAAGAGATGGTTTGAATAATATTAGACGATCTATAGGGTCTTTTGTTTGGAAAAATTACCATCAATTCTAAGTCCTAGTCATATAAAGCATTTATTTCTTGTACCTTTAAAATTTCACTTGTTAAAATTGCATTATCTACTAAATAGGAACTCTACTGATGAAACATTCAAATTACTTAGATAAAGAGCAACTACTTTTAAAGAAACAAAGCATAAAAAAGATATTTTTTTATAGAATATGTGGCACGGGAATGGGAGCCGCTGCCATTTTATTAAAAGAAGCAGGGTATATTGTGGAAGGGGGTGATACTCAATTTAAGCCACCAATGAGTGATTATTTAAAGTCTACTCAAATCCCTTTAATTGATTTGTTGGATGTGGATTCAGAATATTTAAGAGGCTTTGACCTTATCGTTGTTGGTAACGTAGTTTCTAAAAAAAGTCCTGATGCCCAGTTAATTGAAAGTTTGGGTGTAAATTTCTGCTCTTTTCCTGCCAGTTTGGGAGCTTTTATTTTAAAAGAAAGAAAAGTCGTTGGAATTTCTGGAACACATGGAAAGACCACAACAACATATCTTATGTCTCAAGTTTTTAAAAATTTAGGTTTTAATCCCGGTTATTTTATTGGAGGAGTCCTAAATGAAGGTCCATGTGCTAATTTAGGAAATTCAGATTATTTTTTTATTGAATCTGATGAATATGACTCTGCCTATTTTGAAAAATATTCAAAGTTTATAAATTATGAAATCGATGATTTAGTTTTGACCTCTCTAGAGTTTGATCACGCAGATATTTATTCGAGTCTTGAAGAAATAAAAGATCAATTTAGGAGGCTTCTTGGCCAAATTAATGATGGAGTTATAATTGCGAACTCAGATTATGAATCTGTATTAAGTCTTTATGGAGAGTTCCCTGAAAATAATAATTGGTTATTTTACTCAGAAGAAAAAAAACCTAGATTAGAAATCATAGGTAATAAGGTGGGTGATGAAGACCATAGGACTGTCTTTAAACTGCTCATAGAAAATAAGGCCCAACAATTTGAAACTAATTTAACAGGTATCCAAAATATTCTTAATTTATCATCAGTTATTTTGTTTGCCGTAACTGAAGGAATCTCAATTAAAGAAGTTCAAAAAGCAATTTTAGATTTAAAAATGGTGAAGAAGAGGCAGGAAGAAAAAGGCTTTTTCCAAGGAGCAAGGATTATTGATGATTTTGCGCATCATCCTAGGGCCATAAGGATGACAATTGATTCTATTAAGAAAAAGTACCAAGGCAATGATGTAGTGGTTGCTTTAGAGCCTTGTTCCGCAACTTCAAGGAGCTCACTCTTTCAAATGGAGTATGTTAAGGTTCTTTCAAATGTAAACACTGTTATTTTAGTTGAGCCCCAATCTCAAACGACAGCAAAAAATTACAATCAATTAGATTGCAATAAACTTGTTAAAGACCTCCAAAATGGAGATAAAAGAATATATTTAGTAAAAGAAATTTCTGAACTAAAAGAGAGCTTAAAAAGAGAAGCTATGTTAGGAAAAGTGATTCTCTTTTTATCAAATGGACAGTTTTTGGGACTCTGGGAGTCAGACTTTTCAGAGTCACTGTATTTTTAAATATTACCTTTTACCAACCTATTTATATAACTGAGCATCCTTTTCAAGCCTCTATCATGTAAGCCTTATTGCAAAAAGTCATTGAACTGATCCATTAAAAAAGGTATAGTCTCCAAACTTAATTTGGAATTAGAAACGTGGAGAAGTTATATGATAAAAGATTATATTTTTACTTCTGAATCAGTTACAGAGGGTCACCCGGATAAAATGGCTGATGGAATTAGTGATGCTGTTCTTGACGCTATGTTGGAACAAGACCCCCATTCAAGGGTTGCCTGTGAAACTATGATAACCACAGGAATGGTTGTTCTCGCAGGGGAAATAACCTCCAAGTCAAATGTAGATTTTCAAGAAGTTGTAAGAAAAAAAGTTTTAGATATTGGTTATGATGATTCAGCTAAAGGCTTTGATGGAAACACCTGCTCAGTTTTAGTTAGTCTGGATAAGCAGTCACCTGATATAGCTCAGGGCGTTAACCAAGGGGAAGGCTCATATAAGGAACAAGGAGCTGGAGATCAAGGTTTAATGTTCGGTTACGCTGTTAATGAAACTAAATCTTATATGCCTCTGACCATTGACCTTTCCCACCAGCTTTCCAAGAGGTTGACTGATGTAAGAAAAACTGGGGTCATACCAGAGTTAAGGCCGGATGGAAAAACTCAGGTTTCAGCAGAGTATGCTGATGGTGTGCTTAAAAGAATAGAAGCAATTGTTGTTTCCTCTCAGCACTCCGAAAATTTCTCTTTAAAGCAGGTACAAGAATCCATAAGAGAGGAAGTAATTAATAAAACCGTTCCTGCTGAGCTTATGGATGAAAAAACTAAAATTTATATTAATCCAACTGGTAAATTCGTCATTGGTGGTCCTATGGGGGACTGTGGTCTAACTGGAAGAAAAATCATTGTAGATACTTACGGTGGTCATGGTGCTCATGGCGGGGGAGCGTTTTCAGGAAAAGATCCCTCGAAGGTTGATCGGTCTGCCGCTTATGCGGCTCGTCAGGTAGCCAAACACGTTGTTGCAGCTGGGTTGGCCGATAAGGCTTTAGTCCAGGTTGCCTATGCCATTGGTGTTGCAGAGCCAATGTCATTTTTAGTTGATACTTATGGGACTGAAAAAGTAAGTCTTGATAAAATTAACAGCTCCATTTCAGAAGTTTTTGATATGAGGCCAAAATCAATTATAGACAGATTAGGCTTACTTAAGCCTATTTATTTACCAACATCTTCCTATGGGCATTTCGGGCGGACCTCTGAAAAAAGCTTCCCTTGGGAAAAGTTGGATAACCTCGAAAAGTTAAAGTCGCTATTCTAAGTTCTTGAAATTGAAGTCCAGTTAGGGCACCCTTAAATAAAGTCTCAACTTTTTTAAGGGTGCTAATTAATAAAGATACTGGATATTAACTTGTGGATTTTACGTTTTTTTTAGTAAAGTACATCCCTTTTTGGTGTGTTCCCTGCTCTCTTATTGGTTATCAATTTGGTTATTTATATAGGCTCAAGGGTCTTAATCTAATAGCATTCTTGTTTTTTGGCGCTGCTGTTTTCTGCTCTATTTTAATTATTTATTACTTTTGGACAGGGGGGCCAGTCAAAGCGGTTGAGGTTTTAGACAACTTTGTTAGAGATGCAATCCGTTATTTAAGATAAATCAATTTCAGCAGGAATAAAATTATGGATGATTTTAATTTTTTGCATAGCTCTTTAGTAAGAGAGAATAGCCCTGATCTATTTAATTTAAAAAATAGCTTTTCAAAAAACTATTTTTCCCAAGTAACTTTTGTTTTTGTAGGTAAAGATCATAGGAGTTTATTGGATAAATCATTCAATATCGAATTAAAGATAAATTGGGACTTAATTTATACTAAAAGCCTCGAAGTTTTTTGCCGTCTAAGAGAAATAAATAATTATTCAATTTTTATAATGGATGTAAGCAATAAGAATGTTAATAAAGAAATAAATCACTTAAGAGAATTTAAATCAAGAAGTAATATTTTCGATTTAATCTTGGTGGAGGGAGATATTTCGGTACAGAATTTAGCTTCAATTGTAAAGACAGAGAAGTGTAGGTTGCTTGAGTCGGAAATAGAAAAAAATAATTTGGAGAATTTAATTTCTAAAATAGTGGAAGGTAGGAAGAAGGAATTAAAGGATTTAAAAAAAAGGAACCTATTAATTAGTGGGCATGAAGTTATTAGCAAAGATGTACTAATTCCAGAAAGTTTATATGGTGGCAGTTTCAAAAATGCTTTAAGGGTCTGCTTAGAAAGCTTCAACGGAGGAAATGATAATATTTTTTTCATTTGGGGCGGAAAAGGGGTAGGTAAAAAGAAATTAGCCGAGCTCATCCATTTAAATTCTTCTAAGTGTGATAAAGATATAAAATTTGTAAATATTAGGTCAATTCCAAAAGATTACTTGGATAATTACTTTTTTGATAAAAAAAGGGGGGCTTTAGAGGACTCCTCTACCGGAACAATATGCTTAGTTAATATTAGAATAATAGATTTAGAAGATAAATTGGTGTTAAAAAATATAATAGAGAAGAAAAAGCGTTTTTCAAATTTAATAATTATATTGCAGGAAGAAGAACAAAGTAAAATTGAGATAAATTTAGATGGAGTTTTAAAGTCTGTATTTTTAAAATCAAATATTCAATTACTGCCTCTTAAAGATAGAAAAGACGAGCTTAAGCCTTTACTAAAACATTATTTAATAAAGTTCCAAAAGTTTCACAATAATTATTTTTCTATAAGTGAGAAGGTTTTTCACTCACTAAAAAATTATCATTGGCCTGGAAATTTAATCGAGTTGGAAAATTTAATTGAAGGAATTTGTGCGACTTTTGATAAAAAAGAATTAGAGTTAGAGGATTTACCACAAAAATACGTTAAGGAATTAAATTATGATAAAGAATTGGATATTAATTTTGGAGGCGAAGGAATAGATTTGAATGATTATTTAAAAAAGATTGAGACAAAGTTGATAAAAAAGGCATTGGAAAAAACAAATGGAAATAAGAATAGAGCATCAAAATTATTAAGTTTAAACAGGACGACTCTAATTGAAAAAATGAAAAAGAGAAGTATTAATAGAAATTATCCCAGTGTAGAAAATTGAGCAACCTACTACGATGAAGGTGTTTTTAAGTGTCAAAAAAAATTGATGGAAAAATATTCCACAAGAAATAATTTCCTTTAAAAAAAATAAAAAAAAGGTAAAATTTTAATTGTCTTAAGTTCAGGAAGAACGAGATTCAATATATAAATGAAACAGGAAGTTTCAAGAACCATGGCGGCGAAAAAACTCAAAATTTTGACGCTTTTATTGTCTTTGGCATTTTTTTCTGTAGTAGAAGGCAAAGTTCTAACTCAGAAAAAGATGAAGGATAATTTGAGATGGGAACTAAAAGTTTCAAAAGGTCAAATATTATTAAATAGTGACCAAAAATCTTTTAGTTTAAAAACTTTAAACTATCAATTATATAGAAAAATCGTTGAAGATCTCCAAAAAATAAAACTACACAAGTACTACTTCAAAAAAATAGATCTAGATGATGGCAAAAATGCAGATAATCACTCTGTAATAAAAATACATTTTTCTGAAAATAGCGTAAAAAACTTTTCTTTTTATAAATCGAGAGATGAAAAATATGTTATTGATTTTTGGTCAAAAGATTCAGGAAACAAAAAAGTATTAAATATAAAATCAAAAAACAAAAAAAAATTAATTCCAAAAAATAAATTAAAAACTGGGAAAGTAACAGACAAAAAAAATATCAGTAAAAATAAAAATTTAAAAAAGAAAAAAGAACCTAAAAAAATAAAAAGAATAATTAATAAAGAAATTTCAAAATTAAAAGGATTTAGAGATTTTAGGTATGGGTCCTCTTTTTTCTGGAATTATAAAGCGATGTCTCCAACATATAAAGAGCTAATAGATGTTAGCAATAAAACCGCCGACTTTTTTTATAAAATTAAAGATAGGAACTATAGTAAAAATGATAAAGAAGCTCATCTTCAGTTAACAATTAATTTGTACAGAAAAAAGAAATATGGACTAATGAATAGGTCTATAAAGTTATTTGAAAACAAGTATGGTGTTGGCGAGTTTTTGGAATTTCATAATTTTATTAAAGCCAATGCCATTTTAAAAGATAACATAAATAAGGGAAATAGAAAGCCTTTAAAAGCCGCAATAAATATTTTAAGTTCTATTGCAAAGAAGACGGATGATTATGAGCTTTCAAAAGGAATATTAAAATATATAGTTTCTTATTATACATATCTAAATGAAGAAGTGTTAGCACTAGAGGCTGCAAAAAGTCTTTATGTAAAGTCAAGATCAAATTTTGATTTTGAGGAAAGTACATATGCTGCTGAAATAATTTTATCAAAGTTATCTTCTTTAAATCAATTGAACAAAATAAATGAACTTCTTAGAGAAAAAGAAATAGTTGATCTTTTGCCAAAGCAAAAGGTCTTTGCATATCAATCTTTTATTCTTCTAAAGTCCAATAAGGAAAAGGATTTAATTGCTCTCTATGAAAAAGAATTAAAAAACATGGCTAAGCCGATAGCAAAAGAATTTCTTTTTAATACAGCTGAAGCATACTTTCGATTGGGTAAATATAAGAAAGCAATAAAAATATTTGATGAATTTTTGACCAATTATTCTTTCTCAAAAAGAAGTGGTCAAGCCCATTTAAGAATCTCTTTATCTTATGAAATTTTAGATAAGGATTCAAAAAGTATTTCAGAGCTTTACAAAAATACAATAAACAAAGCCAATGATTTTGAAACATCATATGAAGCAAAAATTAGATATGTAGCGTTTGAAAATTTAAGAAACAAAAATATTAGCAAGAGTAATATTGAAAAAAGAATTTTTTTAGAACTAAAAAATAAGGAATCAAGTCTGAATAAGAACTTGAAAAAATTACTTTGGCTTGTAAGGCTTAGGCTATTTATTGTGGATAAAGACTATAAAAAAGCATTAACGTATTTAAACGCTTTACCATTAATAAAAATGAAAAATAGAGAAAAGGGTGTTTTTCTAGGAGATGGAGCTGAGATAGTCGTCGGTATAATACAGGCTAATTTTTTAGCCGGTAATTTTAGTGAAGTTATAAAAGTTTGGGAAATTTATAAGGACTTATATGTAAATAAAGTGGGCCATGATCCTTTTTTGAACTATTTAATAGCTCATTCATTTCTTAAATTAAAGTTTTATGACAGTTTTAGTGATTTTTATAAAAAGATAGGCGGTAGAAAGTCAAAATATAAGAGAACTTTCCCTATATGGGTAGAAAGAATAAAAGTAAAAAATATAATGGATGAATTAAGAATATTTAAAGACTTTTCAGTAGGCGATTTGGTTCAAGCAAGAAAGGATATAAAAAGTTTTATTAAGAAGAATCCCAAAAACAATAGGGGAAATCTTTTTTTAGCAAAACTAAATTATAAAGAAGGAAAATTTAAAGAAAGTATAAAAGATTTTGAGAGATATTTTACAAATTTAAAAGGCGATGTCTCGGCTTCTCAGAATGAACTTGCTGATATCATAAACGAATATACTGGGTCTTTATATGAATTAGGAGAAATTGAAAAGTTTAAAAAAATGGGAAAGGCTTTTGTTAAAGATGTAAAAAATCTAAATAAGAAAAATAATCTTTTAAAATCAAGCGTGGAAAGATTATCTTACTTGATTTTAGAGTTAGATTTTTCGAAAGACGACCCTGAAATAAATTTAAGCTTGGAGAAAAGAATAAAAGAATTTGTAAAAAATAATCCAAAAAGCATTTATATGGATCGATCAAACTATCTTTTGGGTATGGTTTTAATTAGAAATAGAAATGATGAAGAGGGTGAAAAGATTCTTAGGTCAATTTTGGAAAAAGAAAGTGCACCGATAATGTTAAAAGAATTAGTGAATTCAAAATTAACTGAATTAAAAATAAGTAAAAGAACAATTTAAAATGTCTTGGTGACAGGAGGTCTTATGGACAATCTAAATTTAGAATTATTTGGGCAGGATCCCAAGGTTCAAAAAGCAATCTCAATTGCAAGGAATGTTTCAGTAACTAAAGCGCCAGTTCTTATTGTAGGAGAAATTGGTGTAGGTAAAAAGGTTTTAGCAGAGTATATTCATAAGAGTTCAAATAGAATTAATCAACCTTTTGAAATTATAGATTGCAATTCAGATCCAAAGCAGGCAGAGAATAAAATTTTAGGATATAGAGATGAAAGCACAGGACGCTTTAATAAGGGCGTTTTAGAGATAGCAAATAATGGAACGGTTGTATTCGCTAATATAGATAATTTAGAGGATAGTTTTCAAAAAAGGCTTCACAAGATTTTAAATGAACTTGATGATTATGATATTGATATAAGAATTATAGCAACTACAACAAAAAATTTGTCCAAACTTGTTGGATCAGGAAGATTCTATAGAGGTCTATTTACTTATATTTCCTCTAACTCAATTACTTTACCACCTTTAAGGGAGAGAATTGAAGATCTCGAAAATATATCGAATATATTATTGAGAACTTATTCTCAGGATGGAAATGTCTTAATGCTTGGTGAAGACGCCTTAAGTAAAATTCTTAATCATTACTGGACACATAATATTAAAGAGCTACAGGTTGTTATAGAAAACTCAATAGCTAATTGCTCTGATGGATTAATAACTGAAGAACACTTGGAGATAGGTGAGAAGAAAACTGTAGATATGATGAGCGATGAGGATAATGAAGGGATAAGACTGATGTCACTAAAAGAAGCCGAAAAACTATTAATAAAAAAGGCTCTCATTCATACTAGTGAAAATAGAACTCAAGCAGCGAAAATACTTGGTGTTTCTATTAGAACATTAAGAAATAAGATTAATGAATACAGAAATAATGGTAACGCATTTTTTGTTAACTTAAGATAGGTTGAGTTGAAAAATGATTAATTCTGAAGATAAAACATTACAGGCATTAGCAACATCTCTTAACTTTAGGAAATTAAGGCAAGATGTAATCGCCTCAAATATAGCTAATGCAGATACTCCTGGATACAAAGCCAGGAGAATTGAATTTGAGGAAGCACTAGCTAGGGCCCTTGATTTGGAAAAGCAGAGGTCTCTAAGGGTCAACGATAAAAAACATTTTAATGTTGGTGGTGGTGGTTTTAATGAGGTTGAGCCATCTGTTTTTGATGACCCTAATGGGATAGTTAACGAATCAGGAAATACAGTTAATAGAGATCAGGAAATGGCATTAATGGCAAAAAATAAAATTTTATTTGATGCCTCTGTTCAGCTTTTAAATAAAAAGTTAGGACTGCTTAAATATGCCATAACCTCAGATAGGTAGGAGTAGTTGATGGACTTTTTCACAAGCATGAATGTGAGTTCTTCTGGAATGGCGTCAAATAGAAAAAGAATGAATGCAATATCTTCAAATATTGCTAATGCTCAAACAACTAGGACTGTTGAAGGAGGACCTTATAGGAGAAAAGAGGTAGTTTTTGGTTCTGAGCCTGCTCGAGAAAACTTTTCGGATGTTTTGGAAGGTGAGATGGGCGCGAATATACAAAAAGTTCATGCAACAGAAGTTCTCTCCGTTAATGAAGCACCTATTTTGAAATATGAGCCAGGCCATGTTGATGCTAATGATAAAGGTTACGTAGCTTATCCTAATGTTAATGTAATGAAAGAGATGGCAGATATGATATCAGCTTCTAGAAGTTATGAAGCTAATATCTCTGCTCTTAATACAGCAAAGTCCATGGCAATGAAATCTTTAGAAATTGGTAGGTAATATTATTAAATTTGGAGTTTAAAAAATGAGCATAGAAACAATTGGGTCATCTGCAAGTTTGATAAAAAATAATGATGCGGAATCTTGGGTTAAAAAGAATGATCTTGAAGTAAATAAAATGCTTGATTATTCAGATCTAAAAACGGGTGTAAATTCTTATAAAGATAACTCTAAAACCTTTAGTGAATTTCTTGAGGATTCTCTAGTAAAAGTAAATGATCTTCAAAAGAAGGCTAATGAGTCTATTGAAAAATTAGCTACAGGAAAATCAAAAAATATTCATGAGACTTTATTAATGGTTGAAAAGGCTGATATTGCTTTTAAGGCAATGAATCAGATGAGGTTAAAAGTTTTAGATGCATATAAAGAAGTAATGAGAATGCAGGTATAATTAATAAGAGGTTTTTAAATTGCAAGAATTTTTTGAAAAAATAGCGAGAAGCTTTTCTGAGTTTTTTAAAAGTCTTACTGTTGCTAGAAGGATAGCTCTCATAGCTGTTTCTATGTTTATTCTTGCTGGTATTATTGGGATAATAATTTGGGCGTCAAAAACAAGATACAAAACCCTTTATACGGACTTGAATAAGGAAGATTCTAAGCAAATAGCAGTACTCTTAGAGCAAAATAAAATTTCATATCAACTTTCCAGAGATGGGAAAACAGTCAGAATTCCTGAGGATATGGTTGAACAGTGGCGATTAAAACTAGCTACTTTAGGAGTTTCATTCTCAGGTTCTGTTGGATATGAAGTTTTTGATAAGCAAAGCTTTGGTACTACCAGTTTTGTACAAAAGGTAAATAAACAAAGAGCCCTTGAAGGAGAATTAGTAAAGACAATTAGCTATATAAAGGGAGTTAAAAGAGCAAGAGTCCATTTATCGATTCCAGAATCTAGCCCTTTTGTCTCAGAAAAAAAACCACCATCAGCGTCTGTTGTTTTAGAACTTGATAGAGGAGTCCTTCTTACAGAGCCAGAAATAAAAGGTATCGGATCTCTTGTTTCATCTGCTGTTGAAGGGATGAGGCCTGAAAATGTTATCATTTTGGATCATAGAGGAAAGAAACTTTCCGATAATATTGGTGATCCAATGACTTCTCATACTGCAAATAGATTAGGTTTGGAAGCAAAGTTGAATCGTCAGTATGAAAAACAAATTGAAGAAATTCTTTCCCGAGTCGTAGGTGATGGTAAGGTTGTTGCTAAAGTTTCTGTTAACATGGATTTTACACAGAGTGTTTCAACATCTACTAATTTTAATAGTGAGAACGCAGCAGTTTTATCCGAAGTCAAAAATAAACAAGTAATTAATGGAAGTCGGCCATCACCTCAAGGCATACCAGGAGCGAGAAGTAACTTACCTGGCGAGAAACCTCAACCTGGAATACCAGAGACAAAAAACAATGTTGATAAAGAATTATCAACTAAAAATTATAATGTGCCATCAGTTGTAACAAAATCAAAAAAACCAACTGCAAGTATTAAAAAAATAACAGCAGCTGTTATGATCGATGGAAGAAGGGTTCCTATTCTGGATGATAAAGGTAATCAGATATTAAAAGATGGAAAAAAATCTTTAAAATATGAAAAATGGTCAGAGGCAGATTTAGCAAATTTCTCTGCTATTGTTTCATCTGCCATAGGAATTGAAGTAAATAGAGGAGATACTCTAACCATTAAGAATATGGAGTTCATAACTGAAGATTTAGAAGCTATCGAAGCCATAATTAAAGAAAGAAAAAATAGGGAACTAATTTTAAATATAGCTAAATATTCAGCTGTTGGTTTAGCTATTACACTTTTCTTTCTTCTTGTTGTAAAACCATTTATTCAATGGGTAACAGATAATACTGTTGAATCAATTGAAGACTTTTTACCTCAGACTTTAGAGGAATTAGAAAAAGTTCAAGCAGATCAAAAACTACCTGGACTTGAGGATGCACTTCCTCAGATTGAAGAAAAATTAAATCCAGAGAAGATTGAAGGGAATATGTTAAGAGAAAAGATAGTGGCACTTGTGGAGTCTAACCCTAGCAAGGCTGCTCAACTTGTACATGAAATGATTCACTCAACAGAGTCAGATAAACAGATTGCTTAATTTTTGGGGATTTAAGATTGGAAAAAGAAAATTTCTTTTCAGGAATTGATTTTAATGTTCAAGATTATACTTTTAAACCCTTTAAAGAACCAAAGGGTGAAGAAGATATAGCTAATGATTACGAGTTTAAAGATTTAAAGGGAGTAATTAAAAGAGAGGACTTAATTAAAGAAGAAATTCTAATTCAAGAAAGAAAATTAGCGGAGGAGAAAAATTTTAACATTACACCTGTGGTTAAAGAGCATAGAGGCTTAAAAAGGCAAGAAGAGATAGAGAGAGAAAAAAAGATTTTAAGAGAAGTTCAAAAGAGGGTTGATCTTATAAAAGAAGATGCAAAGGATGAAGGTAGATTAGAAGGTTTAGAAATAGGGAAGAAAGAAATATTTGAAAAAACTAGAGGCGATGCTGATGAGAAGTTAATTTCCCTTTCTGATATGATTATCGATTTGCAAAAGGGTTATAAAAAAATTCTTACGAAGCAAAAAAATGATATCTTGAACTTGATTAAAGACTTATCTAAATGGGTTTTACAAAGAGAATTAAAAGATGATGATGACTATATTAAAAGATTACTAGAACAGCTAATCTCAGAAGTAGATTCTAAATCCAATCTCATTTTACATGTGAGTAAAGAAGACTTTGATAAGATGCCAGAAGTTTTAGAAGAAATTGAGGGAAATGTAGGAAAGTTAACTAATGTCAGATTGGTAATGAATCATGATTCTGATGCAAAAGGAATGATTCTAGAGTCAGATAATGGAATCATTAAAGGGACCCAGGAAGAACAATTTGAAATTATAAATAAAATATTTGGAAATTTAAAGGTTGATCCAGGAAATGAATAAAGATTTTTTCATTGATATTCCTTCTATCTATAAACAGTTCGAAAATAAAAGTCCTTTTCAAAAAATTGGGAAAGTAGAAAGTAGTTTGGGTAACTCATATGAGGTAAGTTTATCAAAAGCCATTCTTGGAAGTAATGTAGAATTTGTTACAGATTTTGGAAAAAAGTGTTTTGGAGAAGTCATCGCAATAAAGGGCAATAAATGTGTTGCGATGCCTTATGAAGAACTTACAGGTATAAACTCTGAAACAAAAGTCTTTCTAAGAGATTTAACTACAGAAATAAAAATAACAGATTCAATGCTAGGCAGAGTTCTTGATTACAAGTGTGAACCGCTTGACCAATTAGGTGAATTAGAAGGCCCATTCGAGTTGAGATCCATTTACGGTAGACCAATAAACCCTTTGGATAGAAAACAAATTAGAAGACCTTTAGATTTAGGAATTAACTCAATTAATGGATTTCTTACTGTTGGTAAAGGACAAAGAATTTCTATTATGGCAGGTTCTGGTGTCGGTAAGTCCGTTCTTTTGGGTATGATTTCAAGAAATACTAGAGCTGATGTTAATGTCATTGCATTAATTGGAGAACGGGGTAGGGAGGTTCTTGAATTTATTGAAAATGATTTGGGTAAAGAAGGTCTTGAAAAGTCTATTATCATTTCGGCTACATCTGACACTTCTCCTTTAATTAGGATGAAATCAGCTTATGTTGCAACCACGATTGCGGAATATTTCCGTGATAAAGGCCAAGATGTCCTTCTTATGATGGACTCCATTACACGGTTTGCAATGGCAGGAAGAGAAATTGCATTAAGCGCTGGTGAGTTCCCGGGGCAAAAGGGTTATAGTCCTTCTATTTTTGCCAAATTACCAAAATTAATGGAACGAGTTGGTACCAAAAAAAACTCTGGGACCATAACAGGTATTTATACCGTACTTGTTGAAGGTGGCGATATGGATGAGCCTATCTCCGATTCAATTAGGGCAATTTCGGATGGTCACATTGTATTAAGTCGAGACTTGGCCAATAAAAATCATTTTCCCGCTATTGATATATTGTCATCACTTTCTAGGGTTATGAATAAAATCGTAACTAAAGAACATAAGATTATAGCATCAGATCTCAGAGATTTATTATCTTCTTACATAGAAAATGAAGATTTAATTAACGTTGGAGCGTACGTTAAGGGAAGTAACCCCAGAATTGATAAGGCCATTGAAGTTTACGATGATCTCATGGATTTGGTTAGACAAAATCAAGATTCTTCTGAGATTTTAATGATAGATCAAATGCTTGAAAGGATGATTCATATTGTTCAAAAAGCTCAAAGCTTTGAAGAGAGATGAACGAGTCTAATTAATGAAAAATTTTAGTTTCAGTCTTCAGACCATTTTGAATTTAGCTATTTCAGAAGAAAAGAAAATAATGTTTGAAATAGGTAATTTAACATCTAAAAAAACTAAACTGATAAATGAAATAAGTAGATATAATAAAGAGCTTTCAAGAGCTTTTGAGTTGCCATTTGAAAACAATAACTTAACTGAAGGTAAATTATTATCACTCATGCCACCAGTATTCAAAGGCATTCGGATAAAGATTGACATGATTAAAAATGAAATAATTAAATTAGATGAGGAAATTAATAGCAAAAAAGATATTTTAATAAAAAAGAAATCAGAAATTAAAACATTTCAAAAAATTAGGGAAAAAGAGTTTAAGAAATTTTCATTAAAATATCAAAAGTATATTCAAGCTGAGGCTGAAGAAACATTTTTAATGAATAAAACTAGGAAAAAAATATGAATTACTTTATAAAATTAAAAAAAATATTTATTTTAATCTTTTGCGTTATTGGATTTAATAATTCCCAGGTTTTTTCACAAGATGATGTTACCGATAAAAATGAGGGGAAAAATACTAAAAAGAAAAACGTCAAAGAATATACCGATAAACAGTTGAAAGATTATGTTATGAAGGAGCTAGAAAAAAAATTAAAAAAAATAGGTCGATCTAAAATTTTAGGTTTTTCTAAAGAGCTTTTTAAAAAAGAAGAAGACTTAAAGTTAATAGAGTTAAATTTAAAAAGGGAGAAAGAGAAAATTGAATTAATGAAAAAAAATTTTGAAAAAAGCATAAAAGATTTTAGAAAAAAACAAAGTAAAATTATTTCCTGTTTAGATAAGCAAGACTTAGAAAAAAATAAAAGACTAAATCACATGGTTGAAGTTATTTCTAATATGAGACCCCAGGCAGCGGCACAACTTTTAAGTGTGCAGGAAAATGATATAGCTCTAAAAATTTTAGGAGCTTTAGATTCTGTAAAAGTGAGTAAAATCTTTAACTTAATGACAAAGGAAATATCTTCCAGGCTTCAAAAACAATACATCAATATGAAAAGATAGGAGTAACACTGTATGCCATGAAGAAGGTTTATGCAACTATCTCAATTATTAAACATGACGGTTCCTACTTCACCCATCCAAGGTAAGTCTGCGCCGGGAGATTCTGAGAATAAAGAAGGTGATAATAACCTTTTTGATTCACTTCTTGAAATGTATATTTCACCTGATAAATTAATTAAATCTGATGAACAACAAAATGAATTATTGTCTGAATTATCTGATGAAAAAAATACCAACCTAATTAAAGCGATCTCCAATTTAAACTCAGAAGACTTTATCAATGAAATTAAAAATACTTTAAAAATAGCAGACGAAAAAACTATATTTTTCTTCGATAACAAAAATGGAAATATTTTTAAAGAATTAGTTCCAAACTTCAAAATAAATCAAAAACAAATTGATAAATTGATTGATTTCATCTCTTCTTTTAAGTTTACTGATAAAAGCGCCATTATTTCTGACCTGGTTACTCCGCTCTCAAAAGAAAAAATATCTGAATTTTTAAGAAATAATAATTTTATTTTTAAAAAAGATAATGACGATATTTTAACTTTTAAAAAGATTAAAGACGGACAATTCTTAATTGAGAAAAATACAATAAAACATGAGAGTTTAGATAATAATGAAAAAAAACTAATTGATAAGATTATTAATAATAATGACAAAGATATCGCTAGTAATAAAGAAAGGAATATTAAATTAGGGTCCTTTAATAAAAATAATGATCAGGATTTTATAAATAATCTAAAAGATTCAAAAAGAAATGAAAAGTTTAATAACAAAGACTTATTAAGTAAAAATATATATCAATTGAATGAAATTAAATCTAGAAAAAATGATAAAAAAGTTCTTTCTCAAGATAAAATCGAATCATCAGAAGATATTATCTTCCTCAAAAATAAGTTCAATACTAAAAAACCGAATTTAAATAGCTTAAATAAGTATTTGAATTTATCTGAACAAGATAGTTTAAAGGAAACTAAAAATATAGACGATATCAATAGATTAAACTTAATTCAAAAGTCTCAAATGAGAGATGTACCTGGTAATACAAAGCTGATTCAATCTACAAAAAATGAAAAATCAGAAGAACTAATGAACATTGAATCTAGTGAAAATAGTGATAGTTTCTCACCAAAAGTTGGTATCAATTCAAACAAGAGCTCAAATATATTCAAAGAAATCTCAGTTGGTAAATCTTTACCCTTAGAAATAACGTCAGGAAATGAATCACTCGAAGCTCTAGTAAATAGGGTAGGTGACTATATTAAAGGTCACTATAATAAAACAGATGAAAGTCTTAGCTTAACTATTAAGCATGACCTTCTTGGAAAATTTAAACTAGATGTTACTGCAAATTCTGATAAGTCTATTGACATCAAAATTCTTACAGGAACAGATGATGGTAGATTATTTTTTGCAAGAAATGAAAGTGAGATATCTAATAATTTGAAAAATCTTGGTCTAAAAGTTAGTGATATGAAAATTGTAGCTGGTTCTGATTCAGTTAATGAATCTAATAATTCGTTTGACAGTGAAAAGAATCAAAATTTTGAAAACGGAAAAGGTCATAAATACAGTGATCAAGATGAAAGAAGAAAAGATGACTCTCAACGAAGAAAAGAACTTTGGGAGCTTTACAAGGAAAGGATGGATAGTTAATGCCAGCTATTGGAAGGCCTGATCAGGGCTCAAACCCTTTTGCAAATATTAAAAAAAATCCAGGCCCAGCTGTCAGGAGAGATGAAAATGTTGGTGATGACTTAAATACCATCACCGGTAAACAAAATATGAACGGTGGTGTAAAATTCGTTGATCGAAGAAAGCATAATCAGATTGGAAAAAATGAATTCCTAGAACTTTTAACTTTCCAACTAGCTAATCAAGACCCTATGAAACCAATGGATCAGCATAAATTTTCCGCTGAATTAGCGCAATTTTCTTCGCTGGAACAACTCGTTAATTTGAACTCTAAATTGGGAAAACTAAATCCCAAGCCTGAGGTTCAAGATAAATTTTATGGAGCAAGCTTTTTAGGTAAAGAAGTAATGACACAAGGTACTTCTGTAAAAATAGATGGAAGTGGTTCTGAAGTTCAAGTTCCTTTCTTCGTTTCGGACAACTCGGATAAAGTTATCGTTAGGCTTATGGATAAAAAAGGACAAATGGCTTTCCAACAAGAGTTACCTGGCCATAGTCAAGGAAATCATGTTTTTAAGTGGGACGGGATAGGTATGGATAAACAACTTGTTCCTCCTGGAACTTATAAAGCTAAAATATTTGCATGGGATAAAAATGCTACACCAGTTGCAACTGAAGTAAAATCTAAAGGTGTAGTCAACGGTGTTACTTTTGAAAATGGTGAAACAGTCCTTTGGCTAAAAACCGGGAAGAAAATCTTCTTAAGAGATGTTGAAAGTTTCAATCTTGCTAATGAAAAAAAGATTGATAAGAAGAATTTATCTAATTTGAATCGTCCCGAAAAAATAGTTAATAAGGAAGCATTAAATAAATATAAAAATGTAATGAATTAGTTAATCAATTAGAGAGCTTTAAAAACCAATCAGTTGTACCTAGGAGGGGTTCATGGCCATATTAAGGTCTTTTAATATTGGGATTTCAGGTTTAAAGTCCATGGGTCAGAACATGTCCATTATAGGTGACAACATCTCTAACTCACAAACTACGGGGTTTAAGGCTTCTAGGGGAGAATTTCAGGATGTTTTATCTTTAAGTTTGAAAGGAATTGATGGTGGGGATCAATTTGGAGTTGGTACAAAGCTGGCCCACATTAAGCCAATGTTTTCACAGGGTGATATTTCAAGGACAGATAGTTATACTGACCTTGCGATCCATGGAGATGGCTTTTTTACGGTTAAAGCAAAGTTTGGCAAAGGCTTTACCCGTGATGGATCACTACACTTTAATAAGAAGGGAGAATTAGTTAATTCAGATAACTATAATGTTATGGGCTTTCCAAGTAATGGAAACGGTAAGTTTATAAATAAGTTAGAGCCCATTAAAATGAGTGGTTCTACTATTCCTGCTCTTGCTACAAGTAAAGTTACATTTGATATGAACCTGGATTCTAGAGCAAAAATTCAAGAGTTTGATATAAATGACCCTGATGAAACATCTTCTTTTGCAAATAGTGTAACCGTGTACGATAACGTGGGTACAGCAAGGCTATTAACAGTTTATTATAACAAGCTTGACACAAATCAGTGGCAGTATCACGTAACAGTAGATGGGTCCGATGCTGTAGATGGTGAAAAAGGAAAAATGGTCGAAATGGCCACAGGAAAGTTAATTTTTTCTGGAGATGGGCTTCTGCAGGAAGAGGTTGTAGATGAAAACAGCTTTAACTTTAACCTGGGTGCAAAGCCGGATCAAAAGATTGAATTTAACTTTGGCGAAAGTTTAGCTGAGGATGGCGATGGATCTCAGGCGATTACTCAATATGGATCTTTTTCATCTGTAAATAGACACTCCCAAGATGGTTATAGTGCTGCGACTTTAACCAGTCTAGCTTTTGATGATGATGGTGTTCTTTCTGCGGTTTATAACAATGGACAAGTAAAAAACGTTGCCCAAATTGCCATTGCTAAATTTGATAATAATGAAGGTCTTTATAAGAAAGGGAAAAACCTTTTTAAAGAGAGTTATTCTTCAGGTCAGGCAACTATGGGTAAACCTAATGAAGGCGGGAGAGGAGATATACTATCAAAATCTCTAGAGCTATCAAATGTTGATATTGCTCATGAGTTTGTTGGTTTAATGACTAGTCAGAGAAACTTCTCTGCTAACGCAAAGGCCGTCCAAACTGCTGATCAGATGCTCCAGGAAGTTTTAAATATCAAAAGGTAATTAGACTTATTGATTAGCCCTCTGTGAAGCTAATTGCCTCAACCGGGCAAGCTTCCAGGGCTTCATTACAAAGTTCTTCTTCAGATTTGTTCTTTGGTTGGGTGGAGACGAAGGCACACCCTTCATCTTCATTCATTGAAAAAAAGCCTGGAGCCTCAATTGTGCAGGCGTCGCAGGCTATACAGTTTTCATCTACAGCAAATTTTTTCATTTTTATTTTAGGTAAGTTTAATTAAAAGTTTTTAAAAATTTTAACTTTATGTTTATTTTTTAAATTATTTAAAAGGTCTTTGTTCAGTGACCTTATAAAACCATAAGATAAGGTCTTTTCAAGAGTCTCTGTTTTAGACTTTTCCTTATTTTCTACTAGGACATTTTTCTTAGAAACTTTAACTAAAGTGATATTTGTCAGTTCATCAAACTCTAAGGTTTTTCCTTTATTACCTTCGAGGAAAAGCTGAGCAAGGTTTTTACTCTTTATCTTAAAAAGTCCTTTAGGCCCATCGTAACGGTTTAT